>NZ_QBJC02000001.1:0-543003 GCF_003057695.2 Pseudocitrobacter sp. RIT415 | reverse complement strand
GCATTTCCGGATTCTTACACAACCACTGGATCGTTCAACCGATCCTTAACTGATCGGCATTACAGCATTGCGCTGGCATTTTTTTTACTCGCTTTCCGCCGGTAGCACCGGCATCCAGTCGATGGGCACTTCACCGCGCTGCGCCAGCCATTCGTTAGCCTGTACAAAGTGGTTGCAGCCAAAAAAGCCGCGATGGGCTGAAAGCGGTGACGGATGCGGGGCTTTCAGCACGCGATGACGCTGTGCATCGATAATCGCGCCTTTCTTCTGGGCATGCGATCCCCACAATAAAAATACCACCCCTTCCCGGTGTTCATTAATCAGGCTGATCACTTTATCAGTAAAGGTTTCCCAGCCGAGGCTGGCGTGAGAATGCGCCTGACCGGCACGCACTGTCAGCACGGTGTTAAGCAGCAGTACACCCTGACGCGCCCAGCTTTCAAGATAGCCATGCGCAGGGCGGGTAAAACCTGGGATTGATCCTTCCAGCTCTTTATACATGTTCAGCAAAGACGGCGGCGTGGCGATACCTGGACGAACAGAGAAAGCCAGACCGTGCGCCTGACCCGGCCCGTGGTAGGGATCCTGACCTAAAATCACTACTTTCACATCGCTCAGTTCGGTGAAACGAAAGGCGTTAAACACATCTTTCTGCGGCGGGTAAATTGTTGTGCCTGCCTGGCGCTCTTTCGCCACCGTTGCCAGCGTGTTCAAAAAATAGGGTTGTTGCTTCTCGTCGGCCAGCACATCGTGCCAGGTTAAAAGGGCGCTCATCTCGCTCTCCTGGAAATTGTCATGCGCAGTAGCTTAACTGCTTCTTTCTCCAATACAAAACCACGCAGGATAAAAACCACGCTCAGCGTAAAAAAAGTTGAAAATTTACAGAGAAAATTTGGCGTTATCGCTCGGCGTAACTTGATATAAAACAAGTAAATTAGTGTATGACCACTTTTGTGGTGTGGTTTTTATTGATTTAAATCAAAGAATGCGGGGTGTTTGAGGGGTATATATACACTCAAGCAACAATGGTTTTACCAATTGGCCGGGAACTGGCCGGTTAAACGAATACGAATAGCCTAAGGGAGGCATCAAATGATTACTGGTATTCAGATTACTAAAGCCGCTAACGACGACCTGCTGAATTCTTTCTGGCTGCTGGATAGCGAAAAAGGGGAAGCACGCTGCCTGGTTGCCAAAGGTGGTTATGCAGAAGATGAAGTGGTTGCTGTGAAAGCGCTTGGCGATATCGAATATCGTGAAATCCCGGTTGAAGCGAAACCAGAAGTTCGCGTCGAAGGTGGTCAGCACCTTAACGTTAACGTTCTGCGTCGTGAAACCCTGCTGGACGCGGTTGAACATCCGGAAAAATATCCGCAGCTGACCATTCGTGTTTCAGGCTACGCGGTACGCTTTAACTCCCTGACGCCGGAACAGCAGCGCGACGTTATCGCACGTACTTTCACTGAAAGCCTGTAAGTTTTCAGAGGCAGGAAATAAAAACGCCGGGGAGACCCGGCGTTTTTTTTACTCTTCTGTCGACTGCGGTTCAGCTCCGCTTGGCTTACGACGCTTACCGACATTCTTCGCATCGCGATGGCGTACTTTCACGCGCGGCTTGTCTTTCTCTTTTTTCTTCTCAGCACGTTTTGCCAGCACTTTCTTCGACGGTTTACCGGTCATTTTTTCACTAGGCGCACGCGTAGTTGGGCGCAGCCCATCGATGACGCGCGCTTTCAGCGGCTCCTCGATGTAGCGACCAATTTTCTGCAGCAGCAGGTGGTCATGCGCTTCAACCAGAGAAACCGCCGTACCTTTACGGCCCGCGCGGCCGGTACGGCCAATACGATGCAGGTAAGTATCGCCGGTGCGCGGCATATCGAAGTTGATCACGTGGCTGACATCAGGAATATCGATACCGCGTGCGGCCACATCGGTCGCAACCAGTACATTTACGCGGCCTTCCGTCAGACGCTTGATCCCTTCGGTACGCTTGATCTGTGCCATTTCGCCTTCGAGATAACAGTTGTTGATCCCGGCGGCACGCAGCATTTCGGCAAGCTCATGCACACGCTCACGTTTCCGTACAAAAACAATAGCGCGCGTCATCTCTTCTTGTTTCAGAAGATGCTTGAGAAGCTCGACCTTGTGCTCCAGGTTATCTGCACGGTAGTACCACTGGTGAATTTTCTTACGTTCACGAGTGGACGGGTTCGCAGATACCTCAACCGGATCTTCCAGCAGACGCTCAGCAAAATCCTTAATCGCATCGCCTTCAAGCGTGGCGGAGAAGAGCAGCGTCTGTTTACGCCAGCGGGTTTCACCGGCAATGTGTTCGATATCCTGCGCAAAGCCGAGATCCAGCATCCGGTCAGCTTCGTCAAGAATTAAGGTCTCGACGGCGCGGCAGTCAAAGTTTTCTTCTTTAATGTACTGCAACAGGCGACCGGTGGTGGCAACCACGATATCCTGATTTTCGCTGAAGACTTCAGCGTGGTTCATGTACGCGACACCGCCGGTAATGGTGGCGATATCGAGATGGGTATTTTTGGCCAGCTCGCGCGCGTGGTCTGCGACCTGCATCGCCAGTTCACGCGTTGGCGTCAGGATCAAGATGCGCGGCGGGCCGGATTTTTTGCGCGGGAAGTCGAGCAGATGCTGCAACGCAGGCAGCAGATACGCCGCTGTTTTACCGGTGCCGGTGGGCGCAGAACCCAAAACATCACGTCCATCGAGCGCAGGCGGAATGGCGGCAGCCTGGATGGCAGTCGGGCGTGTAAAGCCTTTGCTCTGGAGGGCGTCCAGCAGGCTTTCATCAAGTTCAAGTTCGGAAAAAGTCGTTACAGTCATTGTCTACCTCAGTGTGAGGCGCTGATTATAGACGTTACGGCTCTAATCTTCATCTGTTTGTATGGCTATCTGTTCTCAGGTATTGTGCTGAGCCAAAACCGGATACGCAAAAAAACTATGTCTGACTCGAAACCCACGCTGCGTCGTAATGGATTTACCTTCAAAAAATTTTTTGTCGCGCATGACCGTTGTGCCATGAAAGTGGGGACGGACGGCATTCTGCTGGGCGCATGGGCACCGATCGCGCACGTCACGCGCGTGCTGGATATTGGCACCGGAAGCGGTTTGCTGGCATTGATGCTGGCACAGCGTACCGGGGAGAGTACACAGATTGACGCGGTTGAGATCGATGAGCATGCCGCAGACCAGGCGCGGGAGAACGTCGCGCAATCTCCGTGGCCGCAAAAAATTGCCGTACACACGACGGATATTCAGTCCTGGGTCGCGAACGTTCATCGTCGCTATGACCTGATCGTCAGCAATCCGCCTTACTATCAGCAAGGCGTTGAATGCGCCACGCCGCAGCGCGAGCAGGCGCGCTACACCACGTCGCTCGATCATCAAACGTTGCTCACCTGCGCGGCGGATGCCATTACGGAAGAGGGATTTTTTTGCGTGGTATTGCCGGAAAATATCGGCCAAAGTTTTACCGAACTGGCCCTGTCGATGGGCTGGCATTTACGTCTGCGCACGGATATTGCTGAATATGATACGCGCCCACCGCATCGCGTCCTGCTGGCGTTCTCGCCGCAAAACGGTGAGGGATTCAGTGACAGATTAGCAATTCGTGGGCCAGAGCAGCAATATTCAGAAGCCTACACTGCGCTGACCCAGGCGTTTTATCTCTTTATGTGAGTCAGTGGCGAGAGCACGGACGGGCCGGAGTCCTGCATGAGTTCCGGGTAGTCCAGCGTGTAATGCAGGCCCCGGCTCTCTTTACGCATCATCGCACAGCGGACAATCAGCTCCGCTACCTGTACCAGATTGCGCAGTTCCAGCAAATTGTTAGACACGCGAAAGCGTGAGTAATACTCGTCGAGCTCCTGCTGAAGCATGGTGATGCGACGCAGGGCGCGCTCCAGCCGTTTCGTGGTACGCACGATGCCGACGTAATCCCACATCAGCAAACGTAATTCGTGCCAGTTATGCTGAATCACCACCCGCTCGTCGGAATCATCCACCCGGCTTTCATCCCACGCGGGCAGGGTTGCCACCTGACGCGTGCTGGCAATCCGTTTGTTGATATCTTCCGCCGCTGACCAGCCATACACCAGACACTCCAGAAGAGAGTTAGAGGCCATACGGTTGGCGCCGTGCAGGCCGGTATAACTCACTTCACCGATGGCATACAGACCGTCGACGTCGCTGCGTCCGTTATCATCCACCATCACGCCGCCGCAGGTATAGTGCGCCGCCGGAACAACCGGCACAGGCTCTTTGGTCAGGTCGATTCCCAGTCCAAGCAGTTTCTCGTAAATCATCGGGAAATGATGACGGACAAATTCTTCGGGTTTATGGCTGATGTCCAGATACATACAATCCACGCCGAGACGTTTCATTTCATGATCGATTGCACGTGCCACTACATCGCGCGGCGCAAGTTCGCCCCGTTCGTCGAAATCGGGCATAAAACGGCTGCCGTCCGGGCGCTTCAGTATCGCGCCTTCACCGCGTAGCGCTTCGGTGAGCAGGAAGTTACGCGCCTGCGGGTGGAACAGGGCGGTGGGATGGAACTGATTAAACTCCAGATTCGCCACGCGGCAGCCCGCACGCCAGGCCATGGCGATGCCGTCGCCCGAGGAGATATCCGGGTTGGTGGTGTACTGATATACCTTGGACGCGCCACCCGTTGCCAGCACCACCGATTTTGCCGCGCAGGTTTCCACGCTTTCTTTATTACGGTTCCAGATCCACGCACCCACCACGCGGCGCGTGCCGGGCAGGCCAATCTTATCGGACATGATCAGGTCTACGGCATTGCAGCGCTCAATCACCCGAATATTGGGATGATTCAGCGCCTTGCTAACCAGCGTGTTTTCCACTTCTTTGCCAGTGGCATCTGCCGCATGCAGAATGCGGCGATGGCTGTGGCCGCCTTCACGTGTCAGGTGATAACTCGCTTCGCCGTTACTTTGCACTTGCGTATCAAACAGCACGCCCTGGTCAATCAACCACTGGACGCAGTTTTTGGCGTTGCTTGCCACGAACGACACCGCCTCTCGATCGCAAATCCCGGCACCGGCGATGAGCGTGTCTTCGATGTGGGATTCGATACTGTCGGTTTCATCAAAAACGGCTGCAATGCCGCCCTGCGCGTAGAAGGTTGAACCTTCGCTTATTGGGCCTTTGCTGAGCACAATGACAGAGTGCTGCCCGGCAACGCGCAGCGCGAGAGATAACCCGGCAGCACCGCTACCGATGATCAGGACATCACAAGAGAGATCGGGAAGAGTGTTCATCATGGTTTGTTTAATTTACTAAACACAGTTTGGTCAGCATAGCATCATAAAAGGCGCTGGCGCACATATTTTTTTAGTGGAAGTTGTAACGGCTAAACATAACAGTGTCTGAAGGGACTTTGTAAACGAAGGAAAATAATCGAATCTCTGACTCCGGAATCCAGTATTTATGGTGAAATAAAAGGCGGGTTACGTTACTCTTGCGAGAATTGCGTTTTTCTTTCGCAACTTAGGCAACGTAGTGCATGCGTAGACTTATAATGAGAGACAATGAACGGTCTACAACTGACAAACAAAAAACAAAGGCGTAACGGAACTTTACAATCATCAGACACTCTAAGCTTGTGCTTGCTCATAGTGCAGTGAACGGAGTGGCGTTTTGATTACGCATTGGAATAGGGTTTGGGGAGACATTACCTCGGATGAGCGAGCAGTTAACGGACCAGGTCCTGGTTGAACGGGTCCAAAAAGGAGACCAGAAAGCTTTTAACCTACTGGTGGTGCGCTACCAGCATAAGGTGGCGAGCCTGGTTTCCCGATATGTGCCGTCAGGTGACGTTCCTGATGTGGTGCAAGAGTCTTTTATAAAGGCCTATCGTGCGCTGGATTCATTCCGGGGAGATAGTGCTTTCTATACATGGCTGTACCGTATTGCAGTCAATACGGCAAAAAATTACCTGGTTGCTCAGGGGCGACGCCCACCTTCCAGCGATGTGGACGCAATGGAAGCAGAAAACTTCGAAAGTGGCGGCGCACTGAAAGAAATTTCGAACCCTGAGAACTTAATGTTGTCAGAAGAGCTGAGACAGATAGTTTTTCGCACCATTGAAAGTCTTCCAGAAGATTTGCGCATGGCAATTACCCTGCGAGAGCTGGATGGCCTAAGCTATGAAGAGATAGCTGCAATTATGGATTGCCCGGTAGGTACTGTTCGTTCCCGTATCTTCCGTGCGCGAGAAGCTATTGATAATAAAGTTCAACCGCTTATCAGGCGTTGACGGTAGCGGGATACTGGAAAAGGTATTAGGCATGCAGAAAGAAAAACTTTCCGCCTTAATGGATGGTGAAACGGTGGATAACGAGTTGCTCACCGAATTAACTCGTTCGCCGGAAATGCAAAAAACCTGGGAGAGCTATCATCTCATCCGTGATTCGCTGCGCGGCGATACGGCGGATGTACTTCATTTTGATATCTCTTCTCGCGTCATGGCTGCCATCGAAAATGAGCCCGCTCGTCAGGCGACGCCGCTCATTCCTGAAGCCCAGCCAGCGCCGCATCAATGGCAGAATATGCCATTCTGGAAAAAAGTCCGTCCGTGGGCGAGCTCGCTTACCCAAATGGGCGTTGCGGCTTGTGTATCGCTTGCAGTTATTGTCGGTGTCCAGCACTATAATGGGCAATCAGATTCTACTCAGCAGCCCGAAACACCGGTTTTTAATACCTTACCGATGATGGGCAAAGCAAGTCCGGTTAGCCTGGGCGTGCCGTCTGATGCCACTGCGGGTACGGGCCAGCAACAGCAGGTTCAGGAACAACGCCGTCGCATCAACGCAATGTTGCAGGATTATGAATTGCAGCGCCGCCTGCATTCTGAGCAACTTCAGTTTGAACAGGCACAAACCCAGCAGGCTGCTGTTCAGGTGCCGGGCTATCAAACTTTAGGAACGCAATCGCAGTAATGAAGCAACTTTGGTGTGCCATGTCCCTTGTGGCTGGCAGCCTGTTCTTCTCTGTCAACGCCTCGGCTGATGTCTCGTCCGGGGCGTTGTTGCAGCAGATGAATCTGGCCAGTCAGTCCCTCAACTATGAGCTGTCATTCGTCAGCATCAATAAAACCGGCGTCGAATCGCTACGCTATCGTCACGCGCGTTTGAACAACCAGGCACTGGCACAGCTACTGCAACTGGATGGTCCGCGTCGTGAAGTGGTGCAGCGCGGCAATGAAATCAGCTATTTTGAGCCGGGCCTCGACCCGTTTACGCTCAATGGCGATTACATCGTCGATTCCTTGCCGTCGCTGGTCTATACCGACTTTAAACGCCTGGCGCCGTATTACGATTTCATCTCTGTCGGCCGAACCCGTATTGCCGATCGCTTATGTGAAGTGATCCGCGTCGTCGCGCGCGATGGCACCCGTTATAGCTACATCGTCTGGATGGACTCTGAAAGCAAACTGCCGATGCGGGTTGACCTGCTGGATCGCGACGGCGAAACGCTGGAGCAGTTCCGCGTCATTGCGTTTAACGTAGGCGATCAAGTGGGTAGCAGCATGGATAAACTGGCGAAAGCCAGCCTGCCGCCGCTGCTCTCCGTTCCGGCGGGCAGTAAGGTGAACTTCAACTGGTCGCCGACCTGGGTGCCTCAGGGCTTCAGCGAGGTCTCCAGCAGCCGTCGCACGTTACCTACCATTGATACCGCAGTGGAGTCTCGTCTCTTCTCGGACGGCCTGTTCAGTTTCTCCATCAACATCAGCCGGGCCACGGCCAACAGCAGCGAACAGATGCTGCGCACCGGTCGCCGCACGGTTAGCACCACCGTGCGCAATCAGGCTGAAATCACTATCGTCGGTGAACTGCCGCCGCCAACGGCGAAACGCATTGCCGACGGTATTAGCTTCAAGGGCGTACAATGATTAAAGAGTGGGCGACCGTTGTCTCCTGGGAGAACGGCGTTGCAAAAGTTCACTGCGACGTGAAAGCATCATGTAGCAGCTGCGCGTCACGCGCGGGCTGCGGCAGCCGCGTGCTCAATAAACTTGGGCCGCAAACCAGCCACACTATTACCGTTCCCAGCGCCGAACCGCTGGTGGCCGGGCAAAAAGTGGAGCTGGGAATTAGCGAAAGCAGTCTGCTGGGTTCCGCTATGCTGGTTTACCTTTCCCCGCTGGTAGGGCTGTTTATCATGGCCTCATTGTTCCAGGTGCTATTTGGCACTGACATCGCTGCCATGTGTGGAGCGCTGTTAGGCGGTGTGGGGGGCTTTTTACTGGCGCGCGGTTTTTCGCCCACGCTTGCGAAACGCGAAACGTGGCAACCAGTCATCATTAGCGTTGGCCTGCCACCTGACCTCCTGCGAACCACCACTTCTTCTGAATTGAGTCAGTGATCGCACTGGCTCAGTTTGCTGACAAAGTGCGTGCTGTTCTAGCCGGATGCGGCGTAAACGTCTTATCCGGCCTACAAAATAGTGCGCATCCAATATACAGCAGAAACCTGGTAGGCCTGATAAGCGTAGCGCATCATGCAGTGTTGCGTTTGCCATCACTCTCAGCCAGCGATCGTACTGGCTTTATTTTTATTTACATCTGGTATGAGAAAGCCGTGAACGGAACCGCTATGCTTGCTGGAAGAGCATTTCCTGGTTGCGCAGTTGTAGTGTAGAATGCGGCGTTTTCGAACGACAAAAACGTCAGGCACAGAACAGCGGCCTCAAAGTATTCGTAAGGCATAATTATCTTAATATATGAAGAATATACGTAACTTTTCGATCATTGCACATATCGACCACGGTAAGTCGACGCTGTCTGACCGTATCATCCAGATTTGCGGTGGCCTTTCTGATCGTGAAATGGAAGCCCAGGTTCTCGATTCGATGGATCTGGAACGCGAACGCGGCATTACCATTAAAGCGCAGAGCGTCACCCTGGACTTTAAATCAGCTGATGGCGAAACCTATCAACTGAACTTTATCGACACCCCTGGTCACGTCGACTTCTCCTACGAAGTTTCCCGTTCTCTGGCGGCCTGTGAAGGCGCACTGCTGGTGGTTGACGCCGGGCAGGGCGTAGAGGCGCAAACCCTGGCAAACTGCTACACCGCCATGGAAATGGATCTGGAAGTGGTTCCGGTACTGAACAAAATCGACCTCCCGGCTGCCGATCCTGAGCGCGTGGCGGAAGAAATTGAAGATATCGTCGGTATCGACGCGGCAGATGCCGTGCGCTGCTCGGCGAAAACCGGCGTAGGTGTCACCGAGGTTCTGGAACGTCTGGTGCGCGATATTCCGCCGCCGGAAGGTGACCCGGAAGGCCCACTGCAGGCGCTGATCATCGACTCCTGGTTTGATAACTACCTGGGCGTGGTCTCGCTGGTGCGTATTAAAAACGGCACTATGCGTAAAGGCGACAAAATCAAAGTGATGAGCACCGGTCAGGTGTATAACGCCGACCGTCTGGGCATTTTCACGCCGAAACAGGTTGACCGTACCGAGCTGAAATGCGGCGAGGTGGGTTGGCTGGTGTGTGCCATTAAAGACATTCTGGGTGCACCGGTTGGCGATACGCTGACTCAGGCGCGTAATCCGGCTGACAAAGCGCTGCCTGGCTTTAAAAAAGTTAAACCGCAGGTTTACGCGGGCCTGTTCCCGGTAAGCTCTGACGATTACGAAAATTTCCGCGATGCGCTGGGCAAACTGAGCCTGAACGATGCTTCTCTGTTCTACGAGCCGGAAAGCTCTACCGCGCTGGGCTTCGGCTTCCGCTGTGGCTTCCTCGGTCTGCTGCACATGGAGATCATTCAGGAGCGTCTGGAACGTGAATACGATCTGGATCTGATCACCACCGCGCCGACCGTAGTCTACGAAGTAGAGACCACGAACAAAGAGGTCATCTACGTCGACAGCCCGTCCAAGCTGCCGCCGCTGAATAACATCGCGGAGCTGCGTGAGCCGATCGCCGAGTGTCATATGCTGCTGCCGCAGGAGTATCTGGGCAACGTAATTACCCTTTGCGTGGAAAAACGTGGCGTACAGACCAACATGGTTTACCACGGTAAACAGGTTGCGCTGACCTATGAAATTCCGATGGCAGAAGTGGTACTCGACTTCTTCGACCGTCTGAAGTCAACATCACGCGGCTATGCGTCGCTGGATTACAACTTCAAACGCTTCCAGGCGTCTAACATGGTGCGTGTTGACGTTCTTATCAACAGCG
The DNA here is from genome assembly GCF_003057695.2 of Pseudocitrobacter sp. RIT415. NCBI lineage: Bacteria > Pseudomonadati > Pseudomonadota > Gammaproteobacteria > Enterobacterales > Enterobacteriaceae > Pseudocitrobacter > Pseudocitrobacter sp. RIT415. Next base: position 532,766 of record NZ_QBJC02000001.1, on the reverse strand, counting down.
AGCGTGTGGATGCGCTGGCGCTGATCACCCACAACGACAATGCGCCGTACCGTGGTCGTGAACTGGTTGAGAAGATGAAAGATCTGATCCCTCGTCAACAGTTTGATATCGCGATTCAGGCGGCCATCGGCAACCACATTATCGCGCGTTCAACGGTGAAACAGTTGCGTAAAAACGTCCTGGCGAAATGCTACGGCGGTGACGTCAGCCGTAAGAAAAAACTGCTGCAAAAACAGAAAGAGGGTAAAAAGCGCATGAAGCAGGTCGGTAACGTCGAACTGCCGCAGGAAGCTTTCCTCGCCATTCTGCACGTCGGAAAAGACGGTAAATAATCCTTAAGGAGTTGGCATGGCGAATATGTTTGCCCTGATTCTGGTGATTGCCACACTGGTCACGGGCCTTTTGTGGTGCGTTGATAAATTTATCTTCGCCCCCAAACGTCGGGAACGTCAGGCTGCGGCGCAGGTCGCAACCGGAGATGCACTGGACAAAAAAACGCTGAAAAAAGTGGGCCCGAAACCGGGCTGGCTGGAAACCGGCGCGTCCGTATTTCCAGTGCTGGCGATTGTGCTCATCGTGCGTTCTTTTATTTATGAGCCGTTCCAGATCCCATCCGGTTCAATGATGCCGACGCTGTTAATTGGTGATTTTATCCTCGTGGAAAAATTCGCCTACGGCATCAAAGATCCTATTTACCAGAAAACGATTATTGAAACAGGTCACCCGAAGCGTGGCGATATCGTGGTGTTTAAATATCCGGAAGATCCGCGTCTTGATTACATCAAACGCGCGGTTGGCCTGCCGGGTGATAAAGTGACCTACGATCCGATCAGCAAAGAAGTCACGATTCAACCGAATTGCAGTTCTGGTCAGGCATGCGGTAACGCGCTGCCGGTGACCTACTCGAATGTTGAGCCGAGCGATTTCGTGCAGACCTTTGCCCGTCGTAACGGTGGCGAAGCAACCAGCGGTTTCTTTGAATTACCGAAAGGTGAAACCAAAGAAAACGGTATTCGCCTGACTGAACGTCAGGAGACGCTGGGCGATGTTAATCACCGCATTCTGACTGTGCCAATCGCGCAGGATCAGGTCGGCATGTACTATCGCCAGTCGGGTTTACAGCCGGCTACGTGGATTGTACCGCCGGGTCATTACTTCATGATGGGTGATAACCGCGACAACAGCGCTGATAGCCGTTACTGGGGCTTCGTGCCGGAAGCAAACCTGGTCGGCAAGGCGACGGCCATTTGGATGAGCTTCGAAAAACAGGAAGGTGAATGGCCGACCGGCGTACGTTTAAGCCGTATTGGCGGTATCCACTAATTCTTGTCAGACCTATGCGGGGGCATTAGTGCCTCCGCATAAATTATTTAGCAGTTAAATCTCTCCAAACTAACGACATCCCTTGTCGTTGCGTATAGAATATCCCCCCGAAGTTACACATGTCTTTCTTAATAGACACGGCACACGAAACCGTATTGGTGCTTTCAGATCTGTTTCGTGTGCTGAATTTTTGACGCATTCATTTATTGGTATCGCATGAACCCCATCGTAATTAATCGGCTTCAACGGAAGCTGGGCTACACTTTTGTTCATCAGGAGTTGTTGCAACAGGCATTAACCCATCGCAGTGCCAGCAGCAAACATAACGAGCGCTTAGAATTTCTGGGCGATTCTATTTTAAGCTACGTCATCGCTAACGCCCTTTATCACCGCTTCCCGCGTGTGGATGAAGGCGATATGAGTCGTATGCGCGCGACGCTGGTTCGCGGGAATACGTTGGCGGAAATCGCCCGTGAGTTTGAACTGGGCGAATGTCTGCGTTTAGGGCCGGGTGAACTGAAAAGCGGCGGCTTCCGTCGCGAATCTATCCTTGCGGATACGGTTGAAGCGCTGATTGGTGGGGTATTCCTCGACAGCGATATTCAGAATGTCGAGAAGTTAATTCTCTCCTGGTATCAAACGCGTCTGGACGAAATCAGCCCGGGCGACAAACAGAAAGATCCAAAAACGCGCTTGCAGGAGTATCTGCAAGGCCGCCATCTGCCGCTGCCATCTTATCTGGTGGTGCAGGTGCGTGGGGAAGCACATGATCAGGAATTTACTATCCACTGCCAGGTTAGCGGCCTGAGTGAACCGGTGGTTGGCACAGGTTCCAGCCGTCGCAAGGCGGAGCAGGCTGCCGCCGAACAGGCGTTGAAAAAACTGGAGCTGGAATGAGCAACGACAAAACTTACTGCGGATTTATCGCCATCGTCGGACGTCCGAACGTGGGCAAATCTACCCTGCTGAACAATCTGCTGGGGCAGAAAATTTCTATTACCTCGCGTAAAGCGCAGACCACGCGTCACCGCATTGTCGGTATCCATACGGAAGGTGCGTATCAGGCAATCTATGTCGATACCCCGGGTCTGCACATGGAAGAAAAGCGCGCCATCAACCGCCTGATGAATAAAGCGGCGAGCAGCTCTATCGGTGATGTTGAGTTGGTGATTTTTGTCGTGGAAGGCACTCGCTGGACGCCGGACGACGAAATGGTGCTGAACAAACTGCGCGAAGGCAAAGCGCCGGTGATTCTGGCTGTAAACAAAGTTGATAACGTGCAGGAAAAAGCAGATCTTCTACCGCATCTGCAGTTCCTCGGCAGCCAGATGAACTTCCTCGATATCGTACCGATGTCTGCAGAAACCGGGTTGAACGTCGATACCATCGCCGGGATCGTACGTAAGCATTTGCCGGAAGCGATTCATCACTTCCCGGAAGATTACATCACCGATCGTTCTCAGCGCTTTATGGCGTCTGAAATCATCCGTGAAAAGCTGATGCGTTTCCTGGGCGAAGAGCTGCCATATTCCGTTACCGTGGAAATCGAGCGTTTCGTGTCTAATGAGCGCGGCGGTTACGACATCAACGGTTTGATCCTCGTTGAGCGTGATGGGCAGAAGAAGATGGTAATTGGTAACAAAGGTTCCAAAATCAAGACCATCGGTATTGAAGCCCGTAAAGATATGCAGGAAATGTTCGAAGCCCCGGTTCACCTGGAACTGTGGGTGAAAGTAAAATCCGGCTGGGCTGATGACGAGCGCGCACTGCGTAGTCTTGGCTATGGCGACGATCTGTAAGTTTCTCATACCCTATGGCTTTCATGGTGCAGGAAGGCGGCAAGAGTGTGAATCCCCAGGAGCTTACATTAGTAAGTGACTGGGGTGAACAGTCGCAGCCAACGCACCTGCGGCTTGAAAGACGACGGGTATGATGGAAGGCTGGCAGCGCGCATTCGTCCTGCATAGTCGCCCCTGGAGCGAAACCAGCCTGATGCTGGACGTCTTCACGGAAGAGTCGGGCCGCGTGCGCCTTGTTGCCAAAGGCGCACGTTCCAAACGTTCCAATCTGAAAGGCGCGCTTCAGCCTTTTACTCCCCTGTTAGTTCGCTTTGGCGGGCGCGGTGAAGTCAAAACCCTGCGCAGCGCGGAAGCCGTTTCGCTGGCGCTCCCTCTAAGCGGTATCACACTCTATAGCGGCCTTTACGTTAACGAACTTATTTCCCGCGTACTGGAGCATGAAACCCGTTTCTCTGAACTCTTCTTCGATTACCTGCACTGCATTCAGGCGCTGGCGGGCACCACTGGTTCGCCCGAACCGGCTTTGCGTCGCTTTGAGCTGGCGCTACTGGGGCATCTGGGATATGGCGTCGATTTCCTGCACTGCGCGGGAAGCGGCGAGGAAGTGGATGACACCATGACCTATCGCTATCGCGAAGAGAAAGGCTTTATCGCCAGCGTGGTAATAGACAACTACACCTTTACCGGCCATCAGTTGAAAGCGCTGGCCAGCCGTGAGTTTCCGGATGTGGATTCACTGCGTGCCGCAAAACGCTTTACCCGTATGGCGCTGAAGCCGTATCTTGGTGGCAAACCGCTAAAAAGCCGGGAATTATTCAGGCAGTTTTTGCCAAAAAAATAAAATCCCCCTTAGAACCGGCACCGTACTGGGCATTGTGCACAACCGGTCCTCTCTCCCTTCGGGAGAGGGGTAGGGTGAGGGGAAAACGAACACCGAACTAAAAACCGAGGATTGTCATGGCTGAATTACTGTTAGGCGTCAATATTGACCACATTGCCACCCTGCGTAACGCGCGCGGCACGGCGTATCCGGATCCGGTGCAGGCGGCATTTATCGCTGAACAGGCGGGGGCGGACGGCATCACCGTTCACCTGCGCGAAGACCGTCGCCACATCACCGACCGCGACGTGCGTATTTTGCGTCAGACGCTCGACACGCGCATGAATCTGGAGATGGCGGTCACCGAAGAGATGCTGAACATTGCCGTCGATACTAAACCGCATTTCTGCTGCCTGGTGCCGGAAAAACGTCAGGAAGTGACCACCGAAGGCGGTCTCGACGTTGCTGGTCAGCGTGACAAAATGCGCGATGCCTGCAAACGCCTCGCCGACGCAGGAATTCTGGTCTCTCTTTTTATCGATGCCGATAAAGAGCAGATTAAAGCCGCGGCAGAAGTCGGTGCGCCTTATATCGAAATTCACACGGGTTGCTATGCCGATGCTGGAACTGACACAGAACAGGCCAAAGAGCTGGAGCGTATCGCTCACGCCGCAACCTATGCCGCGAGCCTGGGGCTGAAAGTGAACGCCGGTCATGGCCTGACTTATCACAACGTGAAAGCTATCGCTGCGCTGCCAGAAATGCACGAACTGAATATCGGCCACGCCATCATTGGCCGTGCGGTGATGACCGGCCTGAAAGAGGCTGTTGCCGAAATGAAACGCCTGATGCTGGAAGCGCGCAAATAATGGCGATTCTTGGGCTCGGAACAGACATTGTCGAGATCACGCGTATCGAAGAGGTGATTGCCCGCAGCGGCGATCGCCTCGCCCGGCGCGTATTAACCGACAATGAGTGGGCTATCTGGGAAACGCATCAGCAACCGGTGCGTTTTCTGGCCAAGCGTTTCGCGGTGAAGGAAGCGGCGGCAAAAGCCTTTGGCACCGGCATCCGCAACGGCCTGGCGTTTAACCAGTTTGAAGTGTACAACGACGAAATGGGTAAACCGAAGCTGCGCCTGTGGGGCGAAGCGCAGAAGCTGGCGGAAAAACTGGGCGTGACGCACATGCACGTCACCCTGGCGGATGAACGTCGTTATGCCTGTGCCACGGTTATTCTGGAAAGCTAGATTTTGTCGGCGTGATGCATCGCCACGAATTTATCCCACAGCTGTTCTTCGCTCTCAACGTGTGCCGGATCCTTTAAAATCGTATTGGGGATCGGGCACACTTTCTGACAGGTAGGCGTCTCATAATGGCCGATGCACTCGGTGCAGCGATCGCTATTGATCTCATAGATGCTATCACCCATCGAAATGGCTTCGTTCGGACACTCCGGTTCGCACATATCGCAGTTGATGCATTTTTTGGTGATTAACAACGCCATCAGGAAACTCTCAGAAACAACCTATTCGGGCCGCGCATTATACGCGCATTTTCTGCTCAGACCATACTTTTTCCGGGGTAATTCGCTATACCAGCTTCTTCACCAGCGCTTCACTATGGCGAATGCGATCCGGCGCGTTTTCCAGATCCTGTTGCACCAGCCCCATAAACAGCACATCCGCCAGCATCATCTGCGCGCTGGTAGAGGAAATGGCCGCGCTGCGCGTCGCCTGCTCTTCCGCGATGGTATAAAGGCAGTGCGTGGCACGCTGCTGGAGCGCGTTGGGCGAAAATCCGGTGATGGCGAGAATTTTGCCGCCCGCGCGCAGGGTTTCATCTGCCGCCAGGTTTATCTCGCGGCGCTCGCCGGAGTAGGAGATCGCTAACAGCAGGTCGCCTTCGCTCAGCGCCTGAACGCTGGCGAGAAGGGCGTGCATATCCAGCTCGGCGACGGCGTTAAGGCCAATCTTCATCAGTTTCCAGCTAAAGTTGCGCGCTACCAGGCCCGAAGCGCCAATCCCGGTCAGCACGATGCGCCTTGCGCCACGGAGCATGTTCACCGCCTCCAGCAGCTTCTCTTCGTCGTTGACGTCGAGTGAGGCATGCATCGCGGCAACATTATCTTTGATGAGCTTTTCACCCACCAGACGCAGCGGATCGTCACCGCGGATTTGGTTGTGTACTGGAATGGAGTGCGGGTTCGGATTGCTGGCCAGCGCTTCGCTTAGCGCCAGTTTCAGGGCCGGAAAACCTTTAAAGCCCAGCTTTTGCGCGAACTTTACCACGCTGGACTGGCTGACACCCGACTGGCTCGCCAGCTGCTGTGAGCTGAGATGACGCGCCAGGTCAGGCTGCGCCAGGATAAAATCGGCCAGTTTTTTATCACTTTGCGCCAGATGTGGATATCGCTGGCGAATACGGATTAAACAATTCATACGCTCCTCAAGGGCAAAATTACGCTACCTCTCCCGACAACAATTCTGCTCGCCTGAAAGAATTATTATTCGATTATAACGGAATAACCTGAATTAAATATTCCACCTGGCGCAAAATATTGAACACTTTTTGCATCTTGCCGTTGAGGTGATGTTTCCAGAAATCACCCGCGCTATCTGTTACGCTTGTAAGGAGTTAACGGAAATTCATCGCTTAAAGGAGTCTGGTTTGGCAAACGACCCCCGTCGAGTTATTTTTTTCGACCTGGATGGCACGCTGCATCAGCAGGATATGTTCGGCACGTTTCTGCGCTATCTGCTGCGGCGACAGCCGCTTAATGCATTGCTGGTGCTGCCGCTGCTGCCGATAATCGGCATCGCGCTGCTGGTAAAAGGGCGCGCTGCGCGCTGGCCAATGAGTTTGCTGCTGTGGGGATGTACCTTTGGGCACAGCGAAGCCAAACTGCGCACGCTGGAAGCCGATTTCGCCACGTGGTTTCGCGCTAATGTGGTGACTTTCCCGGTGGTTCATAAGCGCCTGACCGAATACCTTATCAGTACCGATGCCGACGTGTGGCTGATCACTGGTTCACCACAGTCGCTGGTGGAGAAAGTCTATTTTGATACGCCCTGGCTACCGCGCGTAAATCTTATCGCCAGTCAGATAACCCGGGCTCATGGCGGTTGGGTGCTCTCGCTGCGCTGTCTGGGCCATGAAAAAGTGGTGCAACTGGAGCGCAAAATCGGTACGCCGCTGCGCCTGTTTAGCGGATACAGCGACAGTAAACAGGATAACCCGCTGCTCTATTTCTGCCAGCACCGCTGGCGGGTAACGCCGCGCGGCGAACTTCAGCGGCTGGAATAGTGGGTAATCTCATTCTCTCTATGTATAATGCGCCCCGATTTATCATCTGGAGTGCCCGCTTTGTCCGACAATGAATTCAACCATGAATACTGGATGCGCCATGCGCTTACGCTTGCGCAGCGCGCCTGGGATGAAGGGGAAGTGCCGGTTGGCGCGGTACTGGTGCTCGATAATCAGGTGATTGGCGAAGGCTGGAATCGCCCGATAGGTCGCCACGATCCAACGGCTCACGCTGAAATTATGGCGCTGCGTCAGGGCGGCATGGTGCTGCAAAACTACCGCCTGATTAACGCCACGCTGTACGTTACGCTGGAACCCTGTGTGATGTGTGCAGGTGCAATGGTGCATAGCCGCATTGGACGCGTGGTGTTTGGCGCGCGCGACGCTAAAACCGGCGCTGCAGGGTCGTTAATGGATGTTCTGCATCATCCGGGGATGAATCACCGGGTCGAGGTCACTGAAGGCGTACTACGCGATCAATGCGCCAGTATGCTGAGTGATTTTTTCCGCGAACGCCGCGTACAGATTAAAGCCTTACGCAAAGCGCAGAAAGCCGGGAATCAATGATGGGGATGCGCGGCGTCGACCAGTTCGCTCGACGTCGACCCTTGAACGCTGTGCAGGTAATCACGCGGCGACAGGGAAATAAACGGTAAGAAGTCAGCATTGTTGCGGTTCAGTTCGTCCATCGTTACCGCCGGATAATCGGCGGCAATCGCCATCTCCTGGGCCACTTTCTTCTCTTTCTCCGCCAGATATCCCACCAGGCTAATTTGATACTTACGGATGTTTTCCACATAGGCGTAAGCTTCATGTCCACGCGCATAACCATAGGTGAGCTTGCTGTAATAAGGTTTTTGGCTCAACAGCGGCAGACGCTGTTTCACATCCGTCCAGCTGTCCGGGTTTCCTTTCTGTTTAACCGTTAAAGCGCGAGCGTCAAGCATGTGCGCGTAGCCCATATTATAGGCCGCGAGAGCAAACCAGATTTTCTCATCCTGCGGCACCGTATCCGGCACTTTATCCATCATATCCAGCAGATAACGCATGCCGCCGCCGATGCTTTGTTCCGCATCGGTACGGTCGGTCAGGCCGAGGCTTTGGGCCGTATTTTTGGTGAGCATCATCAGGCCGCGCACGCCGGTGGGGGAGGTTGCCTGAGCGTCCCAGTGCGACTCCTGATACGAGATAGCCGCCAGCAGTCGCCAGTCGATCTCTTTCGCGTATTTCTCAAACAGCGGCTGAAGATCAGGCAACACGCTATCGACGGCACGCAGGAACGATCGCGTATCGACATAATCAAAATCGCCACCATGCCCCAGGTATTTCTCTTCCAGTCGGGCGAGGGTACCGTCTTCATTTATGCTGTTGAAATAGTCGAGCATCGCCGCAGAAAGCGTATCGTCTTCATCATTGACGCTAAACCAGGTCACCGGCTGTTCGTCGGTGATATCGAGCGCCACGGCCAGTTCTGGATGCACGCGCTGGAAAAGACTGATCGCCACCGAGTCTGCGATGGTGTAATTCAAACGGCCCGCCAGCACCTCTTCCATTAAGGTTTCGCTGCTGCGCTTTTCATCCACCTGCCAGCTGATATCGGGATATTTCGTCTCTTTCAGTGCCTGAAGGTCGTTGATGACCGCATGCCCCGGCGCGATGGAGAGATTATCAGCATTCAGTTCGCCCAGCGATCGCGGGCGATAGCTGCCAACGCGATACACCACCTGCTGAGAAACGGAATAGTAGGCCGGCCCCGCATGGTAGTTTTTGACGCGCTCGCTGTTATAGACCAGGCCCGCTGCCAGCAGGTCTGCTTTGTCATTATCAAGGTCATCAAACAGTTCGCTGATGTTTTGCCGCACGGTGACTTTCAGCTTCACGCCAAGGTAATTAGCAAACTGTTCAGCCAGGGCGTAGTCGAGCCCGTACGCTTTATCGTCAACGCGGGAGTAGGTTAAGGGAGACACGATGGTACTGACGCGAAGTTCTCCCCGCGCCTGAATGGCAGCAATGCGATTGGCCGGTTGGTTGATCCAGGTGATGGAGGGCCAAAGGGCTGCTGCTAACAGCAGTGCAACGATGCCGATCAGCAGATAATTAATCTTTAATTTTTTCAAATAGTTAATTCTCTGCGCTAACAAAATCACTGTGTGCAGTGACCATAAGAAGACTATGGTTTGGAACAGAATGAGCGGCATTTTGCTTAAGATTGCGCCAGTTGGCAACTAATTCGAGAGATACGTCACATCTATTGGTAAAAGCAGGAAGTGATTTTATTTCTACGCAAACGGTTTCGTCAGGGCGCAGGATTATCTATAATAGCGCCCGTTTTCCCCCCTTGCGCACACTGAAAGCTTAGAAGACGAGAGACTTATGATGGAAATTCTGCGTGGTTCGCCTGCACTGTCTGCATTTCGTATTAACAAACTGCTGGCACGTTTTCAGGCAGCCAACCTCCCGGTAAGCAATATTTACGCTGAGTATGTCCATTTTGCCGACCTGGATGCTCCGCTTCACGACGAAGACCGAGTCAGGCTTGAACGTCTGTTAAAGTATGGCCCCAGCCTTAGCAGCCATACGCCATCCGGTAAATTACTGCTCGTGACTCCCCGCCCTGGCACCATCTCCCCCTGGTCTTCAAAAGCAACCGACATCGCCCACAACTGCGGCCTGACTCAAGTTCTGCGCCTGGAGCGTGGTGTCGCGTGGTATGTGGAAGCGTCAACGCTGACGGCGGAGCAGTGGCGCGAAGTGGCGGCAGCGCTGCACGATCGCATGATGGAAAGCGTCTTCGACTCCTTGCAGGATGCGGAAAAACTGTTTGCTCATCATCAACCTGCACCCGTATCCAGCGTGGATCTGCTGGGAGAAGGGCGTCAGGCGCTCATTGACGCTAACCTGCGTCTGGGGCTGGCGCTGGCGGATGATGAAATCGACTATCTGCAGGATGCCTTTACGAAGCTTGGGCGTAACCCGAACGATATCGAACTTTATATGTTTGCGCAGGCTAACTCTGAGCACTGCCGACACAAAATTTTCAACGCCGACTGGATTATCGACGGTGAACAGCAGCCTAAATCGCTGTTCAAGATGATCAAAAATACCTTTGAGACCACGCCGGATCACGTCCTGTCTGCCTATAAAGATAACGCAGCCGTCATGGAAGGGTCTGAAGTGGGGCGCTATTTTGCCGACCACGAAACGGGGCGCTACGATTTCCACCAGGAACCTGCGCACATCCTGATGAAGGTCGAAACCCACAACCACCCGACGGCCATTTCTCCGTGGCCGGGCGCGGCAACCGGTTCCGGCGGTGAAATTCGTGATGAAGGTGCTACCGGGCGTGGTGCAAAACCGAAGGCCGGTCTGGTCGGTTTCTCTGTTTCCAACCTGCGCATTCCAGGCTTTGAACAGCCGTGGGAAGAAGATTTCGGCAAGCCGGAACGCATTGTTACCGCCCTGGACATCATGACCGAGGGGCCGCTGGGCGGCGCGGCGTTTAACAACGAATTTGGTCGCCCGGCACTGAACGGCTACTTCCGTACTTACGAAGAGAGAGTAAACAGTCACAACGGCGAAGAGCTGCGCGGCTATCACAAACCTATCATGCTGGCAGGCGGGATCGGCAACATCCGTGCCGATCACGTGCAGAAAGGCGAGATCACCGTGGGAGCAAAACTGGTGGTTCTCGGCGGCCCGGCGATGAATATCGGGCTTGGCGGCGGTGCAGCCTCCTCTATGGCCTCCGGTCAATCTGATGCGGATCTCGATTTTGCATCGGTCCAGCGCGACAACCCAGAAATGGAGCGCCGTTGTCAGGAAGTGATCGATCGCTGCTGGCAGCTCGGCGACGCGAACCCGATTCTGTTTATCCACGACGTTGGCGCGGGCGGCCTTTCAAACGCGATGCCGGAGCTGGTGAGCGACGGTGGACGCGGCGGTAAATTCGAACTGCGAGACATTCTGAGCGACGAACCAGGGATGAGCCCGCTGGAAATCTGGTGTAACGAATCGCAGGAGCGCTACGTGCTGGCGGTTGCGCCTGACCAGATGCCGTTGTTTGATGAACTCTGTAAGCGTGAACGCGCGCCATACGCGGTGATTGGCGAAGCGATCGAAGCACAGCACCTCACTCTGAATGACAAACACTTCGACAATCAGCCTATCGACCTGCCGCTGGACGTGCTGCTGGGCAAAACGCCGAAGATGACCCGCGATGTCACCACGCTGAAAGCCAAAGGCGACGCGCTGGTTCGTGAAGGCATTACCATTGCCGATGCGGTTAACCGTATTCTGCACCTGCCATCTGTTGCTGAAAAAACCTTCCTCGTAACTATCGGTGACCGTACCGTTACCGGCATGGTGGCGCGCGATCAGATGGTTGGCCCGTGGCAGATCCCGGTGGCGAACTGCGCGGTCACTACCGCCAGCCTCGACAGCTACTACGGTGAAGCGATGGCGATTGGTGAACGTTCCCCGGTTGCGTTGCTCGACTTCGCGGCCTCCGCTCGTCTGGCGGTAGGGGAAGCGCTGACTAACATTGCGGCGACGCAAATTGGCAATATCAAACACATCAAACTGTCGGCGAACTGGATGTCTGCCGCCGGTCACCCTGGTGAAGACGCGGGTCTGTACGAAGCGGTGAAAGCCGTGGGCGAAGAACTTTGCCCGGCGCTGGGCCTGACCATTCCGGTGGGTAAAGACTCTATGTCGATGAAAACCCGCTGGCAGGAAGGTAACGAACAGCGTGAGATGACCTCGCCGCTGTCGCTGGTGATTTCTGCGTTTGCCCGTGTAGAAGATGTGCGTCATACCATCACCCCGCAGCTTTCCACGGAAGATAATGCCCTGCTGCTGATTGACCTCGGCAAGGGCCATAACGCACTGGGTGCCACCGCACTGGCGCAGGTTTATCGTCAACTGGGCGATAAACCGGCTGATGTGCGTGACGTCGCGCAGCTGAAAGGCTTCTACGACGCCATGCAGGCACTGGTGGCAGAACGTAAACTGCTGGCCTACCACGACCGTTCCGACGGCGGCCTGCTGGTGACGCTGGCAGAGATGGCCTTTGCCGGTCACTGTGGCGTTGAGGCGGATATCGCCGCGCTGGGCGACGACCGTCTGGCTGCGCTGTTCACAGAAGAACTGGGGGCGGTTATTCAGGTTCGCGCGGCTGACCGAGAGGCGGTTGAAGCGCTGCTGGCAAAACACGGCCTCGGTGATTGTGTGCACTATCTGGGTAACGCCGTCGCGGGTGACCGCTTTGTGCTGACCGCTAACGGCCAGCCGGTCTTTAGCGAAAGCCGCACCACCTTGCGTATGTGGTGGGCGGAAACCACCTGGCAGATGCAGCGTCTGCGTGATAACCCGGAAAGCGCCGATCAGGAGCATAACGCGAAAGCCAACGATAACGATCCAGGTCTCAACGTTAAACTGACCTTTGATATCAGCGAGGATATCGCTGCGCCGTATATTGCGAAGGGCGCGCGTCCTCAGGTGGCGGTATTGCGTGAGCAGGGCGTCAACTCCCACGTTGAAATGGCCGCAGCGTTCCAGCGTGCGGGCTTTGATGCCATCGACGTGCACATGAGTGACCTGCTGGCCGGGCGCACCGGGCTGGCGCGTTTTGATGCGCTGGTCGCCTGCGGCGGCTTCTCGTACGGCGATGTGCTGGGCGCGGGTGAAGGCTGGGCGAAGTCTATCCTGTTCAATAATCGCGTGCGCGATGAGTTCGAAACCTTCTTCCATCGTCCACAAACGCTGGCGTTGGGCGTGTGCAACGGTTGCCAGATGATGTCTAATCTGCGCGAACTGATCCCAGGCAGCGACCTGTGGCCGCGCTTTGTGCGTAACAACTCTGACCGTTTTGAAGCGCGTTTCAGCCTGGTCGAAGTGACGCAAAGCCCGTCGCTGTTGCTGCAGGGTATGGTCGGTTCCCAGATGCCGATTGCCGTTTCTCACGGTGAAGGGCGCGTGGAAGTTCGTGATGCGGCGCATCTGGCCGCGCTGGAAAGCAAAGGGCTGGTGGCGCTGCGCTACGTTGATAACTTCGGCAAGGTGACGGAAACCTATCCGGCGAACCCGAATGGTTCTCCGAACGGGATCACCGCAGTGACCAACGAAAGCGGTCGCGTCACCATCATGATGCCGCACCCGGAGCGTGTGTTCCGTACCGTGGCGAACTCCTGGCACCCGGAAAACTGGGGCGAGGACGGGCCGTGGATGCGCATCTTCCGCAATGCGCGCAAGCAGTTAGGTTAAGTGAAAAGGGCCGCGAAAGCGGCCTGAGACTGATGACAAACGCAAAATTGCCTGATGCGCTACGCTTATCAGGCCTACAAGGATTCTGCAATATATTGAATTAGCACGATTTTGTAGGCCGGATAAGGCGTTTACGCCGCATCCGGCAAGAATAAAGCGCACTTTGTCAGCAATCTGGGGCCGCGAAAGCGGCTTTTTTGTTGGATGGCGTTTTCAGGTGTCGTGAATGACAGACAATCCTTATTAAGGGTGTCTCTAAAAGGCGACATTTAACTTATTGATTTAAATCTATTTTAATTAACGGTGCATAAAGTGTTGCTAATTAGCGACGAAAAGCGCAAAAAGTAATCATTTCTACAATGAGTGATATAATTAACATTATCTTTAATTATCATAAAGTTAACATTTTATTTTCCATGTTGGCACATATCCTGCATTAATATACTCAGTGGCTCATTCACCCTCTTATGTCAGCCCCTTCGGGACGTGCTACATAAACTTCGAATGACGCACAACAAGGTGCCTGCCGTCCAGCTTCTGATATCTTTGCATATCAACCATCGGGCGAAACGTTGAGTTAGGCACCGCCTTATTCCATAACAAAGCCGGGTTTCGACCCGGCTTTGTTATTTCTGCCTTTCCCCGCGTCACTTCCTCAGTTAGCATCCTTACAGGTTGATTTTTTGGGAACTCCTTGTGAAACGCGTCTCTCTTTCTCCCCGTTCGCTGCGACAGCTGGTTATGCTGGCGTTTCTGTTGATCCTGCTGCCATTGTTGGTGCTGGCCTGGCAGGCATGGCAGAGCCTGAATGCGCTCAGCGCGCAGGCGGAAAAAACCAACCGTACCACCCTGATTGACGCACGTCGCAGCGAAGCAATGACCAATATTGCGCTGGAAATGGAGCGCAGTTATCGCCAGTACTGTGTGCTCGATGACCCGACGCTGGCGCGGGTTTACCAGAGTCAGCGTAAGCGCTACAGCGATATGCTTGACGCGCACGCGGGCGTGCTGCCCGATGAAAAACTGTATCAGGCGTTAAGACAGGATCTGAACGATCTGGCTCAGCTTCAATGCCACAACAGCGGCCCGGAAAAGCAGGCGGCCAGCAAACTGGAAGCGTTTGCCAATGCTAATACCGAAATGGTGCAGGCGACGCGTACGGTGGTCTTCTCGCGCGGCCAGCAGTTGCAGCAGGAAATAGCCGAGCGGGGTCAGTTCTTCGGATGGCAAGCACTGGTGCTGTTCCTGGTGAGCCTCGCGATGGTGTTACTGTTTACCCGCATGATCATCGGCCCGGTCAAAGGCATTGAGAGTATGATTAATCGTCTCGGCGAGGGGGAGACCCTCAAAGAGGGCGTGTCCTTCCGAGGCCCGCGCGAACTGCGGTCGGTCGGCCAGCGTATCGTCTGGTTAAGCGATCGGCTCTCCTGGCTGGAGTCACAGCGCCACCAGTTTTTACGCCATCTCTCCCACGAACTTAAAACGCCGCTCGCCAGCATGCGTGAAGGAACCGAATTGCTGGCAGACCAGGTTGTCGGCCCGCTCACGCCGGAGCAAAAAGAAGTGGTGGATATCCTCGATGATAGCAGCCGTAATTTGCAAAAGCTAATTGAACAACTGCTTGATTACAACCGTAAACTGAGCGATGGCGCGGTGCCCATGAGCCGCGTGGAACTGACCCCGCTGGTGGAAGCCGTTGTTTCTGCGCACAGTTTGCCGGCGCGAGCTAAAATGATGCATACCCAGGTCGCGCTGGAAGCCCCGGCATGCCTGGCAGAATCGACGCTATTGATGAGTGCACTGGACAATCTCTACTCCAATGCGGTGCACTATGGTACTGAATCCGGTAACATTTATATCCGTAGCCACGTCTCCAGCGGGCGAATCGCTATTGATGTGGCCAATACCGGGACGCCGATCCCGGATGCCGAAAAGACAATGATTTTTGAGCCCTTTTTCCAGGGCAGTCGCCAGCGAAAAGGGGCCGTGAAGGGCAGTGGCCTGGGGTTGAGTATTGCCCGAGATTGCGTGCGTAAGATGCACGGCGAGCTTCATCTGATTGACGATAGTGCGGGCGATATCTGTTTTCGCATTGAACTCCCTGTCCCCGGGCCGGATAAAACAAACTCATGACTACATATCGGGTGCATATGTCCCACTTTTTAAGTACGCGCGTTGTACAGGGTGTCCGCCGCTTCTGGTTGTCGGGCTTATCCTGTCTGGCGCTCGTCGGCTGTAGCTCTGGCCTGACGCCGCATATTGGCGGCGTCAGCGCAGAGAAAGTTCCTCATGAACAGGTGGCGGATTACCTGTCGACCACCTGTGACGAGCTCTGGACGCTTGATGGAACCGTCGCGGAAAACAATCCGCTGTACTGGCTGCGCGGTATGGATTGCGCCGAACGTCTCACTCCTACTCAAGCGCGGGCGCAGGCTAACCAACTGGGCGATGAAAGCTGGTCAGATGCTTTCAAGCGTGGTGTGCTGCTGGCCAATGCCAAAATCACGCCGTCCGAACGCCAGCTGATCGTTTCACGCCTTGATGCGAAAAGCGCACAAATTCCAACGCGCATCCGTCCCCTTTACCAGGTGTGGCGCGATAATCAGATGCTGCAACTGAAGCTGTCTGACCAGCGCACGCGCTACAGTAAGCTTCAGGAAACGAGCGATGCCGCGCTGGATGAACTGCGCCAGCAGCAGCAGGCGCTGAAGGGCGAACTTGATCTGACGACCCGCAAGCTGCAAAACCTGACCGACATAGAGCGCCAGCTCTCCAGCCGAAAACCCTCGTCCGGTTTTAACCCGGACAGCACACACGGTACGGATACGCCCGCTGACACGGAGGAGAAGCAATGACACCACGGAAAACAGCTCGCCTGCTGCTGGTGGATGACGACCCCGGGCTGCTGAAGCTGCTGGGGATGCGCCTGAACAGTGAAGGCTATCAGGTGGATACCGCCGAGAGCGGTCAGCAGGGGTTACGCGTGCTGGCAAAAGAACGTATCGACCTTGTTATCAGCGATCTGCGAATGGATGAAATGGACGGCTTGCAGCTGTTCAGTGAAATCCAGAAAGTGCAGCCGGGTATGCCGGTGATTATCCTCACCGCTCACGGCTCGATTCCGGATGCCGTGGCTGCCACCCAGCAGGGCGTATTCAGTTTTCTGACCAAACCGGTCGATAAAGACGCGCTGTATAAAGCCATCGATGAAGCGCTGGCGCGAACCGCGCCGGCGGTGGACGAGCGCTGGCGGGAGTCCATCGTCACCCGCAGCCCGATTATGTTACGGCTGCTGGAGCAGGCACAAATGGTGGCGCAGTCGGATGTTAGCGTGCTGATTAACGGCCAGAGCGGTACCGGAAAAGAGATTCTGGCGCAGGCGATTCACAACGCCAGCCCGCGTAGCAGTAAACCGTTCGTCGCGATTAACTGTGGTGCATTACCGGAACAGTTGCTGGAATCGGAACTTTTCGGCCACGCGCGCGGGGCGTTTACCGGCGCGGTAAGCAATCGGGAAGGGCTGTTTCAGGCGGCGGAAGGCGGCACGCTGTTCCTCGATGAGATTGGCGACATGCCTGCGCCGCTGCAGGTCAAACTGCTGCGTGTGTTGCAGGAGCGCAAAGTCCGCCCGCTGGGCAGCAACCGCGACCTCGACATTAACGTGCGGATTATCTCCGCGACTCACCGCGACCTGCCAAAAGCGATGGCGCGCGGCGAGTTTCGTGAAGATCTCTTTTATCGCCTTAATGTGGTCAACCTCAAAATTCCGACGCTTGCCGAGCGCACGGAAGATATTCCGCTGCTGGCAAACCATCTATTGCGCCAGTCCGCCGACCGCCACAAACCGTTCGTGCGCGCGTTTTCCACCGATGCCATGAAGCGCTTAATGGCGGCCAACTGGCCGGGCAACGTGCGTCAACTGGTGAACGTAATTGAACAGTGCGTGGCGCTGACGTCGTCGCCGGTGATCAGCGACGCGCTGGTCGATCAGGCTTTAGAGGGCGAGAACACCGCACTGCCAACTTTTGTGGAAGCGCGAAACCAGTTTGAACTCAACTACCTGCGCAAGCTGCTGCAAATCACCAAAGGGAATGTGACGCATGCGGCGAGAATGGCGGGGCGTAACCGCACGGAGTTTTATAAGCTGCTCTCACGCCACGAACTGGACGCAAATGATTTTAAAGAGTAGCACCGTACTTTTGCGTGATTTATGATACGGTGAGCAACCGGTTACGCGACTGAAAAACAGGAACACCATGAAAAAAATTGATGCGATTATTAAACCCTTCAAACTGGATGATGTACGTGAAGCGCTGGCGGAAGTCGGTATTACCGGCATGACGGTAACGGAAGTGAAAGGCTTTGGTCGTCAGAAAGGCCACACCGAGCTCTATCGCGGTGCGGAATACATGGTGGACTTCCTGCCGAAAGTCAAAATTGAAATTGTGGTCAGCGACGATATCGTTGATACCTGTGTGGATACCATTATTCGCACGGCTCAGACCGGCAAAATCGGCGACGGCAAAATCTTTGTCTTTGACGTGGCGCGCGTGATCCGTATTCGTACAGGTGAAGAGGACGACGCGGCGATTTAACACCGTATGCCCCTCACCCTAACCCTCTCCCGCAGGGAGAGGGAATGGTTTGTGCAGGCGTCAATTCTTGCGCTGGTTTTCTCCCTCTCCCTGTGGGAGAGGGCGGGGTGAGGGCAAAAATCACAGCACCTTATGCGGCCCAAAGCACTCGTAATGAATACTTTCCTGCTTCACGCCCAGCTCAACCAACTGCTTTGCGGCGAACTGCATAAAGCCGACCGGGCCACAGAGATAAAACTGCATCGCCGGGTCGCTAAAGGCTCCTTCCATCGCGCTTAAATCCATCAATCCTTCGCTGTCAAACGCTGCTGCCTGACGGTCTGCGTCGGTCGGTTGACGATACCAGGTATGCGCGGTAAAGCGCGGCAAGGTTGCTCCCAGATTTTTCACTTCGTCAGCAAAGGCATGCACATCGCCATTTTCTGCCGCGTGGAACCAGTTTACCTGCGCGGTATGGCTGGATTTCGCCAGCGTATCGAGCATCGCCAGCATCGGTGTCTGACCGACACCGGCGGAGATCAGCGTCACCGGCGTGTTGTTTTCCACGGACATAAAGAAATCGCCCGCAGGTGCCGCCAGATGCACCACATCGCCGACATTCGCGGAGTTGTGCAGCCAGCTTGATACCTGGCCGCCGTCTTCGCGTTTCACCGCAATGCGGTAGCCTTTGCCATCCGCCTTACGAGTAAGGGAGTACTGACGAATCTCCTGATGCGGGAAGCCTTCCGGTTTCAGCCAGACTGCCAGATACTGGCCCGGTTGATAATCTGCTACCGCGCCGCCGTCCACGGGTTCAAATTCGAAGCTGGTGATGAGCGCGCTCCGCGGCGTTTTTGCCACGATGCGGAACGGGCGTGTGCCTTCCCAGCCGCCGGTTTTATTGGCGTTCTGCTCGTAGATTTCTGCTTCACGGTTGATAAATACTCCCGCCAGTACACCGTAAGCTTTACCCCATGCATCCAGCACGTCCTGGCCTGGGCTGAACATTTCGTCGAGCGTCGCCAGCAGATGTTCGCCAACAATATTGTACTGCTCAGGTTTAATCTGGAAGCTGGTATGTTTCTGGGCGATTTTCTCAACCGCAGGCAGCAGGGCAGGCAGGTTTTCAATATTGCTGGCGTAGGCGGCAATGGCGTTGAACAGCGCTTCACGCTGGTCGCCGTTGCGCTGGTTGCTCATATTGAAAATCTCTTTCAGTTCCGGGTTGTGGGTAAACATCCGGTCGTAAAAGTGGGCGGTGAGTTTAGGGCCGGTTTCAACCAGCAGGGGAATGGTGGCTTTGACGGTAGCAATGGTTTGAGCATCAAGCATGGCAGGCTTCCTTTTTACGATTATCTATTGTTGCATATTGGATGCATCTTATAAAAATACCCCTGCTTTGTAAATGGTTCTTTGTAACAATGCATCGTGTTGGTTACAACGTGAAGAATTTGCATCACAAACCTGAAAAGTTATCCGTTGAAATTTGGCGAGCCTTTATTCCTCAAGCCCTTGTGTGACGCGAAGGAAAACGTTTGCGTAAAATCGTTTGTCAAGACCTGTTATCGCAGAACTAATCAGTTATACTGTTGGCCGTTGTCCATCAGGGCTTAAAAAAATTTACTGTTAGCTGAGTCAGGAGATGCGGATGTTAAAGCGTGAAATGAACATTGCCGATTATGATGCCGAACTGTGGCAGGCTATGGAGCAGGAAAAAGTACGTCAGGAAGAGCACATCGAACTGATCGCCTCCGAAAACTACACCAGCCCGCGCGTTATGCAGGCACAGGGTTCTCAGCTGACCAACAAATATGCTGAAGGTTATCCGGGCAAACGCTACTACGGCGGTTGCGAGTATGTGGATATCGTTGAGCAACTGGCTATCGACCGCGCGAAAGCGCTGTTTGGCGCAGACTACGCTAACGTTCAGCCGCACTCCGGTTCTCAGGCTAACTTCGCCGTCTACACCGCGCTGCTGCAGCCGGGCGATACCGTTCTGGGTATGAACCTGGCGCAGGGCGGTCACCTGACTCACGGCTCCCCGGTAAACTTCTCCGGTAAACTGTACAACATCGTGCCTTACGGTATTGATGAGTCCGGTAAAATCGATTATGACGAAATGGCGAAGCTGGCTCAGGAACATAAACCGAAGATGATTATCGGTGGTTTCTCTGCCTACTCCGGCATCGTTGACTGGGCTAAAATGCGCGAAATCGCTGACAGCATCGGCGCATATCTGTTCGTCGATATGGCCCACGTTGCGGGTCTGATTGCCGCAGGCGTTTACCCGAACCCGGTTCCTCACGCGCATGTCGTGACCACCACCACCCACAAAACTCTGGCGGGCCCGCGTGGCGGCCTGATCCTGGCGAAAGGCGGTGATGAAGAGCTGTATAAAAAACTGAACTCCGCTGTCTTCCCAAGCGCACAGGGCGGCCCGCTGATGCACGTGATTGCTGGTAAAGCGGTAGCACTGAAAGAAGCGATGGAGCCTGAGTTTAAAGTTTACCAGCAGCAGGTTGCGAAAAACGCCAAAGCGATGGTGGAAGTGTTCCTGAATCGTGGCTACAAAGTGGTTTCCGGCGGTACTGAAAACCACCTGTTCCTGCTGGATCTGGTCGACAAAAACCTGACCGGTAAAGAAGCTGACGCAGCCCTGGGCCGCGCTAACATTACCGTCAACAAAAACAGCGTGCCGAACGATCCGAAGAGCCCGTTTGTGACCTCCGGTATCCGTATCGGTTCTCCGGCAATCACTCGCCGTGGCTTCAAAGAAGCGGAAGCGAAGGAACTGGCTGGCTGGATGTGTGACGTTCTGGACAACATCAATGATGAAGCGGTTATCGAGCGCATCAAAGGTAAAGTTCTGGATATCTGCGCACGCTTCCCGGTTTACGCATAATTCTGTTTTGCAGAATAAGAAAAGGCCGCGCAAGCGGCCTTTTTTGTGTCCGGTATTGATTTACCGGCGATCCAGAGAAATTGTGCCCGGCCCGGTCATCGCCAGCAGCAGGAAGCCGCCCGCGATACTGACGTTTTTCCAGAAGTTAATCATATTCGGTACCACTGCATCACCGGTCATATCCCAGTAATGGTGGCCAATCACCGCCGTACCCAGCGTATAGAAAATAAAGATAACCGCCAGCGGGCGCGTGAAGAAGCCCAGCACAATCAGAATGGCGACCGGTACTTCCATGATGATGGCGATAATCGCCGACAGGGTTGGCATTGGTGCGCCCGAGGACGCCATATACTGAACCGTGCCATCAAAGCCGAGCATTTTCGGATAACCGAAAAGGATAAACAGCAAAACGAGAGCGATGCGCGCGATAAGCAGCATCAGCGAACGTGATGCGCCAAAGTCGAAATAACGTAGTGTGTTCATAGTCTTCCATTATGTTAAGACGTGTTCTTAAAACGTAATACACAATGTGACACTCTGCCACGCGATGCGACGTTATGTTTACTGATTGTTGAAAAGGTCGCCAGCGCGACCTTTTTACTGACTTACAGCGACTTAAGCGCCACGCGTTCATCGGTGAGTGCATCGCGCGCAAGCGGTTTGCCCGACTGAATCAGCTTGCGTAGCACGCGCACTTCGCGGCCCTGATTAAGCGCCACAGCCCCAACCAGCGCCCCATCGCGCAGCTGAAACCAGATAGCTTTTCGCTCATCCGGGTTCCCGCGACAAATCCAGTTTTCACCCTGCATCTTGCCCACGAACTGCAGGTTATCGCTGAATTGATCGCTCCAGAACCAGCCCGGTGTGGCAACGGGAAGCGGTTGATCTAACATGGCAGCCGCAGCGGTTTGCGCCTGAAAATTGGCATTTTCCCAGCTTTCAATGCGATGCAGGGAGCCGTCAGGTTGACGCGTTATCGCCACATCACCGGCGGCGAAAATGGCCGGATCGGACGTCATACCGCGTGCATCCACCACGATAGCGTTGGCCGTTTCCAGCCCGGCATCGCGGGCAAGGGTGTCGTTCGCCACAATGCCGATGCCGTAAATCACCGCATCCGCCTGCAGCTGTTCGCCGCTTTGTAATGTCAGCATGACCTTTTCGCCGGCCTCAACGTGTTCAATGGCGCTGTTGAGCAGCAAACGCACGCCTGCTTGCTGGTGGCGGCGAATCAAATAGTCACGCACCGGCGGCGGGGCGTTTCGGCCCATCACGGTTGGCGCAAGTTCTACTACCGTCACCTGGCATCCACGCTGTGTTGCGCTGGCTGCCAGCTCAAGGCCAATGGTTCCCGCGCCGACAATCACCAGCGATTTTCCGGCGTCCAGCACCGGGCGTAGCCGTTCAGCATCAGCGGCATGACGCAGCGTAAAGCAGCGTTCGCCCAGCGCATCCAGCATCGGCAGAGGACGCGCCGCTGCCCCGGTGGCTATCAGCAATTTCGTCCAGGGATAGTGTTGACCGTCCGCCAGCACCACCGTTTTGGCCTGGCGGTCAAGATGGCGGATTGTCACGCCCAGATGCAACTGAACGTTATTCGCCAGCCACCAGTCGGCGGCGAGGACTGGTTGCAGTTGCGGATTATCGTCAAGCAGCATCGCTTTCGACAACGGTGGGCGTTCATAGGGGAGTTGCTGTTCATCGGAGAAAAGATGTATTTCGCCGCCAAAACCCAACTGACGCAGTGATGCCGCCGCCATCGCTGCGGCCTGACCACCACCGATAATGGCAATAATTTCATTATTCATGGTGGCTCCTTAGAGATCGCGTCCGGCGGCAACGTGGCGAATGCCGCGAATGCCCAGGCCCGCGTCGGCGTTAATCATGACGCCACTCAGCGCCCGATTATTGCGCCGTGACGCCAGCATCACATAGGGCCCGGTGAAGTCTGCCGGGTCGGGGAAGAATTGCAGCGGCAGAATGGCGGCAATTTTTTCCGGCGTCAGCGACTGCATAATCGAGGTATCGCTCTGCCCCAGCGCCTGCGGGCCACGCAGATCGCTTGCCATGCCACAAGGGCCGACGCCGTTGACGCGCACTTTTGGCGCCAGTTCATAGGCAAGCTGGCGAATTAAACCCGTCGCCGCGTGTTTGCTGGCGGTATACAGCGGGCCGCCGCCCCCCGGATACCAGGCGGCGTTTGAGAGCGTGAAAATGATGCTGCCTTCGCTGGCGATCAGCGCCGGGGCGCAGACTTTCGCACCCAGTAAATACCCGAGCACGTTGACGTTAAACAGCTCGTGGAAGCCGCTCTCCAGCGCGTCGGCAGGTGTGTTCACCAGCGAGGCGTTATGATCCCAGATGCCCGCGTTACCGATAAAACAGTCCAGCTTGCCAAACTGCGTCAGCGTCTGGTCAACCGCACGCTGATAATCGGCGTAACAGGTGACGTTCCCCTCGACCGCCAGCACATGTTCGCCAAAACGCTGGCGCAGGCTGGCAACCTTCGCGCCCGACAGTTCGAGCGTGGCAACCTTTGCACCCTCTTCAATAAAGCGCTCGACCAGCGCGAGCCCCAGGCCGGAGCCGCCACCGGTGATGAAAACCACTTCATCTTTTAAATCACTCATGACGCCTCCTCCGGAAGATCAACAAACACTTCGCCGCCTTCCACATACACCGCGTATGTGGCGATAGCATCGGTTGCGGGCAGGCACAGCGCTTTACCGGTTTTCAGGCAGAAACTGGCGGCGTGTAACGGGCATTCCACAGTGGCATCATCTTCCAGATACCCTTCAGACATCGACGCGTTGCCGTGGCTGCAACGGTCGTTGATGGCAAAGAATTCCCCGCCGACGTGAAACAGGGCGATAACGGGGGACGTTTCCAGCCGGAGCGCTTCGCCCTCCGGCAACTCCGCAGTGGAGCAGGCAAATACACGGCTCATCAGAACAATACACTCAGGTTGTGGGAGGTGATCACCGCCTGGTCGAGCACGATTTCACGTGCCAGCAGACGCCACTGTTCGCCATCCAGGCGGCGCACTTTGTCGAAGCGCATTCCGATGTAAAAGGTTTCATCACGCTCTTTTTGCGCGCGATAGAGCAAATAATTCACGCGAACGGCAAACACATCCGGCTGCGCTGTTTCGCTCACCTGGATATTACTGACCATATGGCGCGTGCGTGACGGCGGCTCCTCGGCCCACGCCATCCCGGTTTCCAGGCGGGCGATTCGGCGCTCGAGCTGATCTTTGTTGTCGTTAAAGATCCAGGTCGTCGGCGGCTGTTTCCCTTTACGACGATCGCGGGTTTGTGCGTTTACCGTGGTGCGCATGGTGTAGATGATGTCGTCATCAAGCTGATCCAGCCAGTCGCGGAAACGCCAGTCGTCGAGCAGTGACGCTTCCAGATAGAGAAACTGGGCGATGCGATGATGCAGTTCTAAAGAGACGGGATTGCTCATTTCATCACCTCCTGCTGGTAGGCGGCGGTTTTCTCATCCACTTCCTGCCAGGTATCGCTGGAGAGGAGATCGGCCCAACGCTGATACATCCCGCGCGCGGCGGTTTCTGAGAAGATGTAGTTGGTCATGCCCGGAATGCCGTCTTCGCGACGTTTCTCCTGGCCCAGCCCCATTTGCAGGCAGAGCTGGCTGTTACGGGCTTTGTTGCCTTTCAGCAGCTTCTGGATTTCACACCAGTTTTCCGAGTCATCCTGCTCGAGGAAACCCGCCGGGCCGAAGGCGCGGGTGGCGCTGTTTTCAAAGGCCGCTTTAACCTCATCAGAGGCGGCTTTATCGGTGATACAGAAGGCCCACACTTCCACCTGATCCGGGCCGCGGGGGTGCCAGACGCGTAGTGTGGCGGTGCCGTTCAGCCACGAGAGCGTCGGAAAAATATTGTTATGACCGGCCAGACGCAGGGCGCGCACTTTACCCAGTCGCTGCTCGGCTTCGTCGTAGGTTTCGCGGTAATAGCTGGAGACAGCGCCGTCTACCCAAACGTTGGCGTCCGGTTTTTCAGTGAAGAAGAAGCCGCTGCCGTGCCCGTCCTGGCCGAACTGTAAGGCATCTTTCGCCGTTTCCCACACCGGACGCGCGGTCTGGCCGTCGCCAAGATGTTTATCACTGCCGTCATCTTTCGCACCGAGCACCTGCACGGCGGAAGCATGGCTGAAGAGGGCGTGATACTGGTCGCTGGCGAACTGTTCTGCCGGGAATTTCCAGTTGCAGTTGATCACCCATTTCTGCACGCCGCCGACGATTTCGGTACCGCCTTCCCGGCGATCCAGCATACCGTCGAGATACCAGGCCATATCACCCAGATAATCCAGCAGCGGCGGGGCGGAGGTATCCCAGTTGGCAAAAATCAGCCCCTTGTAGCTTTCTACGCAGGGCACTTCGTTTAATCCCCAATGGGATTTACACAAGCCCTGCGGATAGGCGCGTGGCTCCAGCGGCACATCAATCAGCTCGCCGTTAATGCCGTAAGACCAGCCGTGGTAGGGGCAGGTGAATGCTTTGGTATTGCCGCAATCGGCATAGCTCACGCGCATGGCGCGGTGGCGACACTGGTTCAAAAAGGCTTTGATACTGCCGTCTTTCTGGCGCACGACAACGACTGCGTCTTCGCCCATGTAGGTGTTAAAAAAGTCGCCAGCTTTTGGGATCTGGCTTTCGTGCGCCAGGAACAGCCAGCAACGACCAAAAATGCGTTCAAGCTCCAGTTGATAGATGTCAGGATCGGTGTAAATGCGCGGGGTCACGCTACCGTTGTGGGTATCGATCAGAGAGTAGATGTCTACAGGTGTTTTCGTGGTCATATCGTTATCTCGTGGGTAAGAGGTATTGACCTTCTGGTTTTTGTGTCTTTACTATGTTGCTAATTGGTTGTTGTTATGTGAAATACTTAATTTCTACCAGCTGAGACGTTTTATCTATGACAGGGAGAAGGGCATGGAACTGAGACACCTTCGCTACTTTGTGGCCGTCGCGCAGGAGCTAAACTTCACGCGCGCGGCGGAAAAACTGCATACCTCGCAGCCGTCGCTCAGTAGTCAGATCCGCGACCTGGAGCAGTGCGTGGGCGTCTCGTTGCTGGAGAGAGATAAACGCAAAGTAACGCTGACCACGGCGGGTGAATGTTTTCTAACCGATGCGCTCGCGATCCTTGATCAGGCAGAGCAGGCGAAGGTTCGCGCACGTAGCGCTGCCATGCAGGGAAATCATCTGGTGATTGGTTTTGTACCTTCGGCGGAAGTCAATTTGCTGCCGAAAGTGATGCCGCTGTTGCGCTTGCGTCAACCCGAAACGCACATCGAACTGGTGAGCCTGATAACCACCCAGCAGGAAGAAAAATTGCGCAGCGGCGAGCTGGATGTCGGCCTGATGCGCCATCCCATCTATAACCCGGAAATTGATTATCTGGAGCTGTTTCATGAACCGCTGGCGGTGGTGATGCCCGCCACGCATCCGCTGGCGCGGGAGCGTAAAATTAGTGCGGCACAGCTAAACGGCGTTGATTTTATCAGTACCGATCCCGCTTATTCCGGCGCGCTGGCGTCGATCGTCGATAAGTGGCTTACCGATCAGCAGTGTCAGCCGAAGATAGTGCAGATGGCGACCAATATTCTGGTCACCATGAACCTGGTGGGCATGGGGCTCGGCGTGTCGCTCATCCCCGGTTACATGCAGAGTTTCAACACCGGGCAGGTGGTGTTTCGCCCGCTGGCGGGCGATGCGCCGACAATCGCCCTGCTGATGGCGTGGAAAAAGGGCGAGTTGAAACCGGCGCTGCGCGACTTTATTGATATTGTGAAGACGCGATGTGAGTTGCTGTAACTCTCATATTTCTGTGAATCCGGTGTGCGGTCATCGAAAATAAGTGACGAAGATCACGATTTTTAATCCGTACTCGCGCCAGGCAAACGTTTTACCGCCAGACTGTCGCCTCCATTCTGGAGGAAATCATGGTCTTGCACTCAACGCGCTGGCTGGCGCTCAGTTACTTCACCTATTTTTTCAGCTACGGTATTTTTCTGCCTTTCTGGAGCGTCTGGCTCAAGGGCGCAGGGCTAACGCCTGAAACCATCGGCGTTCTGCTTGGCGCGGGCCTGGTAGCACGTTTTCTTGGTAGCCTGCTGATTGCGCCGCGTGTGAGCGATCCCTCCCGATTAATCAGCGTGTTGCGTGTTCTGGCGCTGCTAACGCTGCTGTTTGCGATGGCCTTCTGGGCCGGTAGTCACGTTGCCTGGTTGATGGTGGTGATGATTGGCTTTAACCTCTTTTTCTCGCCGCTGGTGCCGCTGACCGATGCGCTTGCCAATACCTGGCAGAAGCAAATCACCATGGATTATGGCCGGGTGCGCCTCTGGGGCTCGATTGCCTTTGTGATTGGCTCGGCGTTGACGGGCAAACTGGTTAGCTTGTTTGATTATCATGCGATTCTGGTGCTGCTAAGCCTGGGGATCGCTTCTATGCTGCTCGGTATGCTGTTGCGGCCTTCAGTCATGCCGCAAGGGGCATCTCGTCATCAGGAGGCGGCGGGGTGGCGCGCCTGGCGAACGCTGGTGGCGCAGAGCTGGCGTTTCCTCGCCTGCGTGTGCTTATTACAAGGCGCGCATGCGGCCTACTATGGTTTCAGCGCTATTTACTGGCAGGGGGCGGGTTATTCTGCTTCGTCGGTAGGGTACCTCTGGTCGCTCGGCGTGGTGGCTGAAGTGGTGATTTTTGCTCTGAGCAAAAAAGTTTTCCGCCGCTTTAGCGCGCGTGACCTGCTGCTACTGTCGGCGGTGTGCGGCGTGATTCGCTGGGGAATCATGGGCTGGACTACAGAACTACTGTGGCTGATTGTCGCGCAGATCCTGCACTGCGGAACCTTTACCGTCTGCCATCTGGCGGCCATGCGTTATATCGCCGCGCGTCAGGGAAATGAAGTGATTCGCCTGCAGGCCGTGTACTCTGCGGTGGCGATGGGCGGCAGTATCGCGGTGATGACGGTATTCGCCGGTTTCCTGTACCAGCATCTGCACCAGGGCGTATTCTGGGTGATGGCGCTGGTCGCGCTGCCGGCGTTGATTCTGCGCCCGAAAGCGGTAACCGCTTAAGCGTCGAGGATCTTGCAGATGTGCTGCCGCTGATGATCGCTTAATGGCCGATCGGCATGGATCAGCGGCGGTGAGAACAACGGCAGGGCGATTGCGTAGGGCGACACCACCAGGCTGGCACTTTTCGGCGCGCCCTCTTTCTGGAAGGTTCGCGCCGCCAGATATTTTACATTGAGCGGCAGCAGGGTGAGTTCCCGAAGCTGCTGCTCAATTTCTTGCTCCAGCGCCGGGTTATCACCCGTCAGGAGCACCACTTCTTTCTCATGTAACTCGCTCTCCTGCATGAGCCCCGCACCAAAAATAATGGCAATCAGCGCCGCCTCTTCATGACTGAATTGCAGAGTATAGCGTGTCTCGAAATCAGCCAACGCCTCGCGCGTGGTGCGCATTAATCGCGGATACAGCCGGTGAATCTCTTCGGTGAGATGCGTATCAATGCCGATGCCGAAAATACAGCGATTCAGCGCCTGTGCAAGGTGAATATAGAGCTGATCGCGCAGGCTTTTTTCATCACCCAACTGCCGCCCGGCCAGTTGCTGAAAACGGTCAATAAGCTGGTCAATCGCCAGATGTAACTGACGATCCTGCGCATGACCATCGTAAACCGGGTTGGGCGTGCGCATCAGCATAAACAGCAGTGCCAGAAACTGTTGTTCGCTACAGTGAGGCTGCCGGTGAATGCGTCGTTGCCAGTGGCGGATAATCTCGGCGGCCACCTGAAACTCCTGAGTGGTACGGGTCCAGGTACTTTGCAGCGAGTTAAAAGTAGGGCTCTCTCCCTGATGATGCTGAAGCAGGCAGTATTGCAGGTAGAGGCGCAAGAACTGTGTGTCGCGGCACTCGAACTGGCGTTGTAAGCTACGCCCGCAGCGGTTAACCAGCGCCTGCAAATTAGTATCGTCGTACAGCGTGCGGGCGATGCCCTGCTGTTTAAGCTGCGTTTTAAGCGCCGGGGTAAAATGGTGGCTGACAAAATGCGGGCATAAACGGAAGGCGCGCCGCAGCCAGTGCAGTAAGCACAGGCGTAAATCGAGCGTGGTGCCTTCAATCCGATAGCTGCCGTCCGCTCCGCTGGCAATCGCCAGACGATGGTAACGCTGGATCTCCTCTCCCGTCTCGGCTATATCTTGCCGGGCCGTTGTTGCATCGACACCATTCACTTCGCCAATGAATTCGGGCGTAATGGTATGGTCGGGAAGGTAGAACATCAGCAGCACCTGGCAGCGGCGCTGTGGACTGGAAAGCACAGATGGAGGTTCCATAAGCGTCATCATCTGAAAGATTCCAGTTTGCGTTTTTGATAAGAATAGCTAAAGGATAGTCTTTCGTCGGAGTGCTCAGCCTCTTTACGTAAGGAATATCGGCGTCGGTCACAGAATTTTTCACTGAGGAACGGATGAAGAGAGTGAAACAAAGCGTAAGTCTGCTCTTTTTCGCGGTTTTATCGCCTAGCGCCCAGGCGCACCCGCATAGCTTTATCACCCTGACGACGCAGGTCGTGGCACAGGATGGGCAGATGAGCGGTCTGAAAATGCGCTGGGTAATGGATGAATTAACATCAGCAGACCTGTTGTATGACGCCGGAAAGGCTAAACCGGGCGATGAAGTGTGGAAAAAACTGGCGGCGGAGGTGATGGCTAACGTGCTGGGCCAGCACTACTTCACCGAATTCTGGCACAACGGCAAAAAGGTAAAATTTGAAAATCTGCCAACTGACTACGGTCTGGCGCGGGAGGGGCATCAGGCGGTGCTGACGTTTACGCTGCCGCTGGCGAATCCCCAGACGTTAGCCGGGCAGACCTATTCCTTCTCGACGTTTGATCCAACCTATTACGTCGATATGCACTATGAAAAGGACGGGGATGTCTCGCTGCCCGCGAGTTTGCAATCGGCCTGCAAACTGGCGGTGCATACGCCGCAGCCCAGTGAAGAGATGATGTCATATGCGTTGTCGCTCGATAAAGAAGATGCGCCGGATGAAGACATGGAACTTGGCAAACAATTTGCCCAGAAGGTGACGCTAACATGTCAGTGAATGCGCTCGTTAAACGCCCGTCACACCGCTGGCTGGCGCTCTGGCCGTTGGCCGTTTTTCTGCTGCTGAGCGTGCTGGCGGGTTTCTGGCTGTGGCAGGCATGGCCGCAAATCATGATAAAAAGCATCATCTGGCAGCGTGAAGTGAATCAGCAGATGAGCGGATTGCTGAAGGCGGTGTCGGAGAATCCAACCCAGGCGGGCGGCTCGCTGCTGCTGTTTAGCTTTATCTACGGCGTGCTGCATGCGTTAGGGCCGGGGCACGGAAAAGTGGTGATTGCCACCTGGCTGGCTACGCATCCCTCAAAGCTCAAATCAAGTATTGGACTGACGCTGGCCTCGTCACTGTTACAGGGGCTGGTGGCGATTGCGCTGGTCGTGGTGGTGTTAACGCTGCTGCAATTACCCGCGCGACAGCTTCACGTGAGCGGGTTCTGGCTGGAGAAAGCCAGCTATGCGCTGGTGGGCGTGTTGGGGCTGATGCTGTGTTGGCGAGCGTTGAAAACGCTACGACGACTGCTGCGTAAACCGACTTTTACCGCGTTTAAACCGGTTCACATCCATGATGAACACTGCGGATGCGGGCATAAACATCTGCCCGATCCGGAGCAAATTCGCAGCGGCGACGACTGGCGCGCGCGCCTGATGGTGGTGCTCTCGATGGGCATGCGTCCGTGCTCTGGCGCAATAATGGTGCTGTTGTTCAGTAAAGTGATTGGCGTATTTGCCTGGGGAATGGCATCGGCGCTGGCAATGGCGGCGGGTACGTCTCTGACCATCTCATCGCTCGCGCTACTGGTGCACAGTTTCCGCCAACTGGCGGTACGGCTGAGTGGAAATCGAGCGCCGGTATTATGGCGACAGGTGGGCTGGACAACGCTGGCATTAGCCGGTGGCGCGCTATTGATGACGGCGGCAGTGGTGATGTGGGTGAGTGCGGTGCCGGTTGGGCGGGGGATGCGGCCGTTTTAAAAGTGGGATGAGGGATACACTGACATTTTTGTCGGCCCGGTAAGCGTGAGCGCCACCGGGCACAACAATTGTTTAGCGCTTCAGCGCTTCGCTCAACTGGTCACGCATGTTCGCCAGCATCGCTTTGACAACGCGTGCGTTACCCGCAACCACGTTGCCGGTCATCATGTAGTTATGACCACCGGTGAAATCGCACACCAGAGCGCCCGCTTCGCGCGCCAGCAGTTCACCTGCGGCGAAATCCCACGGCTTCAGACCAATTTCAAAGAAACCATCTACGCGGCCTGCGGCAACGTAAGCCAGATCCAGCGCTGCGGAACCGGTGCGACGGAAGTCGGCACATTCGGTGAACAGGTTACCCAGAATATTCATGTATGCAGGAGCGTGCTGTTTGGCTTTGAACGGGAAACCGGTCGCCAGAATCGTGCCGTCGAGGTCACGCGCGGTGCTGCAACGCAGACGGTAGCCGTTCAACTGTGCGCCCTGACCACGAGTCGCGGTGAAGAGTTCGTTACGCATGGGATCGTAAACCACCGCAACTTCAGTACGGCCTTTGATGCGTACGGCGATGGAGACCGCAAAGTGCGGCAGACGTTTAACGAAGTTAGTGGTGCCATCCAGTGGATCGATAACCCATTGAACATCCAGATCGTCGCCAACATGTTCACCGCTTTCTTCGGTGATAATGGTGTGTTGCGGGTAAGATTTGCGAATGGTTTCGATGATAATGGCTTCAGCCGCTTTATCAACGTTGGTTACGAAATCGTTGCTGCCTTTCTGGCTGGTTTCAACAGAATCAGGCGTTTCGTAATGTTTGGCAATCAGGTTACCCGCCTTGCGCGCGGCGCGCACGGCGATGTTCAGCATCGGATGCATCAGGTTACTCTCACTGGATGTTAAAGAACGGGGAAAAACGGCGCATATCATAACAGCGAATTCGGACTCTGTCTTCGCTTTATGATAATATGGCCGAATAATCTTTAGACGAAGAAAGACAATGCTGCAAAATATTCGAATTGTGCTGGTTGAAACCTCTCACACCGGCAATATGGGCTCAGTGGCCCGCGCCATGAAAACCATGGGTTTAACCAATCTTTGGCTGGTAAATCCGCTGGTAAAACCTGACTCCCAGGCTATCGCTCTGGCTGCCGGAGCCAGCGATGTCATTGGTAGCGCCAATATTGTCGATACGCTCGATGAAGCGCTGGCGGGGTGCAGCCTGGTGGTCGGTACCAGCGCGCGTTCGCGCACGCTGCCGTGGCCGATGCTCGACCCGCGCGAATGTGGGCTGAAAAGCGTTGCTGAAGCGGAACACGCGCCGGTGGCGCTGGTGTTTGGCCGTGAGCGCGTTGGCCTGACCAACGAAGAATTGCAAAAATGCCATTATCACGTCGCGATTGCCGCTAACCCGGAATACAGCTCGCTGAACCTGGCGATGGCGGTGCAGGTTATCTCTTATGAGGTGCGCATGGCGTGGCTGGCGGCGCAGGAAAGCGGTGAAGCAAAAGCCGAGCACGACGAAACGCCGTATCCGCTGGTTGATGATCTGGAACGTTTCTATGGTCATCTGGAACAAACGCTGCTGAGTACCGGCTTTATCCGCGAAAACCATCCGGGGCAGGTCATGAACAAACTGCGTCGTTTGTTTACGCGAGCGCGTCCGGAAAGCCAGGAGCTGAACATCCTGCGCGGGATTCTGGCGTCGATTGAGCAGCAGAATAAGAAGTCATAAGGGCCACCCTCACCCTAACCCTCTCCCTGAGAGAGAGGACAGATTGTGCGCGGTGTTCCCCCTCTCCCTGTGGGAGAGGGCCGGGGTGAGGGCATCAGACCGCACTGAATGTTAAATACCTGACTAAATTACTCAAGTAAATAGTTGACCATTTTACTCGGGAATGTCAGACTTGGTCCTGCTATGCAATACCCACACATATATTATTAAAAACCCCGGGCAGGGGCGAGTTTGAGGTTAAGTAAGACATGAGACTGACATCTAAAGGGCGTTACGCCGTGACCGCGATGCTGGACGTTGCACTCAACTCCGAAGCGGGCCCGGTGCCGTTGGCCGATATTTCAGAACGACAGGGAATTTCACTTTCCTACCTGGAGCAGCTGTTCTCCCGTCTGCGTAAAAATGGTCTGGTATCCAGCGTTCGCGGCCCTGGCGGCGGCTATCTGCTGGGTAAAGAAGCTAACCACATCGCGGTTGGCGAAGTTATCAGCGCAGTTGACGAATCCGTCGATGCGACCCGTTGTCAGGGTAAAGGCGGCTGCCAGGGTGGCGATAAATGCCTGACTCACGCACTGTGGCGCGACCTGAGCGATCGCCTGACCGGCTTCCTGAACAACATTACGCTGGGCGAACTGGTGAATAACCAGGAAGTACTGGATGTGTCTGGTCGCCAGCACACCCATGAAACCACGCGCAGCACCCGTGCGCAAGACGCAATCGACGTCAAACTGCGCGCGTAAAATAACTATCCGCGCGACGGATAATAAAGAGATTTCAGAATCAGGCCGGAGCGTACCGCGCTCCGTCTCCTCGGTCGTACATCCAGCCGATAGCCTGATTCCTTGCATTGAAGCGATGTACGGAGTTTAAGAGCAATGAAATTACCGATTTATCTCGATTACTCCGCAACCACGCCGGTGGACCCGCGTGTTGCCGAGAAAATGATGCAGTTTTTGACCCTGGACGGAACCTTTGGTAACCCGGCCTCCCGTTCTCACCGTTTTGGCTGGCAGGCTGAAGAAGCGGTAGATATCGCCCGTAATCAGATTGCCGATCTGGTCGGTGCGGATCCTCGCGAAATCGTCTTCACCTCCGGTGCAACCGAATCGGACAACCTGGCAATTAAAGGTGCAGCCAACTTTTATCAGAAAAAAGGCAAGCACATTATTACCAGCAAAACCGAGCATAAAGCTGTGCTGGACACCTGCCGTCAGCTTGAGCGTGAAGGTTTTGAAGTCACCTACCTTGCCCCTCAGCGCAACGGTATCATTGACCTGAAAGAACTCGAAGCGGCGATGCGTGATGACACCATCCTCGTTTCTATCATGCACGTGAACAACGAAATCGGTGTGGTACAGGACATCGCGACCATCGGCGAAATGTGCCGTGCGCGCGGTATTGTTTACCACGTTGATGCGACCCAGAGCGTGGGCAAACTGCCTATCGACCTGAGCCAGCTGAAAGTTGACCTGATGTCCTTCTCCGGCCACAAAATCTATGGCCCGAAAGGCATTGGCGCGCTGTATGTGCGTCGTAAACCGCGTATCCGCATCGAAGCACAGATGCACGGCGGCGGTCACGAGCGCGGCATGCGTTCCGGTACTCTGCCTGTTCACCAGATCGTCGGCATGGGCGAAGCTTACCGTATCGCGAAAGAAGAGATGGAAACCGAAATGGCCCGTCTGCGCGGTCTGCGTAACCGTCTGTGGAACGGCGTGAAGGATATGGAAGAAGTTTACCTGAACGGTGACCTTGAGCAGGGCGCACCGAACATCCTTAACGTCAGCTTCAACTTTGTTGAAGGTGAATCGCTGATTATGGCGCTGAAAGATCTGGCCGTGTCTTCCGGTTCCGCCTGTACGTCTGCAAGCCTCGAGCCATCCTACGTGCTGCGCGCACTGGGTATGACCGACGAGCTGGCACACAGCTCTATCCGTTTCTCTTTAGGTCGTTTTACTACCGAAGAAGAGATTGACTACACCATTCAACTGGTTCGTAACTCCATTGGCCGTCTGCGCGACCTTTCTCCTCTGTGGGAAATGTTCAAACAGGGCGTGGATCTGAACAGCATCGAATGGTCACATCACTAATCGGTAGATAAGAGGAATTCAATCATGGCATACAGCGAAAAAGTTATTGATCATTACGAGAACCCGCGCAACGTTGGCTCTTTCGACAACAGCGATGAGAGCGTCGGTAGCGGCATGGTTGGCGCGCCAGCGTGTGGCGACGTGATGAAGTTGCAGATCAAAGTCAACAATGAAGGTATCATTGAAGACGCGCGTTTCAAGACCTACGGCTGCGGTTCTGCCATTGCGTCCAGCTCGCTGGTTACCGAATGGGTAAAAGGCAAGTCTCTGGACGAAGCACAGGCGATTAAAAACACCGACATCGCAGACGAGCTTGAACTGCCGCCAGTGAAAATTCACTGCTCTATCCTGGCAGAAGACGCGATTAAAGCCGCCATTGCGGATTACAAAAGCAAACGTGAAGCAAAATAAGAATTGAGGTTTTGTTATGTCGATTACATTGAGCGACAGTGCAGCAGCGCGAGTCAATACCTTCCTGGCCAACCGTGGTAAAGGGTTTGGTCTGCGTCTGGGCGTGAGAACTTCCGGCTGCTCGGGTATGGCGTATGTACTGGAATTTGTTGATGAACCTGCGGCAGAAGATACCGTGTTCGAAGACAAAGGCGTGAAGGTAGTGATCGACGGTAAAAGCCTGCAATTCCTCGACGGCACTCAACTGGACTTCGTTAAAGAAGGCCTGAACGAAGGGTTTAAATTCACCAACCCGAACGTCAAAGATGAGTGCGGTTGCGGCGAAAGCTTTAACGTGTAACTGAACGTCACCAACCCCACCGCAGGCCATCTGTGGGTGGGGTTTTGTTTTATTTACCCTGAGATTGTTATGGATTACTTCAGCCTCTTCGGGTTACCCGCCCACTATCACGTCGATACTCAGGCCCTTGCGACCCGTTTTCAGGATCTGCAACGTCAGAACCATCCCGACAAATTCGCCAGCGCAAGCGAGGCCGAACAACTGGCCGCAGTACAACGCTCCGCAACCATTAATCAGGCCTGGCAAACGCTGCGCCATCCGCTGCCGCGCGCAGAGTATCTGCTTTCGCTGCACGGATTTGATTTAGGCAGCGAGCAGCACACGGTGCGCGATACCGCCTTTCTGATGGAACAACTGGAACTGCGCGAAGAGCTGGACGAGATTGAACAGGCGAAGGATGACGCGCGGCTGGAAGGGTTTATTAAACGCGTGAAAGCGATGTTCGACACTCGCCATCAGCAGATGGTGAAAGAATTAGACGATGAAGCGTGGGAGACGGCGGCCGATACCGTGCGTAAACTGCGTTTTCTCGATAAACTGCGCAGCAGTGCTGAACAACTCGAAGAAAAACTGCTCGACTATTAATTTCGGAAGCTCAATATGGCCTTATTACAAATTAGTGAGCCTGGTCTGAGTGCCGCGCCGCATCAGCGTCGTCTGGCGGTTGGCATTGATTTAGGCACCACCAATTCTCTGGTTGCGACGGTCCGTAGCGGTCAGGCGGAAACACTGGCTGACCGCCAGGGCCGTCACCTGCTGCCCTCTGTTGTCCATTACCAGGCACAGGGCCACGTCGTGGGTTATGATGCGCGCACCAATGCCGCGCAGGATCCAGCTAACACGATAAGCTCCGTCAAACGTCTGATGGGCCGCTCGCTGGCTGACATCCAGGCGCGTTATCCGCACCTGCCGTACCAGTTTGAGGCGAGCGAAAATGGCCTGCCGATGCTGGTCACTGAAGCCGGTGTGCTGAACCCGATTCGCGTCTCTGCCGATATCCTCAAAGCGCTGGCGGCGCGGGCAACTGAATCGCTCGCCGGTGAACTTGACGGCGTGGTAATTACCGTTCCGGCCTATTTTGACGATGCACAGCGTCAGGGCACCAAAGACGCCGCGCGTCTGGCGGGCCTGCACGTGCTGCGTCTGCTCAACGAACCGACTGCTGCGGCCATTGCCTATGGCCTGGATTCCGGTCAGGAAGGCGTGATTGCCGTCTATGACCTGGGCGGCGGTACGTTTGATATCTCTATTCTGCGCTTAAGCCGCGGCGTGTTTGAAGTGCTGGCGACGGGGGGGGATTCCGCCCTCGGCGGTGATGACTTCGACCATTTGCTGGCGGACTACATTCGCGAACAGGCGGGTATTCCCGATCGCAGCGATAACCGCGTCCAGCGTGAACTGCTGGATGCTGCCATCGCCGCTAAAATCGCCCTGAGTGACGCTGACAGCGTGACGGTTGAGGTTGCTGGCTGGAAAGGCGACATCACCCGCGAACAGTTTAACGACCTTATTTCCCCGCTGGTTAAACGTACTCTGATGGCCTGTCGCCGCGCTTTGAAAGACGCAGGCGTGGAAGCGGATGAGGTGCTGGAAGTGGTGATGGTCGGTGGTTCAACCCGTGTGCCGCTGGTGCGTGAACGAGTGGGTGAATTCTTTGGCCGCACGCCGCTCACCTCTATTGACCCGGATAAAGTCGTTGCCATCGGTGCGGCGATTCAGGCCGATATTCTGGTGGGTAACAAGCCAGACAGCGAAATGCTGCTGCTGGACGTTATTCCGCTGTCGCTCGGCCTGGAAACGATGGGCGGGCTGGTTGAGAAAGTGATCCCGCGTAACACCACCATTCCGGTGGCGCGTGCGCAGGAGTTTACCACCTTTAAAGATGGCCAGACGGCGATGTCTATTCACGTGATGCAGGGCGAGCGCGAACTGGTGCAGGATTGCCGCTCGCTGGCGCGCTTTGCGTTGCGTGGTATTCCGGCGCTGCCGGCGGGTGGCGCGCATATTCGCGTCACTTTCCAGGTGGATGCCGACGGGCTGTTAAGCGTGACCGCGATGGAGAAATCCACCGGGGTTGAATCCTCAATTCAGGTCAAACCGTCCTACGGTCTGACCGACGGTGAAATCGCCACCATGATTCAGGATTCCATGAGCTACGCTGAGCACGATGTTAAAGCCCGTATGCTCGCGGAGCAAAAAGTAGAAGCAGCACGCGTACTGGAGAGTTTGACCGGTGCTCTGGCCGCCGATGCCGCGCTGTTAAGCGCCGCAGAACGTCAGGAGATTGATGAAGCCGCTGCGCAGCTGCGCGCGGTAGCCGAAGGCAATGATACTGACGCTATAGAACAAGCCATTAAAAACGTTGATAAACAAACCCAGGAATTCGCCGCTCGCCGTATGGATAAATCCGTCCGTACTGCGCTGAAAGGCCAATCCGTGGACGAGGTTTAATATGCCAAAGATTGTTTTTCTGCCCCACCAGGATCTGTGTCCGGATGGCGTAGTTGTGGAAGCTGAGACCGGTGAAACCATTCTGGATGCGGCGCTGCGTAGCGGTATCGAGATTGAACACGCCTGCGAAAAATCCTGTGCCTGCACCACCTGCCACTGCATCGTGCGTGAAGGTTTCGATTCTCTGCCGGAAAGCACTGAAGACGAAGACGATATGCTGGATAAAGCCTGGGGGCTGGAACCGGATAGCCGTCTGAGCTGTCAGGCGCGCGTCACCGACGAAGATCTGGTGGTCGAAATCCCGCGTTACACTATTAACCACGCACGTGAGCATTAACAGAGGATAGTATGGGACTGAAGTGGACCGACAGCCGTGAAATCGGCGAAGCGCTTTACGACACCTTCCCGGATACCGATCCGAAGACCGTGCGCTTTACTGACCTGCACCAATGGATTTGCGACCTTGAGGATTTTGATGATGACCCTCAGGCATCAAATGAAAAAATCCTTGAGGCAATTCTGCTAGTCTGGTTAGACGAAGCTGAATAAGTCACATAACGGGCTGCCTTCGGGTGGCCCGTATTGCTAATACGGCCCGTTTACGAATAAGGATAAATAAATGACCGAAGCGATGAATATTACGCTTACCACGCAGCCCGCCGATGCGCGCTGGGGCGAAAAAGCGACTTATAGCATTAACGATAATGGAATCTCTCTGCACCTCACCGGTAAGGACGATCTGGGCCTGATTCAGCGCGCGGCGCGTAAAATTGATGGTCTGGGCATTAAACACGTAGCATTGGCCGGCGAAGGCTGGAGCGCCGACAGCGCGTGGGCTTTCTGGGCCGGTTATAAAGGGCCGAAAGGCACGCGTAAAGTGGAATGGCCGGAATTGGATGACGCGCAGCGTCAGGAACTCGATAACCGCCTGACCATCATCGACTGGGTGCGCGATACCATCAACGCCCCGGCGGAAGAGGTTGGCCCGTCACAGCTGGCGCAGCGTGCGGTCGATCTGCTGTGTAGCGTCGCTTGTGATCAGGTTTCTTATCGCATCACCAAAGGCGAAGATCTGCGTGAGCAGAATTACATGGGTATTCACACCGTAGGCCGTGGCTCTGAGCGTGCGCCGGTACTGCTGGCGCTGGACTACAACCCAACCGGCGATAAAGACGCGCCGGTTTACGCCTGCCTGGTCGGGAAAGGTATTACCTTCGATTCCGGCGGTTATAGCCTGAAGCAAAGCGCGTTCATGGACTCGATGAAGTCCGACATGGGCGGTGCGGCGATGGTAACGGGCGCACTGGCGTTTGCAATTACGCGTGGTTTGAACAAACGCGTCAAACTGTACCTCTGCTGCGCCGATAACATGGTGAGCGGTAACGCTTTCAAACTGGGCGATATCATTCACTATCGCAACGGTAAAAACGTCGAAGTGATGAACACCGATGCTGAAGGGCGTCTGGTGCTGGCCGATGGCCTGATTGATGCCTCTGCGCAGAAACCAGAACTGATCATTGACGCTGCAACCCTGACCGGGGCGGCAAAAACGGCGCTGGGCAACGATTATCACGCGCTGTTCAGCTTCGATGACGGCCTGGTAAATCGTATGCTGGCGAGCGCGGCTGCGGAAAACGAACCGTTCTGGCGCCTGCCGCTGGCGGAGTTCCATCGTAACCAGTTGCCGTCCAACTTTGCCGAGCTGAACAACACTGCGAACGCCACCTATCCGGCGGGTGCAAGCACGGCGGCGGGTTTCCTGTCTCACTTCGTTGAGAACTATCACAAAGGCTGGTTGCACATCGACTGCTCCGCGACTTATCGCAAAGGCGCGGTAGAGCAGTGGGCCGCCGGCGCGACCGGGCTGGGCGTGCGTACGATTGCGAATCTGCTGACCGCTGAATAAATTATTACCCCTCACCCTAACCCTCTCCCAAAGGGAGAGGGAACTGTTCTGTGCGGTTTTCTCCCTCTCCCTTTGGGAGAGGGCCGGGGTGAGGGGAAAACCGACATTCTGGAACCCACCATGTCCAACACTAAAAACGAATTAGAAACCCTGCTTGAGCAGGCGGCGACCGAACCGGCGCATCGCCCGGCGTTTTTCCGCACGCTGCTGGAATCCACCGTGTGGGTGCCCGGTACAGCGGCGGAAGGCGAACAAATTGTGGAAGACAGCGCACTCGATTTACAGCACTGGGAAAAGGATGATGGCACTTCCGTTATTCCCTTTTTCACTTCGCTGGAAGCCTTGCAGCAGGCCGTTGAAGAGGAACAGGCGTTCGTGGTCATGCCCGTTCGCACGTTGTTTGAAATGACTCTTGGCGAAACGCTGTTCCTTAACGCCAAATTGCCAACCGGGAAAGCGTTCACCCCGCGCGAAATCAGCCATCTAATTGGTGAAGAAGGCAATCCGCTCAGTACCCAGGAAATTCTGGAAGGCGGCGAATCGCTGATCCTGTCAGAAGTGGCGGAGCCGCCAGCCCAAATGGTCGACTCACTCACGACGCTGTTTAAAACCATCAAACCGGTGAAACGCGCGTTTATCTGTTCTATTAA
Source organism: Pseudocitrobacter sp. RIT415 (assembly GCF_003057695.2). NCBI lineage: Bacteria > Pseudomonadati > Pseudomonadota > Gammaproteobacteria > Enterobacterales > Enterobacteriaceae > Pseudocitrobacter > Pseudocitrobacter sp. RIT415. Next base: position 492,090 of record NZ_QBJC02000001.1, on the reverse strand, counting down.
AGAGAGCGCAGAAGGCGAAGCGAATCTGCTGATTGGTATTGAAGCAGACGGTGATATTGAAGAGATTATTCACGCCGCAGGCAGCGTGGCGACCGATACGCTACCGGGCGATGAACCGATTGACATCTGCCAGGTGGTAAAAGGGGAAAAGGGAATCAGCCACTTTATTACCGAACACATCACGCCGTTCTACGAACGCCGCTGGGGCGGCTTCCTGCGTGATTTTAAACAGAATCGGATTATCTAGTTTTGAGGAAGGCCGCCCCGTAGGGCGGCATCCTGCGGCCCGCGTTATTTTACCGGCTCAACCGGCAAGTCATCGCGCGCACCCCATTCACTCCAGGCACCGTCGTACAGCGTCACGTCATCAGCCTCCAGCGTTGCCAGTGCCAGCACAACCACTGCAGCCGTTACGCCTGAACCGCAGCTGGCGACGATTGGGCGGTTGAGGTCAACGCCTGCGCGGTCAAAAATAGCGGTTAATTCATCCACGGTTTTCAGTTCACCGTTGAAGACTAAATCGCCCCACGGCACGTTGCGCGCCCCAGGAATGTGCCCACGACGTAAACCCGGACGTGGCTCGTCGACTTCGGCATTAAAGCGTGGGGCCGGGCGGGCATCGACAATTTGCGCGGTGCCTTCGTGGCTAATCAGCAGCACATCGGTCAGCCGCTTGATCTGCTGAGCGTCGAATTTCACTTCGAAGTCGCCTTCGACCATATCGACATTACCCTGCTCAAGCAGATAATCATCGCGTTGCCAGCCTGCTAATCCCCCCGCCAGAATCGAGACTTTTTCCGCACCAAACGTGCGTAGCATCCACCAGGCGCGCGGGGCTGAGAAGAGATTGCCCTCATCGTAAACCACCAGATGTTTATCGCTACTGACGCCCAGTTCGCGCATGGCGACGGCAAAGGCTTCCGGGCGAGGCATCATGTGCGGCAGGGAAGAGGTGTGATCCGAGAGCGCTTCAATATCAAAGAAGAGGGCATCCGGCAGATGGCCGTCGTGGTATTCTGCGGCCATATCACGATGTTCCTGCCCCGGCGGTGCCATCCGGGCATCGATAATTTGAACTTCCGGGTCGTTAATGTGTTCTGCCAGCCAGTCGGCGGCGACAAAGAAAGAGGTGCTCATATGGGCCTCCATTTATCAGTTGTAAACGAATTGTCGGCGTTTTGCCGGGCAGTGACAAGTTAATGACTCCTGGTATGTGATAACACCGAATAAGTTACTGAATAAATAATTCAGAAAAATACAGTCATTTAAACGTCCGGGGAGGTGGTAAAAGGCCGTTCACGCGTAATACTATTGAGCATTCATGACAAACAGGCTCCATAGCCAGAGGTTCTAAGGATGAAACCCTTCCGTTTGGCGGCACTTGCGCTGCTTGCCGCGTCGACGCTTGCCGGCTGTGATAATAGCGATAAAGAGAAAACCGTTGCGCCTGCACCTGCGGCCACAACGGCTGCCCCTGCTCCCGCAAAACCTGATAGCGCGACGTTAGCCAAACTGGCTCAACAGAATCAGGGCAAAGCCTTAACCCTGCTGGATGCCTCTGAAGTGCAGCTTGAAGGCGCGTCAGCGCTGGTGCTCACTTTCTCGGTGCCGCTCGACCCCAATCAGGATTTCGCCAAAACCGTCCATGTCGTTGATAAAAAGAACGGCAAAATTGACGGTGCCTGGGAGCTTGCCCCAAATCTGAAAGAGTTGCGTCTGCGGCATCTGGAGCCAAAACGTGAACTGATTGTCACCGTCGACCCTGAGCTGGTCGCGGTGAATAAAGAGACGCTGGGCAAAGGCGTCGAAAAAACCATTTCTACCCGTGATATTGCGCCAACGGTCGGCTTCGCCAGCCGCGGCTCGCTGCTGCCGGGTAAAGTGGTGGAAGGGCTGCCAGTGATGGCGCTCAACATCAACAACGTCGATGTCAACTTCTACCGCGTGAAGCCGGAATCGCTGGCGTCGTTTGTTAGTTCGTGGGAGTACCGTAACTCACTGAGTAACTGGGAATCTGACGAACTGCTGAAGATGGCGGATTTAGTCTATACCGGACGATTCGATCTCAACCCGGAACGTAACACCCGCGAGAAACTGCTGCTGCCGCTGAAAGATATTAAACCGTTGCAACAGTCCGGTGTGTATATCGCGGTGATGAATCAGGCAGGACACTACAACTACAGCAACGCCGCCACGCTCTTTACCCTGAGCGATATCGGCCTTTCTGCGCACCGCTATCACAATCGACTGGACGTCTTTACCCAAAGTCTGGAAAACGGCGCGGCGCAGGGGGCGGTCGATGTCCAACTGCTGAACGAAAAAGGGCAAACCCTGGCGCAGGCGAACAGCGATGCGCAGGGCCACGCCACGCTGCAAACCGATAAAGACGCGGCGCTGGTGCTGGCGCGAAAAGATGGTCAAACCACGCTTCTCGATCTCAAACTTCCGGCGCTCGATCTCGCAGAATTCGCCATTGCCGGTGCGCCTGGCTTTAGCAAACAGTTCTTCATGTTTGGCCCACGCGATCTCTATCGTCCTGGTGAAACCGTCATTCTTAACGGCCTGCTTCGCGATGGCGATGGCAAACCGCTGGCGGAACAACCGGTCAAAATCGAGGTGGTGAAACCTGACGGTCAGGTGGTGCGCAGCGTGGTCAGCAAACCGGTGAACGGTCTGTATCAGTTCACCTATCCGCTCGACAGCGGTGCGGCGACCGGGATGTGGCATATCCGCGCCAACACCGGCGATAACCAGCGTCAGGCGTGGGATTTCCACGTCGAAGATTTCATGCCAGAGCGTCTGGCGCTAAACCTGAGCGCCGAGAAAACCCCGCTGGCGCCAGAAGATGAGGTGAAGTTTGGCGTAGTCGGTTACTACCTCTATGGCGCACCGGCCAATGGCAACACCTTACAGGGCAAGCTGTTCCTGCGTCCGCTTCGTGATGCGGTGGCTGCCCTGCCGGGTTTCCAGTTTGGCGATATTGCTGAAGAGAATCTCTCGCGCAGTCTCGATGAAGCCAGCCTGACGCTGGACGAAAAAGGGCGCGGGGAAGTGACTACCTCCAGCCAGTGGCAGGAAGCACATTCCCCGTTGCAGGTCATTTTACAGGCCAGCCTGCTGGAATCGGGTGGCCGTCCGGTGACGCGTCGTGCCGAACAGGCTATCTGGCCTGCACCGGAACTGCCGGGTATTCGTCCGCAGTTCGCCAGCAAAGCGGTGTATGACTATCGCACCGACACCACGGTGAATCAGTCGATTGTCGATGAAGACAGTCAGGCCGCATTTGATATCGTTTACGCCAACGCTCAGGGTGAGCGCAAGGCGGTTGAGGGCCTTCAGGTACGCTTGATCCGCGAACGTCGCGACTATTACTGGAACTGGTCGGAAGATGAAGGCTGGAAATCCCAGTTTGACCAGAAAGACCTGGTGGAAGGCGAAGAGAGCCTTAACCTAAAAGCCGATGAAACCGGTAAGGTCAGTTTCCCGGTTGAGTGGGGCGCTTATCGTCTGGAAGTCAAAGGGCCGAACGACACCATCAGTAGTGTTCGTTTCTGGGCCGGTTACAGCTGGCAGGATAACAGCGATGGCAGCGGCGCGGCGCGTCCGGATCGGGTGACCATGAAGCTGGATAAACCGTCCTATAAACCAGGAGACACCATCAAGTTGCACGTTGCCGCACCGGCGGCGGGCAAGGGTTACGCGATGGTGGAATCGAGTGAAGGCCCCTTGTGGTGGCAGGAGATAACCGTTCCGGCGGAAGGGCTGGATCTCTCCATTCCGGTGGATAAAAGCTGGAATCGTCATGACCTCTATTTGAGCACGCTGGTGGTGCGTCCGGGTGATAAATCCCGTTCCGCTACACCAAAACGCGCGGTCGGTGTACTGCATCTGCCGCTCGGCGATGAAAACCGCCGTCTCAATATCGCCCTTGATGCGCCTGCGAAAATGCGCCCAAATCAGCCGCTGACGGTGAAAGTGAAAGTCGATCGCAAAGAAGGCGCTGCACCGAAACAGGTGAATGTACTGCTTTCGGCGGTGGACAGCGGCGTGCTGAACATTACTGATTACACCACGCCGGATCCGTGGCAGGGCTTCTTCGGCCAGAAACGCTATGGTGCGGATATCTATGATATCTACGGCCAGGTGATTGAAGGGCAGGGACGTCTGGCGAACCTGCGCTTTGGTGGTGATGGTGACGAACTGAAACGCGGCGGTAAGCCGCCGGTTAACCACGTCACCATTATCGCGCAACAGGCCCAGCCGGGAACGCTTGATGAAAATGGTGAAGGCACTGTCACTCTGCCAATCGGCGATTTTAACGGCGAGTTGCGCGTGATGGCGCAGGCGTGGAGCGATGAAGATTTTGGCAGCAGCGAAGATAAAGTGGTGGTTGCCGCGCCGGTCATTGCTGAGCTCAACATGCCGCGCTTCCTGGCGGGTGGCGATACCGCGCGTCTGACGCTCGATATCACTAACCTGACGGATAAACCGCAGACGCTGAACGTACAATTAGCCGCAAGCGGGCTGATTCAACTGGAAGGCGCCCAACCCGCACCCATTACGTTACAGCCGGGCGTGCGCAATATTCAGTTTGTGCCAGTCAGCGCGAAAGAGGGGTTTGGCGACGGTCAGGTGGATATCACGGTAAGTGGCCTGACATTACCGGGTGAAACGCTGCCACCGGTGAGTAAATCCTGGAAGCTGGGCGTGCGCCCGGCCTTCCCGGCACAGACGGTGAACAGCGGCGCGGCGTTGCAGCCGGGTGAAAGCTGGAGTGTGCCGCAGGGCTATCTGGCGAATTTCTCCCCGGCAACGGTGCAGGGGCAACTGCTGCTGAGCGGCAAGCCGCCGCTGAACCTGGCGCGCTATATTCGCGAGTTGAAAGCGTATCCCTATGGTTGTCTGGAGCAGACTGCCAGCGGTCTCTTCCCATCGCTGTACACCAATGCGGCGCAGCTCAAAATGCTCGGTATTACCGGCGACAGCGATGAGAAACGCCGCGCGGCGGTGGACGTTGGGATCTCCCGTATGCTGCAAATGCAGCGTCAGGATGGCGGTTTCGCGTTGTGGGATAAAGAAGGCCCCGAAGAGTACTGGCTGACGGCCTACGCGATGGACTTCCTGGTACGCGCAGTCGAGCAGGGTTACAGCGTGCCGGCAGACGCCATCAACAAAGGCAACAACCGTCTGCTGCGGTATTTGCAGGAGCCAGGGTTGATGACGATGCGCTACAGCGATGATAACGCTGCCAGCCGCTTTGCTGTGCAGGCTTATGCCGCGCAGGTGCTGGCGCGTCAGCAGAAGGCGCCGCTTGGCGCACTGCGCGAAATCTGGGAACGTCACGCACAGGCAAAATCCGGCCTGCCGCTGATGCAGCTGGGCGTCGCCCTGAAAGCAATGGGTGACGCGCCGCGTAGCGAAGAAGCGATTCAATTGGCGCTGAAAACACCGCGTGCAGACACACCTCGTTGGATTGGCGATTACGGCAGCGCGCTGCGTGATAACGCGCTGATGCTGGCGTTGATGGAAGAGAACAAGCTACTGCCAGATGCGCAGAACACGCTGCTGCAAACGCTCTCTGAACAGGCATTTGGCGAGCGTTGGTTATCCACCCAGGAGAGCAATTCGCTCTTCCTGGCGGGGCGGGGTCTTGCTGATTTACCGGGCAACTGGCAGGCACAAACGTCGCTGGATGCCGCGCCGTTGCAAAGTGATAAAGCACAAACTCGTAATCTGGATGCAGACCAGTTGGGCGCGTTGCAGGTGACGAATAGCGGCACCCAGCCTCTGTGGTTGCGCCTCGACGCAACCGGGTATCCGGAGTATTCACCGGAGCCGGTCAGCAACGTGTTGCAGATTGAACGCCAGATTCTCGGTACAGACGGTAAACCTAAAGCCATCTCTTCACTGCGCAGCGGTGACCTGGTTCTGGTGCGCCTTGAGATCAACGCCAGCCAGAACGTTCCGGATGCACTGGTCGTTGATATGCTGCCTGCCGGGCTGGAGCTGGAAAATCAGAATCTGGCAAACAGCAGTGCCAGCCTTGCGGATAACGCTGGTGAAGCGCAGAACCTGATCAACCAGATGCAACAGGCGGATATTCAGCATATGGAATTCCGCGACGATCGTTTTGTGGCAGCCGTTGCCGTCAATGAGAACCAGCCGGTCACGTTGGTTTATCTGGCGCGTGCGGTGATGCCGGGAACCTATCAGTTGCCGCAGCCACAGGTGGAGTCAATGTACGTGCCGCAGTGGCGTGCGACCGGCCAGGCGGATGGCCCGCTGATCGTTACGCCGTAAGATGTGGTTGTGGTCTGTGTTTAAACGCCGCTGGCTTTGGCTGGCGGCGAGCGCGGTGGTGGCGTGGCTGGCGGTGCTGGGGGCCGATCGACTTTGGCCGCTGCCGTTACATGAAGTCACGCCCGCCCGCGTGGTGGTCGCACGGGATGGCACACCGCTATGGCGCTTTGCTGACGCCGAGGGAATCTGGCGTTATCCGGTCACTATCGAAGAGGTGTCGCCGCGCTATCTTGATGCGCTGATCCAGTATGAAGATCGCTGGTTCTGGGATCATCCCGGTGTTAACCCCTTGTCCATACTCCGTGCCGCCTGGCAGGATCTGACCTCCGGGCGCGTGGTCTCAGGTGGCAGCACGCTTACCATGCAGGTGGCACGCCTGCTGGATCCTCATCCTCGTACTTTCGGCGGTAAATTTCGTCAGCTCTGGCGTGCGTTACAGCTGGAGTGGCATCTGTCAAAACGCGAGATTCTCACCCTCTACCTCAATCGTGCCCCTTTCGGCGGCACGTTGCAGGGCGTGGGCGCGGCAAGCTGGGCCTATCTGGGTAAACCGCCGGCACAGTTGAGCTATGCCGATGCTGCGCTGTTGGCCGTGCTGCCGCAGGCTCCCAGTCGTTTACGCCCGGATCGCTGGCCGGAACGCGCGCAGGCGGCACGCAATAAAGTGCTGGCCCGCATGGAAACGCAGCAGGTGTGGCCCGCGCAGGTGGTGAAAGAGGCGAGTGAAGAGCCGGTCTGGTTGTTCCCACGGCAGATGCCGCAGTTGGCGCCGCTCTTCTCGCGCAAAGTGCTGACGATGAGCAAAGCCGAAAAAATCACCACCACGCTCGATGCCGGGTTGCAGCGTCAGCTGGAAGAGATGGCGCTTAACTGGAAATCGCGCCTGCCGCCGCGCAGTTCGCTGGCGATGATCGTCGTGGATAACAGTACAATGCAGGTACGCGGCTGGGTGGGATCGGTAGACATCAGTGACGACAGTCGATTTGGACATATCGATATGGTGTCGGCGATCCGATCGCCGGGATCGGTATTGAAACCGTTTGTGTATGGTATGGCGATGGATGAAGGGTTGATCCATCCTGCCTCGCTGCTTCAGGATGTTCCGCGCCGGGTGGGGGATTACCGACCTGGCAACTTTGATAGCGGTTTTCACGGCCCGGTAAGTATGAGCGAGGCGCTGGTGCGATCGCTGAATCTCCCAGCGGTGCAGGTTCTGGAAGCCTACGGCCCGAAACAGTTTGCCGCGCGTCTGCGAAACGCCGGTCTGCCGTTGATATTGCCCGCTGGCGCGGAGCCGAATTTATCGTTGATCCTCGGCGGGGCGGGGGCGAGGCTTGCAGATATCACTGCCGCCTATAGCGCTTTTGCGCGTCATGGTAAAGCAGGGCGCTTACGTTTACTTGCGGACGATCCGCTGGTGGAACGCCCGCTATTGTCGCCGGGATCGGCGTGGATCATCCGTCGTATTCTGGCGGGAGAAGACCAACCGATGGCGGATGATTCGCTGCCGCAGGTGGTTCCGCTGGCATGGAAAACCGGCACCAGCTACGGCTATCGCGATGCGTGGGCCGTTGGCCTGAATGCGCGTTACAGCATCGGTATCTGGACCGGCAGGCCAGACGGCACGCCCGTTGCCGGGCAGTTTGGTTTCGCCAGCGCGGTGCCACTATTGAATCAGGTCAGCAATTTGTTGCTTTCCCACGCCAGTACGGGGAAAAACGGATTACCGACCGACCCACGTCCTGCTTCGGTGAGCGGTGGAACAATATGCTGGCCGGGTGGGCAGTCGCTGCCTGAAGGCGACGCGAACTGCCGCCGTCGTCTCGCCACCTGGCTTTTGGACAACAGTCAGCCGCCCACGCTGCTGTTGCCGGGTCAGGAAGGTATTCGTGGTATTCGCTTCCCGGTTTGGCTGGATGCGCAGGGCAAACGCGTCGCAGCCGATTGTCCGGATGCGAGGCAAACCACTCTGGATGTCTGGCCGCTGCCGCTGGAGCCCTGGCTTCCCGTCAGCGAGCGACGCGCTGCCAGACTCCCTATTGCTTCAACCGTTTGTCCGCCGCAAGTTTCACCGGACGCGCCGCCATTGCTCCTTTCGGGCGTGCGTGAAGGCGCGGTGATTCAGCGTGCACCCGGCGAGTCGCAGGTTACCCTTGCGTTGCAAACCAGCGGCGGAGAGGGACGACGCTGGTGGTTCGTGAATGGTGAGCCTCAGGAGAGCGCCAGTAGCCGTTTTACCCTGGTATTGCATAAAGAAGGTCAATATCAGCTGGTGGTATTAGATGAAGCGGGGCAAATGGCTACGGTGCATTTCTCATTTAAATCGGGATCCCAGCTTTGACTGGAAATTATTCAGAACAAGGGGCAGACCAGGAACTATCAGAGTTATAAGTAACTCGTTAATATTTGACGGCTTTGTCGCATCATTTCTTCTTAATTGACTTTATCTGACCCTAACCCGCCTTCCTGACGTAACAAAACCAGAATGAAAGATAAAAATAAAGTTTATTATCTTGCTGTTTATTGTCTTATTTATTCAGTAAATGTGTTTCAGTATATTTATTTATTCGCTTAATATAATGGCGCAACAAATAATAATGTAACATGATGTTATTATCTTAATTTAGTTGATTACTGTCATTATCACGCCCCGCAGAAGAAAAGAGAATATTTTTTATTTATAGGGACAAGTGGCAGTGGATAAAACGGGCAATACAGAAGATGATATTTTCCCGGCGGTAACCCGACGTGGATTTTTACAGGCCAGCTCAGCGCTGGTCACGCTTCCCTTTCTTGCAACTTCCGTCAGCGCGGCGCAGGCGAAAAATGAAACGTCATCAGGGGCCCAGGATGAGCGTGTTGTTCAAACTTGCAGTACCTTTGACTGTGGCGGTAAGTGTGATATTCGCACGCATATTCGTGACGGCGTAGTAACACGTATTTCCACGCGTCCTGATGAAGCTCTGGACGAGCAAATGCCAATAATGCGAGCCTGTGTTCGTGGGCGTGGATACCGCAAATTTGTTTATCATCCTGACCGTCTGAAATATCCGATGAAGCGGGTTGGAAAACGGGGTGAAGGTAAATTTGAGCGTATCACCTGGGATGAGGTGACAACGCTTATTGCCGATAATATAAAAGCGATCACGCAACAATATGGCCCGAGCTCCCGTTATGTGCACGTGGGTACCGCTGTTTCAGGCGGAACCTTTTCCGGCGATAAAATGGCCCGGCGCTTGTTGAATCTGACCGGTGGCTATCTTGAGAGCTATCACTCGGTCAGTATGGGCAACACCGCCGCCGCCACGCCGTATACCTATGGCACGCCAGCCAGCGGCAGCTCCCTGGATACACTGATGGATACCAAACTGGTGATCCTGTGGGGGCATAATCCAACGGAAACCATCTTCGGTCATACGAATTACTACTTTCAGAAGATGAAGCAAAACGGCACACGCTTCATTGTGGTCGATCCGCGATACTCAGATACGGTGTCATCTTTGGCTGACCAGTGGATTCCCCTGTTGCCGACGACGGATAACGCGCTAATGGATGCGATGATGTATGTCATCGTCAGCGAAAATCTACACGATACCGACTTTATTCAGCGCTACACCCTCGGCTTCGATGAAGCGAGTATGCCGAAAGGTATTCCGGCAAATGAATCTCTGGTCGCTTATCTGATGGGGGAAAAGGACGGCGTGCGTAAGACGCCTGAGTGGGCCGAAAAAATTACCCATGTTCCGGCACAGACCATCCGTCAGTTGGCGCGCGATTATGCCAACACCAGGCCAGCAGCATTAATTCAAGGTTGGGGGCCTCAGCGACATAACTGTGGCGAACGTACTGCGCGTGGCTCGACGCTGCTGGCTTCCATCACCGGGAATGTGGGGGTAAAAGGCGGCTGGGCCGCGGGTTATGGCGGTATTGCCAGCCGTAAATTCACCACGGGCCCAGAGATGCCTGATAATCCGGTTAAAGCAAAAATCTCGGTAATGAACTGGGTACAAGCGGCAGATGATGCCTCGAAGGTAACACCAGAGATGGGCCTGAAGGATGCGGATAAGCTCGACAGCAATATCCGCTTGCTCTTCTCTCTGGCCGGTAATTACCTCGCGAACCAGAACCCTGATCTTCACCAGGCCGTGAAGGTGCTGGAGGATGAGTCGAAGATAAAATTTATCGTCGCAAGCGATCTGTTTATGACACCAAGCGCGAAGTATGCGGACGTGCTCTTGCCGGAAACCAGCTTTATGGAACGGTGGAACATTGGTGAGACCTGGGGAACGGCGAGCTATTTGATCCTGTCTGAGAAAGTGATTAAGCCTGAATTCGAACGCCGCTCTGATTATGACTGGTTACGTGAAGTTGCAGCAAAGCTGGGAATTGAGGCGGAATTCAGTCAGAACAGAGATGAAAAGCAGTGGATTGAGCACATCTGGCAACAAACGGTGGAATCAATGCCGGATGAAAATCTACCGAATTTCGCCACGCTGCAAAAAACGCGTCAGTATCTTTTTAAAGACCGGCCTTATGTCGCGTTTGAAGAAAACATCCGCGACCCGAAGAATCATCCATTCCCGACGCCGTCAGGAAAAATTGAGATCTTTTCCCAACGCCTTTATGAGATGAAACACGCGGAGATCCCGGCACTTTCACACTATGTACCCGCGCACGAAGGCCCGGAAGATCCCCTGACGGCGAAATATCCCCTGCAGTTAATCACCTGGAAAGGTAAAAATCGCGCCAACTCTACGCAGTACGCCAATCCCTGGCTGCAGGAAGTTCAAACGCAAAAACTGTGGATCAATCCTCAGGATGCGCAGAAGCGCGGCATCGAACAAGGGACGATCGTTCGTGTTCACAACGATCGAGGCGTGTGTGAGATCCCCGCAGAGGTTACGCCAAGGATCATTCCGGGCGTGGTGGCCATGCAGGCCGGCGCCTGGTGGCAACCGGATGAACAAGGGGTGGATCATGGCGGATGCCCCAACGTGCTCAGTTCTGCACGGATAACGCCGCTGGCGAAAGGGAATTCCCATCAAACGATGCTGGTTGAGGTTGTGAAAGTATGAGTCAATTTAAAGAGTATGCGCCGGTGAGCGACAAGCAGTTGGGATTCTTTATCGACTCTTCCCGCTGCTCCGGCTGTAAAGCGTGCCAGGTGGCGTGTAAAGATAAAAATAACCTTGAAGTCGGACGTCGTTTTCGTCGTGTCTATGAGGTCAATGGCGGAGGCTTTATGCCGACCGGGCAGGGCGGGCTGCAGAATAACGTTTTTGCCTATACGCTCTCCATTTCCTGCAACCACTGCGCTGATCCTATATGCACTAAAAACTGTCCGACTACGGCGATGCACAAGCGTTCCGGCGATGGTATCGTGCGGGTAAATACGGATAAATGTGTCGGTTGCGGCTACTGCGCCTGGTCCTGCCCTTACGGTGCGCCACAGATGAATGAGCTGACCGGGCAGATGTCGAAGTGTGATTTCTGCGTTGACCTTCAGGCGAAGGGCGAACAACCCGTTTGCGTAGCAACCTGTCCGCTGGGGGCTATTCAGTTTGGGCCTATTGAGGAATTGAGGGCGAAGAATGGCAACCTGTGTGATGTTAAGGGGTTGCCGGATTCGTCGCTCACTCATCCAAATCTGGTGATTAAGCCACATCAGGGCGCGGAAAAAGAAGAGGTGCGCCATGCATGAGTTACCGCTGATCCTCTTCACGCTGCTGTTGCAATGCTCGGTCGGTATGACCATTGGCCTTGCATTAACTCACCGCCGTGCGGAGAAGATTGTCGATATGCGGCGCAGGATGCAGTGGCCGTTGGGAATAAGCTTCATTCTGGCAGCTATTGGCCTGACGGCCTCCACGCTCCATCTCGGCTATCCGCTTAACGCTTTTAATGCGCTTCGCCATTTTGGTAGTTCATGGCTGAGCCGCGAAATTATCTTTGCCAGTTTCTACCTTGCGGCATTGGGACTCAGTATCGTGGTTGCATTTGTCCGTAAACCAGGCTGGCAATTTCTGCTATGGCTCGCGGCATTGTTGGGGGCGGTTGATGTGTTCTGCATGGCGCAGATTTACATCCATACCGGGGTTATCAGCTGGCAGCATATCAATACACTGGTGATGTTTGCGGGTACAGCAGGAACGTTGGGAGCCCTGGTTCTGGCGGCTCTACGAGGTTTCGCCATTCTGCCTTCACAGGTCGTGTCGCTGCGCTGGGTACTGGGGATCATTGTAATTATCATGTTGATCCGCCTGTTAATGCAGCCTGTTTGGGTACACGATATCACTGCTGCAGCGACAGAAAGCGTGACATTCCCACACTCTCCATTGCACCAATTGCAGCAGCTTCGCGATGTGCATATCGCTGGTTGGTGCCTTGGCGTCGCAGGGCTTGTGTGCTTCGCTTGCGGTGTACGCCGCAATGCCGCGTCCTTCTGGCTGGTGACTGGTGGTGTGCTGTTGCTCGTGGCGGAAGTCGTTCTGCGTAGCGTGTTCTTCAGTATCGGCTGATGATCAGTAACGCGCTGTTAAAAGGCGTGGAGCCTGGCGAGCGCTGCGTGCGCCGCCAGTTTCGTTACGCTTCGTGTGACGCCTGCGTCAGGGTGTGCCCGACGCAGGCGTTGTCATGCGCAGATGGCAAACTGGTGGTAGACAATGACCACTGCGTAAAATGTGCAGCGTGCCTTTTTGTGTGTCCGGTTGAGGCGATTGAAGGCGTAGAAACGGAGAAACGTTTTTTTCGCGATCATATTCTGGTTGCGCCTTTCTCCGTGATTGCCCCAACGGTAGAAGAGCTGCTTTTTTGGCATGTGGAAAATCATATCCGCGGCGTCGAAATGGATCCGCTCCGCCATCCGCAATGGATGCTGGCAATCGCCAGGCTAAATCTTCGACTTCGGGAATATGGTCAGCCTGAGTGGTCATTTTCACGACCCGCACAAAGCAAAATTAACACTTCCCGACGCGCACTTTTTCATGTGGGGCCTGAAAAGACGGCATCTGCCAGAGTTCAGCCAGGCTTACGTCGCTGGCGGCAATTGTGGGCCTGGATGAGTGATTTTCGGGTAACAATAGACAAGCATAAATGCACCCTGTGTGGAGCCTGCTGGCGTGCCTGTCCGCAAAAATTAATGATATTCAATGGTGAAGAACTGATTATTGAAGATGTGAAGTGTACAGGCTGTGGCGCTTGTGCCGCAGTTTGCGTCTATCAGGCGCTGACTCTGATGCCTTTCGTTTCACAAAGAGAGCATCAACATTTTATAGCCTCGGAATCACACTGTGTTTGCTGTCATAAACGCTTCTGGTCGCTTAACGCGACTACGAAACGATGCCTGTTTTGTCAGCGTCATTCTCACGGCATGCGTGATTAAGCCTAATTCCTTTGTTGCCTAACATCGTTTTATTTTAAAAAAATGTTACCTTCGTCCATAGGCAAGGCGAGTTTGTCTCATTATAATCCGCGCCAGGTCATACGATGTATGCATAACAACAGAACACATTTTAGAGGTAATCATGGCTATTGAACGTACTTTTTCCATCATCAAGCCAAACGCGGTGGCAAAAAACGTTATTGGGAGCATCTTTGCGCGTTTTGAAGCGGCAGGGTTCAAAATCGTTGGCACGAAAATGCTGCATCTGACCGTTGAGCAGGCGCGTGGTTTCTACGCGGAGCATGATGGCAAACCGTTCTTTGACGGCCTGGTTGAATTCATGACCTCTGGCCCAATCGTCGTTTCCGTACTGGAAAGCGAAAATGCGGTACAGCGTCACCGCGATCTGCTGGGGGCGACCAACCCGGCTAACGCTCTGGCAGGTACCCTGCGCGCAGATTACGCTGACAGCTTCACCGAAAACGGCACCCACGGTTCCGATTCCGTTGAATCTGCACAGCGCGAAATCGCTTACTTCTTCGGTGAAGGCGAAGTCTGCCCGCGCACTCGCTAATTGATCAGCCTGTAGGCCGGATAAGCGAAGCGCCATCCGGCAGTTTCAACGAATGACACCTGATGGCGCTTCACTTATCAGGCTACGGTTGAGACAGGTATGATTATTTTTACGAATGTCACGTGCAGACGTGGCGTCCGTGCGCCAGAATTTGTACAATGCAACGCCCCCGGACGAGCAGACCGCTCTCCCGGGGCGTTTCTTTTTATTAACCCTCCAGGGGCCATAACGTGTAACAACGAGGCCGGTAAAGATTATGTCTGAACAAATTGTCACGCCTGAGAGCGCCATCCCGGCGGTTCCCAATAAAGATGGAAAAATTAACCTGCTGGATCTCAACCGTCAGCAGATGCGCGAGTTTTTTAAAGACTTAGGCGAGAAACCCTTCCGTGCCGATCAGGTCATGAAGTGGATGTATCACTACTGCAGCGATAACTTTGATGAGATGACCGATATCAACAAGGTTCTGCGTAATAAGCTGAAAGAAGTCGCTGAAATTCGTGCGCCGGAAGTGGTTGAAGAGCAGCGCTCTTCAGACGGCACCATCAAATGGGCGATTGCGGTGGGCGATCAGCGCGTTGAAACGGTTTATATCCCGGAAGACGATCGCGCGACCCTGTGCGTTTCTTCACAGGTTGGCTGTGCGTTAGAGTGTAAATTCTGTTCTACGGCGCAGCAGGGTTTTAACCGTAACCTGCGCGTTTCGGAAATTATTGGCCAGGTCTGGCGTGCGGCGAAAATCGTTGGCGCGGCTAAAATCACCGGTCAGCGTCCTATCACCAACGTGGTGATGATGGGCATGGGTGAGCCGTTGCTGAACCTGACGAACGTCGTCCCGGCAATGGAAATCATGCTTGATGATTTCGGTTTTGGTTTGTCCAAACGTCGAGTCACCTTGTCCACCTCTGGCGTCGTTCCGGCACTGGATAAACTCGGCGATATGATTGACGTTGCGCTGGCGATCTCCCTGCATGCGCCAAACGACGAAATTCGTGACGAAATTGTACCGATCAACAAAAAGTACAATATCGAAACCTTCCTGGCGGCGGTGCGCCGTTATCTGGAAAAATCCAACGCCAATCAGGGGCGTGTGACTATCGAGTATGTGATGCTCGACCATGTCAATGACGGTACTGAACACGCGCATCAACTGGCCGAATTGCTGAAAGATACGCCGTGCAAAATCAACCTGATTCCATGGAACCCGTTCCCGGGCGCGCCGTATGGCCGTAGCTCTAACAGCCGCATCGACCGTTTCTCTAAGGTACTGATGGAGTACGGATTCACCACTATCGTGCGTAAAACGCGCGGTGATGACATCGATGCCGCGTGCGGCCAGCTGGCCGGCGACGTTATCGACCGTACCAAACGTACCCTGCGTAAGCGTATGCAGGGCGAGGCTATTGACGTAAAAGCTGTGTAACCCTGCCTTCGCGCACGGCAGAAATGGCGTGCGCGACGTTAAATGGGCAAGGATTAGGCGAAACGTACTGATCTGGTTAATAATTACGGTGCGTTTCCGCCAGTATTGAGGCAGTATGTAGCCCTGGAATGACAGTGCCGCTACCGTCTTCGGTGCTGTTTTGAGGTCGCTAACCGGGCAGCTTGTCCTGTCTGTTCGAAGTCAACGATCGGATGTTTCGCGGTGTAGGCGTAGTCTGCATCAGAGTCTTAATTTCACGAACCAGCAGTTGTAGCGAATGAATACTGAAACCAACCCTGATCAACAAGATGCACGTACCACGGGCTCCCGTTTACGCAATGCCCGTGAACAACTCGGACTCAGCCAGCAGGCGGTTGCTGAACGGTTATGCCTGAAAGTTTCCACCGTTCGCGATATTGAAGAAGATAAAGCCCCCGCTGAACTCGCTTCAACATTCCTGCGTGGTTATATCCGTTCTTACGCTCGCCTCGTTCATATTCCTGAAGAAGAACTGCTGCCGATGATGGAAAAGCAGGCACCGGTTCGCGCCGCCAAAGTCGCGCCGATGCAGAGCTTCTCGCTGGGTAAACGTCGTAAAAAACGTGATGGCTGGCTGATGAGCTTCACCTGGCTGGTGCTGTTTGTGGTCGTCGGTCTTACGGTGGCGTGGTGGTGGCAAAACCACAAAGCGCAGCAGGAAGAGATCACTACTATGGCGGATCAATCCTCTGTAGAACTCAATAACAGCAGCAATACCGGTTCTCAGGATGTGCCAATGGACACTGGTGCAACCAGCGCGCCAGCCGCACCTGAAGCGACGGCACCGACGACCGCTCCTGCTGATACCGCCGCGACGCAAACGCCAGCGCAGACAACAACGCCAGCGCCAGCAACCGACGCGCAGAATAATGCCGTTGTTGCGCCGTCTCAGGCGAATGTCGACCCGGCCGCGACCGCGCAAACGACCGCACCGGTTGCCACAGGCCTGCCAACCGATCCGGCTCAGTCTGCTACGCCAGCCGTGGATCCCAATGCGCTGGTAATGAACTTTACCGCGGATTGCTGGCTCGAAGTTACCGATGCGACCGGTAAAAAACTGTTCAGCGGTTTGCAGCGTAAAGATGGTAACTTGAATCTCGTCGGCCAGGCGCCGTACAAACTGAAAATTGGCGCGCCGGCTGCAGTGCAGATCCAGTATCAGGGTAAACCTGTCGATCTGAGTCGTTTTATCAGAACTAACCAGGTTGCGCGTCTGACCGTGAATGCCGAACAATCACCGGCACAGTAACAGACGGCAACGCGGGAGATTTTTCATGCACAACCAGGCTCCAATTCAACGTAGAAAATCGAAACGCATTTACGTTGGGAACGTGCCGATTGGCGATGGGGCTCCCATCGCCGTACAGTCGATGACCAATACGCGCACCACTGATGTGGAAGCCACGGTCAATCAGATCAAAGCGTTAGAACGCGTCGGAGCGGATATCGTTCGCGTTTCCGTGCCGACGATGGACGCGGCAGAAGCGTTCAAACTCATCAAACAGCAGGTCAGCGTGCCGCTGGTGGCTGATATTCACTTCGACTACCGTATTGCGCTAAAAGTGGCGGAATACGGCGTCGATTGTCTGCGCATCAACCCCGGTAATATCGGAAACGAAGAACGTATCCGCATGGTTGTGGACTGCGCGCGCGACAAAAATATCCCTATCCGCATTGGCGTAAACGCCGGTTCTCTGGAAAAAGATCTCCAGGAAAAATACGGTGAGCCGACGCCGCAGGCGCTGCTGGAATCCGCGATGCGTCATGTCGATCACCTCGATCGTCTGAACTTTGATCAGTTCAAAGTCAGCGTGAAAGCCTCTGATGTTTTCCTCGCCGTTGAGTCGTATCGTCTGCTGGCGAAGCAGATCGATCAGCCACTGCATCTGGGGATCACAGAAGCGGGTGGCGCCCGGAGCGGGGCGGTGAAATCAGCGATCGGTTTAGGATTACTGCTTTCAGAAGGAATTGGCGACACGCTGCGCGTTTCGCTGGCGGCCGATCCGGTTGAAGAGATCAAAGTCGGTTTCGACATTCTGAAATCCCTGCGCATCCGTTCGCGCGGCATCAACTTTATTGCCTGCCCAACCTGTTCACGTCAGGAATTTGACGTCATTGGTACGGTCAACGCGCTGGAGCAACGCCTGGAAGATATCATCACACCGATGGACGTTTCCATTATCGGCTGCGTGGTGAATGGCCCGGGTGAAGCGCTGGTGTCAACGCTGGGCGTAACAGGCGGTAATAAGAAAAGCGGCCTGTACGAAGATGGCGTGCGTAAAGACCGTCTGGATAACAACGATATGATTGACCAGCTTGAAGCCCGCATTCGTGCGAAGGCGACGATTCTGGATGAAGCTAATCGCATCGACGTTCAGCAGGTCGAAAAATAACAAGATGGGAAGGCCGCGTTCTCAAGGTATACATAAAATCATTCAGGTTGCGTCAAGACGGCAAGCCAACGCAGAGGCAACTTGAAGGATGAAGTGTATATGACGACCCGAACTTCCCGTGTATGATTGAACCCCTGCGGGTAATCCGCTGAGGGTTCATTTTTATATTTATAAAGAGAATAAACGTGGCAAAAAACATTCAAGCCATTCGCGGCATGAACGATTATCTGCCTGGCGAGACCGCCATCTGGCAGCGCATTGAAGGCACACTCAAAAACGTGCTCGGCAGCTACGGTTACAGTGAAATCCGTTTGCCGATTGTAGAGCAGACCCCGTTATTCAAACGCGCGATCGGTGAAGTGACCGACGTGGTTGAAAAAGAGATGTATACCTTTGAGGACCGCAATGGCGATAGCCTGACCCTGCGTCCGGAAGGTACTGCGGGCTGCGTACGCGCCGGCATCGAGCATGGTCTTCTGTACAATCAGGAGCAGCGTCTGTGGTATATCGGGCCGATGTTCCGTCATGAACGTCCGCAGAAAGGCCGCTACCGCCAGTTCCATCAGTTGGGTTGCGAAGTGTTTGGTCTGCAAGGGCCGGATATCGACGCCGAGCTGATTATGCTTACCGCTCGCTGGTGGCGCGCGCTCGGCATTTCAGAGCACGTGGCGCTGGAACTGAACTCTATCGGTTCCCTCGAAGCGCGTGCGAACTATCGTGATGCGCTGATTGCTTTCCTCGAACAGCATAAAGAGAAGCTGGACGAAGATTGTAAACGTCGTATGTACAGCAACCCGCTGCGCGTGCTGGATTCAAAAAATCCGGACGTTCAGGTGCTGCTGAATGATGCTCCTGCGCTCGGTGACTACCTTGACGATGACTCTCGCGAACACTTTGCCGGGCTGTGCGCTCTGCTGGATGCGGCAGGCATTGCTTACACCGTCAACCAGCGTCTGGTGCGTGGTCTGGACTACTACAACCGCACCGTTTTTGAATGGGTGACCAACAGCCTGGGCTCGCAGGGTACCGTTTGTGCTGGTGGGCGTTATGACGGTCTGGTTGAGCAATTGGGCGGTCGCGCAACTCCGGCGGTGGGCTTCGCGATGGGCCTCGAACGACTTGTTTTGTTAGTTCAGGCAGTTAATCCGGAATTTAAAGCCGATCCTGTTGTCGATATATACCTGGTAGCCTCAGGTGCCGATACTCAGTCCGCCGCAATGCGCCTGGCTGAAGAGGTACGTGATGCCATTCCAGGTGTGAAACTGATGACAAACCACGGCGGCGGCAACTTCAAGAAACAGTTCGCCCGTGCGGACAAATGGGGTGCACGCGTTGCTCTGGTGTTAGGTGAGTCTGAAGTCGCACAAGCGAATGTGGTCGTGAAGGATTTACGTTCTGGCGAACAGACAACCGTAACGCAGGACGGCGTTGCCGCGCATTTGCGCACTATTCTGGGTTAATCTCCCGGACATTTTTATCAGGAGAAGGACTGCGTGGAAATGTACAATAATGAAAACGACCAGGTTGACGCGCTTAAGCGTTTCTTTGCCGAAAACGGTAAAGCCCTGGCCGTTGGGGTCATTTTAGGGATTGGAGCGCTGGTTGGCTGGCGTTACTGGACGTCCCATCAGCTGAATACGGCGCGTGAATCTTCACAGGCCTATGAAAATGCCGTTTCTTCTCTCAGTTCAGGGAAACCGGAAGCGCTGGCCGGAGCGGAGAAATTCGCGGCCGAATCGAAAAACACCTACGGTGCTTTCGCCTCGCTGGAACTGGCTCAGCAATACGTAGACAAAAATGAACTGGATAAAGCGGAAAAACAGCTGAACCAGGGCTTAGCTGCGGCTTCTGATGAGAATCTGAAATCGGTTATCAGCATGCGTCTGGCACGCGTTCAGCTGCAAATGAAGCAGCCTGATGCGGCGCTGAAGACCATTGAAAGCATTAAAGGCGAAGGCTGGACGGCTATCGTCGCCGATTTGCGCGGGGAAATTCTGCTCAGCAAAGGTGACAAACAAGGCGCTCGCGCGGCCTGGGAAGCAGGGGCGAAAAGCGATGCTTCACCTGCGCTCAGCGAAATGATGCGCATGAAAATTAATAATTTGTCCATCTGAGAGGGACCCGATGCAATTGCGTAAATTACTTTTGCCAGGACTGCTTTCTGTCACTCTGTTGAGTGGTTGTTCCTGGTTTAGCGGCGAAGAAGATATCGTAAAAATGTCCCCGCTGCCGACGGTTGAAAACCAGTTCACACCTTCTACCGCATGGGATGTGTCGGTGGGTAACGGAATTGGCAACTTCTATTCCAACCTGCATCCGGCCTATGCGGACAGCGTGGTTTATGCGGCTGACCGTCGTGGTACCGTCAAAGCGGTGAACGCGGATGACGGCAAAGAAGTCTGGTCTGTCGATCTGGCGGAAAAAGATGGCTGGCTGTCTCGTAAACCGGCGCTGCTTTCCGGCGGCCTGACCGTTTCTGGCGGTCACGTTTATGTCGGCAGTGAAAAAGCGAAAGTCTATTCTCTGGACGCTGGCGATGGTTCCATCACCTGGCAGACGGCTATGGCGGGTGAAGTGCTCTCTCGTCCGGTTGTCAGCGATGGTCTGGTGCTGGTTCACACCAGCAACGGTCAGTTGCAGGCGCTGAACGAAGCAGACGGCGCGATCAAATGGACTGTCAACCTGGATATGCCAGCGCTGTCTCTGCGCGGTGAATCCGCTCCGGCTGTCGCTTACGGTGCAGCGATTGTGGGCGGTGATAACGGCCGCGTTAGCGCCGTGCTGATGCAGCAGGGCCAGCTGATTTGGCAGCAACGTATCTCTCAGGCAACGGGTAACACTGAAATTGATCGTCTGAGCGATGTCGACACCACACCGGTTATCGCCAATGGCGTCGTTTACGCGCTGGCGTATAACGGTAACCTGACCGCGCTGGATCTGCGCAGCGGCCAGATCCTGTGGAAACGCGAGCTGGGCTCGGTGAATGATTTCATCGTCGATGGCAACCGCATCTACATGGTCGATCAGAATGACCGCCTGCTGGCGCTCACCACTGACGGCGGCGTAACGTTGTGGACGCAAAGCGATCTGCTGCACCGTCTGCTGACAGCGCCAGCGTTGTATAACGGCAACCTGGTGGTTGGCGATAGCGAAGGTTACATGCACTGGATTAACACCGAAGATGGCCGCTTTGTTGCTCAGCAAAAAGTGGACAGCTCTGGCTTCCTGACTGAGCCTGTGGTTGCCGATGGCAAACTGCTGATTCAGGCAAAAGACGGTACGCTGTACGCGATTACGCGTTAAAATAGTGCGGTGATTCAGTGAATAACGGCTCCTGTTGAATCAGGGGCCGTTTGCTATTTTTATTATTATTGTTTTTGTGCTTGATGGCGATGCGCCACCAGGCAAAGCAAATTTTGAGTTAATGAGGCTTTAACATGATTCCTGTGGTCGCGCTTGTCGGGCGCCCTAACGTTGGAAAATCCACGCTATTTAACCGCCTGACGCGCACTCGTGATGCGCTGGTCGCGGATTTCCCGGGTCTGACTCGTGACCGTAAATACGGTCGTGCTGAAGTGGAAGGCCGTGAGTTTATCTGTATCGATACCGGCGGTATCGACGGTACGGAAGAGGGCGTGGAAACCCGTATGGCGGAACAGTCGCTGCTGGCGATTGAAGAGGCTGACGTGGTGCTGTTTATGGTCGATGCGCGCGCCGGGCTGATGCCGGCGGATAAAGCGATCGCCAAACATCTGCGTTCCCGTGAAAAACCGACCTTCCTGGTGGCGAACAAAACGGACGGCGTTGATGCCGATCAGGCCATCGCTGATTTCTGGTCGCTCGGTCTGGGTGATATCTACCCGATTGCTGCCTCCCATGGTCGCGGCGTGACCAGCCTGCTGGAACACGTGTTGCTGCCGTTTGTTGATGACGTGAACCCGCCGGAAGAAGTAGACGAAGACGCGGAGTACTGGGCGAAATTTGAAGCGGAGCAGAACGGCGAAGCGCTGGAAGAGCCGGAAGATGATTTCGACCCGACAACGCTGCCTATCAAGCTGGCGATTGTCGGTCGCCCGAACGTAGGTAAGTCTACACTTACAAACCGTATTCTCGGCGAAGACCGCGTAGTGGTCTATGACATGCCGGGTACGACGCGTGACAGTATCTACATCCCGATGCAGCGCGACGAGCGTGAATACGTGCTCATCGACACCGCCGGTGTGCGTAAACGCGGCAAGATAACCGACGTGGTCGAGAAATTCTCCGTCATCAAGACGTTGCAGGCGATTGAAGACGCTAACGTGGTGCTGCTGGTCATTGATGCCCGTGAAGGTATCTCCGATCAGGATTTGTCGCTGCTGGGCTTCATCCTGAATAGTGGGCGCTCACTTGTTATTGTGGTCAACAAATGGGATGGCCTGAGCAACGAAGTCAGAGAGCAGGTGAAAGAGACGCTGGACTACCGTCTGGGCTTTATCGATTTCGCGCGCGTGCACTTTATCTCTGCACTGCACGGCAGCGGCGTGGGTAATCTGTTTGAATCCGTACGTGAAGCTTATGACAGCTCGACGCGTCGTGTTGGCACCGCGATGCTGACCCGTATCATGACTATGGCGGTGGAAGATCATCAGCCGCCGCTGGTGCGTGGTCGTCGCGTGAAACTGAAATATGCCCACGCCGGCGGTTATAACCCGCCAATCGTGGTGATTCACGGCAACCAGGTAAAAGACCTGCCGGATTCCTACAAGCGTTATCTGATGAACTACTTCCGTAAGTCGCTGGATGTCATGGGTACGCCGATTCGTATCCAGTTCAAGGAAGGGGAGAACCCGTATGCGAATAAGCGCAATACGCTGACCCCCACCCAGATGCGTAAGCGTAAGCGTCTCATTAAACACATTAAGAAAAGTAAGTAATTACTAATCGATGGCCTCTTTATGAGGCCATTATTATTAAGGAGCTTCTATGGAATTGCACTGCCCTAAATGTCAGCACCTGCTGGAGCAGGACGGCGCCCATGCGCAATGCCCATCCTGCGGTAACGATGTTGAACTGCAAGCCTGTTGCCCTGACTGCCATCTACCGTTACAGGTGTTGAAAGCCTGCGGCGCGGTAGATTATTTCTGCCAGAACGGACATGGGTTGATTTCACGTAAACGCGTGGAATATCGTATTCCTGCGTGAATTAATGGTTCTGTTAATTAATAGAATGCCGGGTATTTTTTAAATAAATATATCTGGCATTATTATATGGTATTTATATTGTTTGATGATGACATCTTTGCTCTTTATCATGTTTTATGATTTTTAGGCATTCATTTAGAGACAAATTCGTTTTACTTATTTCCGCAGGGAATTAAAATTGGCACGTTAAAATTTTCTTTCGGGAATATTTATTGTGCAATGGATGCGCCTTACGATACTGATGCTTTTATCAGGTACGGTTTATGCCGAATCTGATATTTCTGTATCTGAGAAAAAGTCCACTATGGAAACGTCCCTTCCCGATCTCGGCAGTCAGGCGGCACAGCAGGAAGCGCCAGAAGACAAGGGACATTCCCTTAAAGAACAAGGCGCAGACTACTTTATTAACTCCGCGACTCAGGGTTTTGATAACCTGACGCCAGAGGCTCTGGAGTCGCAGGCCAGAAGCTACGTCCAGGGGCAGGTTACGTCCGGCGCGCAATCTTTGGTTGAAGGGGCGCTCTCTCCTTTTGGTAAGGTTCGCTCAAACCTCTCCCTTGGTCAGGGCGGCGATCTTGCTGGGAGTTCGCTGGATTATTTTGTTCCCTTATATGATAACCAACAAAACGTATTATTTAGTCAATTATCAGCTCAACGAAAAGATGACAGAACGATAGGTAACCTGGGTTTTGGCATAAGGCATAATACTCAGAGGTGGCTGCTGGGTGGAAATATATTTTATGATTATGATTTTACCCGAGGGCACCGTCGTTTAGGGTTAGGAGCGGAAGCCTGGACGGATTATTTAAAATTCTCCGGGAACTATTATCATCCCCTTTCCAGTTGGCAAGACTCAGAGGATTTTGACTTCTATGAAGAGCGTCCCGCGCGGGGGTGGGATATTCGTGCGGAAGCCTGGTTGCCATCCTATCCACAATTGGGCGGTAAAATTGTTTTCGAGCAGTATTATGGCGATGAAGTTGCCCTTTTTGGCACAGATAATCTTGAGAAAGATCCTTATGCCGTGACGGTTGGTCTGAAATATCAGCCCGTTCCGCTACTCTCTGTCGGTACGGATTTCAAGGCCGGCACCGGCGATAATACTGACATTAGCGTTAACGCAACCCTGACCTATCAATTCGGTGTTCCTCTCAAAGAACAGCTTGATTCTGACAATGTGAGTGCAGCCCATTCGCTGATGGGTAGCCGGCTGGACTTTGTTGAGCGTAACAATTTCGTTGTTCTGGAATATAAAGAAAAAGATCCACTGGACGTCACTCTGTGGTTGAAAGCGGATACCACCAATACGCATCCCGAATGTGTCATTAAAGATACGCCCGAGGAAGCAATTGGTCTGGAAAAATGCAAATGGACGATAAATGCGCTCATTAATCATCACTATAAGATCGTCGCCGCCTCCTGGCAGGCAAAGAACAACGCCGCCCGAACGTTGGTCATGCCGGTCATAAAAGAAAATACCCTTACTGACGGGAATAACAATCACTGGAATCTTGTGCTTCCGGCCTGGCAGTACAGTTCCGATAAAGCAGAACAGGAAAAACTGAACACCTGGCGAGTACGTCTGGCTCTGGAAGATGAGAAGGGAAATCGGCAGAACTCTGGCGTGGTGGAAATTACGGTTCAGCAGGATCGTAAAATTGAACTCATCGTCAATAACATCGCTGACGTGCCTGAAGAAAACAATCATCGCCATGAAGCCAGCGCGCAGGCGGATGGTGTCGATGGTGTGGTGATGGATCTCGACGTTACTGATAGCTTCGGTGATGACACCGATCGTAACGGCGATGCGCTGCCGGAAGATAACCTGTCTCCTCAGCTTTATGATACGCAAGATAAGAAAGTCACGCTCACCAACAAGCCTTGTTCAACGGACAACCCCTGCGTCTTTATCGCCAAACAGGATAAAGAGAAAGGGACGGTAACCCTCTCAAGTACCCTGCCGGGAACCTTCCGCTGGAAGGCGAAAGCCGCGCCGTATGACGACAGTAATTATGTCGATGTCACCTTTATTGGCTCAGATATTGGCGGGCTCAATGCCTTTATCTATCGGATTGGTGCAGACAAGCCGGTCAATCTGATTGGTAACGATAAAGAACCGCTTCCCCTTAATAGCACCTATCGGTTTGTTTTGTGGCGCGATTCCAACAAAGACGGTGTGTTTCAGCAGTCAGAAAAACTGACAGATGAAGAGATGAAACAATATGACTATCGCTGGGAGTTTACCGGGCAGAGCGCCCATGGCGAGACGGGCGCACAGGCTAAAACGGCCAATGAAGATATTGTGATACCCGCCACCAATGGTGAAGCCGCGAAGAAATTTAACGCTCAGCCTGGTGATGGGGTGCAGGGATACGGGTTACAGGTGAGCTACAGCAAGAAATAGGGTCAGCGTAATGGCTGATCTGGCCACCGCTGAAAGTTAACTAAGGAGAGTGTTTAATGAAACCTCATATGAAACGTGGGTTGAGAAAAGCCACGTTAGCACTGATGGTGGCCGGATATTGCGCCGTTCCTTCTGCCATGGCAGGTGATGCTGCCTGGGTTGCGAGCGGAGCAACTGCAGAATTTCAGGGTACCATTCCGTGGCTTTATCGCGAGGGTGGAGATAAAAGCATCAATTCGGCTGACGCCGGTCACATTAAAGTCACTTCGGATAATCAGGGAGCGCGCCCGCAAGGGAGTGAAAACGATAAACGACTTTATGTTGGCGATACCATCACTTTAGGCTGGGATATTGGCGATACCGAAGAAGACGTGGATGCCGGGGCAAAAGGCAACGATGGCGCTACCACGGAGACCATTAAATGGTTTAGCTATAGCGATAATGCCGGTACCGATAAACAAGAGATCACGTCAGCAGCTGGAAAATCGAGCTATAAAATCACGGATAGCGATCGTGGACGCTATATTGGCGTCGAAATTCAGGCTACGACGCAAACCGGTAATCCTTATCAGGGAACCGCATTGAGTTTACTGGATATTACGACGGCTAACGGTGGTGGTAGTGACGACGATAATGTCGATCCTGGCCCGGTTGTGAACCAGAATCTGAAAGTTGCTATCTTCGAGAAAGGCACCAATACCAACCTTATTGGCGGCAGTACACCGATTGCGCTTAATAAAACCTATGTGGCCAAATTGTTCTCGGATGAAGACGGCGACGGCAAGTGGAGCACGGGTGATATTGATGTTACCGCTAATTATGACTTTGCCTGGGTCTTCAACGGTAACAGTAAGCAACTCGGCACTGCTGGCGGCATTGCGAATTCCAGCTTCGATAATAATGAGCTCGTTATTCCTCAAACGAATACCGCGGCGAAAACCAGCCTTAACGGTGGCGATCGTAATGGTAAATCCGGTCTGGCCATTCCGGATAACGGCGATGGCGTTCAGGGATATACCTTATCCATTATTTATAAACACCATTAATCATAGCCAAACAGCATTCCCGCAAGGGAGTGCTGTTTTCAGCCTTTTTTGCTTAGCAGAGGCTAACCAAAAGGGGTTGAAATCGCAATTTTTCGGCTGGGGTGCCTTGCATGTCGATATGTCTTAAACCGGGTAAAATTATCGTTCTGATTAGCTTACTGACGGCTATTTTTCTGTCGGATTTTGCACAGGCTAATACTGCCTGGCAGATGTACCCCGAATCTACAGGTGAATTTAATGGCTCTGCCCCGCTTGCCGACAGCGCCAGTGTACCGATTTACCAGGGTAGTATTCAGCTCTCTCCAGAGGAAGAACATGATGTTGCTTTTAGCGCGAAGCCGGGAGATTTCAGCGTCGACGCAACAGCAAGCAACATGATTTTACTTAACCCGCGCGATATCGAAGGCGATCGCTTTTCTACACCTCCCGCCCTGCGCTGGGAGAATCAGACGCTTCCCGCTGTGTCACTGGTCTGGGCCGACGCCACCACGCCTGATGTACCGTTAGATCCCCAGCCTCGCGTGGATCGCTCATTCTGCGCACAAAACCTGGCGGGACGGAAACTTGTTGCAATCCCTCAATTTGATTCAAGCCAAACGCTACCGGTACTGGCTCTGTTTACCGTTACCGGCGTACCAAATAAGGGTACGGTTTTGTTAAGCGAGAAGCAGGTGACGCTCAATATTGCGGCTGCAAAGGGCGATTTAGTCACGGTGAGTGCGACGGGATATGATGACACGCTGAAGGCGGCAAAGGCTAAGGTTGGCGACACCATTACGCTCACGGTGACAACCTACGACTGCGCGGGAAACGTTGCGGGCAATCTCCCCTTTATCATTAAACGCGGTGATGCGAAAAACCGCCAGGATGCAGTGAATAACACTGGCCCAGTGGTTGTCGAGACCACCGAACTGAGCACCACGGCAACGGAATATCATGGCACCACGAATGCCAGCGGCATAGCAACCCTCCGCGTGACGCAGCCCCGCGGCCCGGGGACAAAAACGTCGCTTACCGTCAGTTTGCCTGGTATTTCCCAATTCAGCGAGACGGCGGTTATTTTTACCGTCCTCACTAGCCCGGACATCCCCCAGGCCAATATGTGGGGCCATATGGCGGAGACGGTAAAGGCTCAGGAGTATACTTTCACCCGTCCGAAACTGGCGGCGGAGGTCTCTAATGAAGACGGCACGGTTATCGATCATAACGAAACCTGGTCGACGTTTGCCTGGATCGGGGCCGATAATCACTGCGATATTCTGCCGGGTATGCGCCAGTTCGGCGCACTGGCGACGGTGATCCCCACTTCCATTCAGGAAGTGCTGGGCTGGCCGATGCAGGGGGATTATTACTGGTCGTCACTCGCCGGTATGACCGGCCAGCACCATGCGGCGGACGTTTCCAACCGTAGCGAAACGCAACAGCCTGATAACGCAAAGTTTTTGGTGAGTTGTGTGGATAAGGAAGCGCCGGAAGTTGACCCTGAACTGACCTTAACCCCAGAACATTTTGATTCGGACTTACAGGCCGTAAAAGTAGCGGTTGGCGATGAAACCACCATGGTGTTGACCATTACCGATAAAAAAGAAAATAACCAACCGCTGCCGTACTACTATTTCACGCTGCACCTGGATAACGGCGTCAACCGTAAGGGCGAAACCAATGCTGAGTGGGAAGCGCATCCGGTGCAGATAACCGGCAACAGCGATTTGCGAAAAGTGGATTCGCATAACTATGAGGGCATCACCGATGTTAACGGCCAGGCGACGCTGGTGCTGAGCAACTCTGGTGGGGCGGGGGTGAAAACGCGCATTACGGCACAAATGCGCAGTAATTTTACCGCCTCTGACGCGAAAGACGTGATTTTTACCGTTGTCAGCAGCCCGGACGTGCCGCAGGCCCGCATGTGGGGGCATATGGGCAACGGTATCATTGCAAGAGGCAACCTGTTCAAACGCCCGCGCCTCGCGGAAGAAACGGCGAATGAAGTTGGCTCTGTGCGGGAACACAATGAAGATTGGGCCTTGTTTGATCAGGGAAGCAGCATGGTGGCAGAGTGCGGGGAAGGCCAAATCCCGGCTAAAAGCTCGCTGCAAAGCCTCTATTCCGCAAACCCGGGTAATGCCATTGCCACCGAATACGGTTGGCCAACGGCAAATAATGATTATCTGAGCGCGGTGGAAAAACCTGACTCTCATGATTCGGTTGATCTGAGCAACGGCAACATTGATAGCTATTCCGGTCTGAAAACAAATTACCTTACCTGTTCTGCCAACGAACTGGTGTCGCGCGTCGTGGTGACGACGGACAAGAATGTCGAAACAGGTTCGACGGTAGCGAAAGCGAAGGTGGGAGAAAAAATCACCATGACGGTGCGTACCGTCAATGCATCCAACGATGAGCCTGTCCCTTTTACCGATTTTACCATTACTAAAGATATTGGCCTCAACCGGGCCGGGAAGGCTGCGGGTTATACGGATCCCTCTAATGGCGCGCTGACGATGAACGGCGTGCAGTATGGCGCTTCGCAGCCTTCAGCGGTCTATTCCGGTATTACGGACGCGCAGGGCGTCGCGACAGTGGTTATTGAGCAGCCGCAGGGCGTTGGGTTAAGAACGCCGCTAATCATAACGCCAATTCATTCAGCCATTCCCAATAGCGTTAAGTTGTATACCGTGTTTACCGTCCCGACCAGCCCGGATGTTATTGGCGCACAGATGTGGGGCCATATGGATGACACGATTACCGTGGATTCCCTGGTTTTCAGGCGTCCAAAACTTGCCGCGGAGGTGGCAAATGAAAAGAGCACGCTTACCGAAAATAACGAGCTCTGGACGCGCGTGGCACAGGCGGATGTCCTGAATACCGATGCAGGCGGCTGCGGAGCCAACATGGTGCCGCGCAGGGCGCAACTGGCTTCACTGTATGACGCTAACAGTAGCAATACGATTCAAACTGTACACGGCTGGCCGACCCAACGAGAGGAGTACTGGAGCAGTACCCCCGCCGATAAAACGCCGCATCTGTTTGTCGAATGGCTGAATAATGGTTCGCTGGTAACCAATAATACCGCGCCAGCCTATATGAGCTGTCTCGCTACGGCGAATGCTCCGGCGGCCAGCATCACGCTGGAAGTGGTGGATCAAGCGCAGTGGAATAGCTCGCTTAATGCCGCGAAGCTAAAAAAAGGCGAAGCTTTGCAGCTTAAGGTCACGGTGAAAGACGCGGCGGGCAACCCGATGCCGGAGATGCCGTTTACCATCAACCGTGGTGATGGTTTTACCCGTCAGAAAGAGAAACATATCGCAGGCAGCGGCGATGGTATTGTCTCCTCAGTCGTTGTTAATGGCGAAGCACTGAATGACACGGCCGCTACGTTTGCAGGTATCACCGACAGTAATGGTTCGAAAACATTGACTATCACGCGTCCGGATACCCATGGCACCAAAACGGCAATCATCGCGGGGCTCTATTTCGACCCAACAATTCAGGCTTCTATGGACACCATTTTTACTGTAGTCACCAGCCCGGACTCCGATAAGGCGAAAATGTGGGGCCATATGCCGGAAACATTGTCAGCAGGCGGGCTGACGTTCAGACGTCCACTCCTTTTTGCGGAGTTAACAGGCAGCCCCGCCACCGATCGTAAATCGCCTGAGGAGGATAATGAATCCTGGGCATTGTTTACTGAAGCGCAGGCTGCAAGTACTAACGACAATGGTTGTGGCGAAAGTTTTATTCCTTCCGAGGAGGCTCTGCTGACGCTTGCCGGCAGTTGGGAAGGGCATATAGTTGACGGCTGGCCGGTTCTGAAAACATACGACTCCAGTACGCCTGACAAAAACAGTATCGGCGATCGTAAATATAAATTTGTGGATCTCGCCAAAGTCACCAGCAGCAGCGTGCCGTTAACCACAATGGGCTATCTGATGTGCCAGACCACAGAGAATCCGAAGGTGAGCACCATCGAGTTAAGCTCAGCCCAGGCCGCAAAATACGATGATATTGAGGGCGTGAAAGCCAGAACGGATTACAACACTTCAGGGGATCAAATCACGATGACGGTTACAACCCGTGATTCGCTGGGAAATCCCAAAGCTTATGTGCCGTTTACACTGAATCACGGTGTTACGGTGCCTCGTATTATTAATGACACAAACAAAGGCTACATCACCAATCAGGGTAAGTCGATTTATGTCCTGGATAGTTACAATAACTCAAGCGGTTATTTTAGCGACAACAATAAGTATTACAGCATGACCGGTGCTGACGGTACGGTTACCTTTATTCTGCGCCAGATATATAAGGGAAACGGAACGCGTATCCCGTTGACGGCGCAAATTGATGACGGCAGTGGGAGAACGTCGAATACCCTGAGCGCGATTTTCACCGTTATTACCAGCCCGGACGTCAGTGTGGCAAATATGTGGGGGCATATGCCAGAAACAGTGACGGCGGCCGACGGCAGCGTATTAGAACGTCCAAAAATCCGGGCTGAATTCTCTAATCCATCGGGGGTGACCAGCAAGATTATCAACAATGAGACCTGGATCATGCCGACGGTAAATGAGCACAATGGTCAAGTTCAGGCGTGTGACGAGTCGCGTTATCCGACGTCTGACCAGCTCGTCTCGCTCTATCATCGCTACCCTAACGGTACGATGATGGAGCAAACGGGCTGGCCGGTGCAGCCATCAAGCTACGACTGGTGGGCGCTTGATACTGATTGTAAGTACAGTAGTGTGAATGGCAGCGCAAGATGCAGGTCTGTGGATTTGTATAACGGTCAGATTCATGAGAATGATCGAAGCCGCGCATTCCAGGTTTGTCTGCTGAACCCTAACGCCTCGGTGTCTACCGTAACGCTCACCTCAACGGCGTTCGACGCGGGTACTCAGGCGGCGAAAGTTAAGAAGGGTGAAGCGATGCCGGTTACCGTGACGGTCAAAGACAGCGCCGGAAAACCGGTGTCGAACGTGGCTTTTACCCTGAAACGCGGCGACGCTATGCCGCGCAATCCGGGGGCGATACTGTACGGAAATGTCGACGAGATGGACGATTTGACGGTTCAGCCGCCATCGGGTGGCGTGACGACGCTCGCCGCTAACGGTAATTCGATACAGGGCACCACAGGCTCTGACGGCACGGCGACGTTTATGATTAAACAGGACAATACCCCGGGTTATAAAACGCCGCTGACGGTAACACGGGACAATAACACCGGTATTGCCGCCACGATGGATGTCATTTTCACCGTGGTAACCAGCCCGGATGTGGCGAGTGCGAACTTCTGGGGGCATATGAGTGATACGGCGACGGAAAATGGCAAGACGCTGCAACGACCATTGTTGAAGTCGGAATTGCCGTCGAACGAATTTGCAGCAGCTACGCCGGAGGTGAATAACGAAATCTGGGCGCTGGCACATACTGTCGATAAAAATAAATGGGATATTGCCCGGCAGTGCGGCACGTTGGATAAGGCACCGGAATATGAGGATTTACAGGCGCTGCATTCGCGCTTTAACGCTCTGGGATGGCCAACGTCCCCCAGCTTCCCGTATTTATCGCGCAGCCGCTCGGGTACTCTCTATTGCGGGATTGTTGGCACCACCGGCGCGCAGGACTGCGGTATCATGCCGGGGAGTACACCGGGATTTGCAACCTGCTTCCAGTAATATTTATGTCGCATCCGGCCTAACAGTGGTTCCTGTGCCGGATGCGATGTAGAGAGATATGACCAGGCTTATGGATTCGTTGTTTTCTTACGTGACTTCCGCGTGCGGGTGACGGCGCTGACCTGGCTTATCACCACGCCATCATTCAGTCGAGTCGTCAGGGTATCGCCTGCTTTTACCTGCTTCACCTGTTTTAGCACCGCCCCGTCCGCGGCACTGGTAACGCTATATCCGCGTGCGAGGGTTGAGAGCGGGCTTACCGCTTCGAGGTGCGTGACCGCATTACCAAAGCGTTCGCGCGTGGCGCTGAGTTGGGCGCGAAGAGAGTCTGCAAGGCGAAACTCAACTTGTTGAATGCGCGTTTGTGCGCGATGGATCCGCGGTTGCGGATTTTGATTATTCAGGCGCTGGCTAAGGCGTTGCTGTTGCTGACCCGCCCGCTTTAACTGGTTTTCCAGCGCAAAACGCATCCGCTTCTGCAGACGTTCGAGTGTGGTCTGCTGACGCGCCAGCCTTAATTGTGGATGCTGCTGTTGTAGCCGATGATGAATCTGTGTGAAGCGTCGCGTGCGGTTGGCGAGGTAATAATCCATTGCCATTTCCAGACGCTGCTGCGCAGATTGCACCTGACGCAACAATTCTTGCTGATTGCGGCTCACGACCTCGGCGGCCGCAGACGGTGTGGGCGCGCGCAAATCGGCCACAAAGTCGGCAATGGTCACATCCGTTTCATGCCCAACAGCGCTGACCACCGGGATGCGGCTGGCAAAAATCGCCCGCGCGACCCGTTCGTCGTTAAAGCTCCATAAATCTTCCAGCGAGCCGCCCCCGCGTCCAACAATTAACACATCGCACTCGTTGCGCAGGTTCGCCAGCTCAATGGCGCGAACGATTTGCCCTGGTGCATCATCGCCCTGAACGGCAGTAGGGTAAATAATCACCGGCAGGGAAGGGTCGCGACGTTTTAACACGTGCAAAATATCGTGCAGCGCTGCGCCCGTTTTTGAAGTGATGACACCCACACAGTGCGCAGGAGAGGGAAGCGATTTCTTCAGTTGCTGGTCGAACAACCCTTCTGCCTGCAGCTTCGCTTTAAGCTGTTCGTACTTTTGTTGCAACAAACCTTCACCGGCAGGTTGCATGCTCTCGACGATTATCTGGTAGTCGCCGCGCGGCTCGTAGAGCGTAATATTGGCGCGAACTAAAACCTGTTGCCCGTGCTGCGGGCGAAAGGTCACCCGGCGATTGCTGTTGCGGAACATTGCACAGCGCACCTGGGCGGTATCGTCTTTGAGGGTAAAGTACCAGTGCCCGGAAGAGGGCTGGCTAAAGTTAGAAATTTCGCCGCTGATCCACACTTGTCCCATCTCCTGCTCAAGCAGCAAACGGACGGTCTGATTCAGGCGACTAACCGTAAAAATTGCAGGGGATTGAGATGGTAACATGTGAGCGAGATCAAACTTTAAATCAGCAGGTTATTCAATCGATAGTAACGTGCTGACCGGGGAGCGCAAGCATTATTTGCAAAAAAAGGTGGATGCAACCGATTACGCTCTGTATAATGCCACGGCAATATTTATTAACCACTCTGGTCGAGATATTGCCCATGCTACGTATCGCTAAAGAAGCTCTGACGTTTGACGACGTCCTCCTTGTTCCCGCTCATTCCACCGTTCTGCCGAATACTGCTGACCTCAGCACCCAACTGACGAAAACTATTCGCCTGAATATTCCTATGCTCTCTGCGGCAATGGACACCGTGACTGAAGCTCGCCTGGCTATCGCGCTGGCGCAGGAAGGCGGCATCGGCTTTATCCACAAAAACATGTCTATCGAGCGTCAGGC
The DNA here is from genome assembly GCF_003057695.2 of Pseudocitrobacter sp. RIT415. NCBI lineage: Bacteria > Pseudomonadati > Pseudomonadota > Gammaproteobacteria > Enterobacterales > Enterobacteriaceae > Pseudocitrobacter > Pseudocitrobacter sp. RIT415. Next base: position 457,826 of record NZ_QBJC02000001.1, on the reverse strand, counting down.
TGAAGAAGTGAAGCGCGTGAAGAAACATGAATCCGGTATTGTCACCGACCCGCAGACCGTTCTGCCGACCACGACGCTTCGCGAAGTGAAAGAGCTGACCGAGCGCAACGGTTTTGCCGGTTACCCGGTTGTGACCGAAGATTATGAGCTGGTGGGGATCATCACCGGTCGTGATGTGCGTTTCGTGACAGACCTCAGCCAGCCGGTCAGCGTTTACATGACGCCGAAAGAGCGTCTGGTTACTGTGCGTGAAGGTGAAACCCGCGAAGTGGTTCTGGCGAAAATGCACGAAAAACGCGTTGAAAAAGCGCTGGTTGTTGACGATAGCTTCCATCTGCGCGGCATGATCACCGTTAAAGATTTCCAGAAAGCAGAACGTAAACCGAATGCCTGTAAAGACGAACATGGCCGTCTGCGCGTAGGCGCGGCGGTTGGCGCGGGCGCGGGCAACGAAGAGCGTGTTGATGCGCTGGTTGCCGCAGGCGTTGACGTCCTGCTGATTGACTCCTCACACGGCCACTCCGAAGGCGTTCTGCAACGTATTCGTGAAACCCGTGCAAAATATCCTGACCTGCAAATCATCGGCGGTAACGTTGCAACGGGCGCAGGCGCTCGCGCACTGGCTGAGGCGGGTTGCAGCGCGGTTAAAGTAGGTATCGGTCCAGGCTCCATCTGTACTACCCGTATTGTTACCGGTGTAGGTGTTCCGCAGATCACCGCGGTTTCCGACGCGGTTGAAGCGCTGGAAGGCACCGGTATCCCGGTTATCGCCGACGGCGGTATTCGCTTCTCCGGTGATATCGCGAAAGCCATCGCCGCAGGTGCAGCCGCCGTTATGGTCGGTTCCATGCTGGCCGGTACCGAAGAATCCCCGGGTGAAATTGAGCTCTACCAGGGCCGTTCTTACAAGTCTTATCGTGGGATGGGCTCCCTGGGCGCGATGTCCAAAGGGTCTTCTGACCGTTACTTCCAGAGCGATAACGCTGCCGACAAACTGGTACCGGAAGGTATCGAAGGCCGCGTGGCTTACAAAGGTCGCCTGAAAGAGATCATCCACCAGCAGATGGGCGGCCTGCGCTCCTGTATGGGCCTGACCGGTTGTGGTACGATTGACCTGCTGCGTACTAAAGCTGAATTCGTACGCATCAGCGGTGCGGGCATTCAGGAAAGCCACGTTCACGACGTGACCATCACTAAAGAATCCCCGAACTACCGTCTGGGTTCCTGATTTTCTTCGCCCGACTCCGCGTCGGGCGATTTATTTACTCTGTTTCACTTGCCTCGGAACAATCGTCAAATGACAGACAATATTCATAAGCATCGCATTCTTATTCTCGATTTCGGTTCTCAGTACACCCAACTGGTTGCTCGTCGTGTACGTGAGCTGGGCGTCTACTGTGAGCTGTGGGCGTGGGATGTTACTGAAGCACAAATCCGTGAATTCAATCCAAGCGGCATCATTCTTTCCGGCGGCCCGGAAAGCACCACTGAAGAAAACAGCCCGCGTGCACCGCAGTATGTCTTCGAAGCGGGCGTACCGGTATTCGGTGTGTGCTATGGCATGCAGACCATGGCCATGCAGCTTGGCGGCCATGTGGAAGGCTCTTCTGAGCGTGAATTCGGCTACGCGCAGGTTGAAGTGCTGACCGACAGCGCGCTGGTGCGCGGTATCGAAGACTCCCTGACGCCGGAAGGCAAACCGCTGCTGGATGTCTGGATGAGCCACGGCGACAAAGTCACCGCGATCCCGGCTGACTTCGTCACTGTTGCCAGCACTGAAACCTGTCCGTTCGCGATTATGGCGAACGAAGAAAAACGCTTCTACGGCGTGCAGTTCCACCCGGAAGTGACTCATACCCGTCAGGGCATGCGTATGCTTGAGCGTTTTGTTCGCGATATCTGCCAGTGTGAAGCGCTGTGGACACCGGCAAAAATTATCGACGACGCTGTAGCCCGCATCCGCGAGCAGGTTGGCGATGACAAAGTGATTCTCGGCCTCTCCGGCGGCGTGGATTCGTCTGTCACCGCGATGTTGCTGCACCGCGCAATCGGCAAAAACCTGACCTGTGTCTTTGTCGATAACGGCCTGCTGCGTCTGAATGAAGCGCAGCAGGTGATGGACATGTTTGGCGACCATTTTGGCCTGAATATTGTTCACGTTGAAGGCGAGCAACGCTTCCTCGACGCACTGGCTGGCGAGAATGACCCGGAAGCGAAACGTAAAATCATCGGTCGCGTTTTCGTTGAAGTTTTCGACGAAGAAGCGCTGAAACTGGAAGATGTGAAATGGCTTGCGCAGGGCACTATCTATCCAGACGTTATCGAATCTGCGGCCTCTGCCACCGGTAAAGCACACGTCATCAAATCTCACCACAACGTGGGCGGCCTGCCGAAAGAGATGAAGATGGGCCTGGTCGAACCGCTGCGCGAACTGTTCAAAGATGAAGTGCGTAAAATTGGCCTGGAACTCGGCCTGCCGTACGACATGCTCTACCGTCATCCGTTCCCGGGGCCGGGCCTTGGTGTTCGCGTGCTGGGCGAAGTGAAGAAAGAGTACTGCGACCTGCTGCGTCGTGCGGATGCTATCTTCATTGAAGAACTGCACAAAGCTGACCTGTACAACAAAGTGAGCCAGGCGTTCACCGTGTTCCTGCCGGTTCGTTCCGTAGGCGTTATGGGCGATGGCCGTAAGTACGACTGGGTTGTTTCCCTGCGCGCCGTCGAAACCATCGACTTTATGACCGCACACTGGGCGCACCTGCCGTATGACTTCCTGGGCCGCGTGTCCAACCGCATTATCAACGAAGTGAACGGCATTTCCCGCGTGGTGTATGACATCAGCGGTAAGCCGCCAGCAACGATCGAGTGGGAATAATTATTCCTGCCCTGATACGGTAAAGTAATTTGAAACCCGCTTAACGGCGGGTTTTTTTATTTACAGCAACTGAAATGAAAAACGCAGGCTAAATCAATGGCGAGAAGAATATTGTACGAATAATCCTGATTGGGAGAGTACAAGGGGAAAAAACGCAGGATTACGGACACCATAATGTGTCAGTCAGCTCGTACAGGCGCCTCAACCGTCAGGTTCGTTGATTGTGATTCTTTTTTATCCTGATGATGATGCCACGCGCCGATAGAGGAGTAGACGAAACGCCCAAGGAAGAACATCAAACTGATGAGTAGTATGATTCGAATCATTCGACCGTTGAAATGGTGTCGTTTTCGCATACTGGTAGCCTGGCTCACAAAGGGGTCCTTTCACAATACCCTCAAACGGGGCGATGTCTACATTAAGGCATAGGGAATCATCGGGGTCAATCAAAGGCAATGTAAAAAAACGTCAAATGAAACATTAATTAATGTTATATAAGATAATAATGCTATTTACAAAATCCATTAATTAATCTGCCCCACCGCAAAAAAATGAAACTTTATGTTTTTATGCGCCTTATTTGTTGATTTGTATCAAGTGCTAAAGCCTGTTCACCTCTAGAATTCCCAGTCCGAACCGCATGGTGACTTACTTTGCGGGCCACTAAGCCAGGTTGGATGCCTGTCTGAATATACCCAGCAGGATTTGGGATATCCTTAGAGCATCTATGTATTTCTGTAAAACATATAAAAAATATCGTGATTACTGGTGGGCATTACCGCTTGCTTTGCCCTTGATTTTACTGCCAATCATAAAGCTTGCTAATACATATGCATGGATTGATGGAGGCAAGGTATCGCTTTATTACCTGCCGCTGCCGTTCATGCTATGTCTGATGCTTTTTTTTGGCTGGAAAGCGATACCGGGGATAGCGGCAAGTATCTTGCTTTACCTGAGCAAGGATCTCTGTTTCCTTGAGCGAGTCGGTATTGTCCTGCATTTTATTATTCCGCTGGTTCTTGCCTGGGGCGGTTATCGTATTTTTATCCCGCGGCGCCAAATGGTTTCACATGGTGATACGCGGCTGATAGCACATCGCCTGTTCTGGCAAATGTTTTTCCCTGCGACCGTGTTCCAGTTACTGTTTCAGTTCGCAATCTACGTGGGGCTCTATCCCAGCCGCAGTGAGTTTCAGTGGGTATCACCGCTAACGTTACGCAGTCTGATTAACTATCAGTCGCTGCTGGTGAGTTGTTTAACCGGCGTCCCGTTCTGTTACATGCTGATTCGTCTCGCGCGTAATCCTTGTTATATTCGCGGGCTGATTTCGCAGATGCGGCTGGATTTCGATCCAAAAGTAAAGTGGATGGAAGTTGTCGCCTGGCTGGTTGTGCTCTCATTGCTGCTTGGCCTGTTGTTGATGCCTTTGACCAATCAGAGCACCATTTTTAGCACCAACTACACGTTGTCGCTGTTGTTGCCCGTGACGCTGTGGGGAGCGATGCGTTTTGGCTATCGCTTTATCTCGCCGTTGTGGACTGTGCTGCTCATTGTGGCGATTCATTTCCATTATCACTATTTGCCTATTCACCCAGGATATAGCTCTCAACTGGCCATCACTTCATCCAGTTATCTGGTGTTCTCCTTTATCATTGCTTATATCGCTGTGCTGTCGACGCGTGAGCGAACCATCCATGCCAGAGTGCGAAGGATGGCATTCCTCGACCCGGTAGTGCATTTACCCAATCTCCGTGCCCTGAATCGGGCAATTGATGCTGCGCCATGGTCGGTTGTCTGTTTCCTGCGGATGCCCGATCTGGAAGTGTTGGGTCGCCATTATGGCGTGATGCTCCGCATCAACTATAAGCAGAAACTGGCAGAGTGGCTGAGCAAGGTACTTCGGCCAGGGGAAGACGTATATCAGCTTTCAGGACACGATTTGGCGATGCGGTTGAATACTGAAGATTATCAGCAACATATTGCGCGGGTTGATGCCAGAGTGAAGCAATTTCGCTATATCTGGAACGGGATGCCGCTTCAGCCACAGGTCGGGATGAGCTACTGCTACATTCATTCGCCGGTTTCACATCTTTCCCTGTTGCTAGGCGAGTTGAGCACGATTGCCGATTTGTCACTGATTTCTCACCAGCCGGAAAACCTTCAGCGGCGCGGTGCCCTGCATTTGCAGCAGGAACTGAAAGATAAAGTCGCGATGATGCTGCGCGTGCAACAGGCGCTGGAAAACGATCGCTTCTGCCTGATGGCGCAACCGATCGTAAGCATTCGTGGCGATGATTATCATGAAGTGCTGCTGCGGATGATTGGCGATGAAGGGGAACTGATTTCACCCAATGATTTTCTGCCAGTTGCCCATGAATTTGGTATGGCGTCGCGGATTGATTTGTGGGTTCTGGAACATACCCTGCGCTTTATGGATAACAACCGTGAGCAGCACCCTGGTATGCGCCTGTCGGTCAATTTATCGCCTTCTACTGCCTGCGGGTTGGATTTTTCCCAGCAGGTGGCTGATTTACTGGCGAAATACAATATTGAAGCCTGGCAGCTGATTTTTGAAGTCACCGAAAGCCATTCGCTGAGCAACCCGGAGCAGGCTCGTCAGACGTTGGCCGTGCTTCAGGATATGGGATGCCGCGTGGCGATTGACGATTTTGGCACCGGTTATGCGAGCTATGCGCGGCTGAAGCACGTCAGTGCCGATATTCTCAAAATAGACGGAAGCTTTATCCGCAATATTGCGACCAGCAGCCTCGATTACCAAATCGTCGCTTCCATTTGTCATCTGGCGCGGATGAAAAACATGCGGGTGGTGGCGGAGTTTGTCGAAAATGAAGAGATTCGTGAAGCCGCGATATCGCTGGGCATTGATTATCTTCAGGGATATTGCATCGGCAAACCAGTGCCTCTGGAGGAACTGGCTGCCGAGCCTTCACCATTGTCATTAAGCAGCGATTTCCGGTGAACTTTCTTCGGTGATTTTTAACCACCAACCGGAAACACCTTCCCAATATTCCTGCTCTTTTTCCAGATCGAGCAGAACCAGCGCATTCTGGCTAAACCAGCCGTGGGGGAAACAGAGTGTCCAGTGATGGGCCTCTGTTTTCAGCGTCAGTGTCGGTGGCTTGGTCGTGGCCTGACGTTGGTTATTCAGCAGAACCCCCAGACGCAGTAGCTGAATCATCGGCAGGAACTGTTTCTTCTTAAACAGCGTGAAGCGCGGAATATCATCCAGCTTAATGGCCTTACGGTGATAACGCACCAGCGTCGCCATCAACGATTGCTGTTCCTGATTGAACCCAGGCAGGTCACTGTTTTGCAGGATATACGCGGAGTGGCGATGCATACCGCTGTGATTAATATTCAGCCCGACCTCATGCAGCAAAGATGCCCATTGCAGCAGAGCCGCAAGCTGCGGGTGTCCCAGTTTCGGGTTTTGCGCCAGCCACTGTTCATACATATGCGTAGTGGTTTCCAGTACGCGCTGCGCCTGTTCACGGTCAATATTGTACTGGTTTGCCAGACTTTGCGCCGTACGGCTACGGACATCCTGATGGCGGAAACGACCTTCCATTTCATACAGCACACCTTCGCGTAGCGCGCCATCGGACAAACGCAGCTCTTTGATTGCCAGTGAGTCAAAAACGCCACACAGAATCGCCAGACCGGGCACAAACACGTTTTTACGCTCTTCGGAAAGACCCGGCAGGCTTAGCGCCGAAAAGTTCTTACACTTCAGCACGCCTTCAACCAGCATCTCCAGACGTTCCGGGGTGATGAAACCATCTTTTTCCCCCATTTCGATCAGCACTTCATGGGCGGCTTTAATCGTGCCTGACGCGCCCAGCGCCACATTCCAGCCCTGAATACGATATTGCCAGGAGAGTGTCTCCAGTTTTTGTACCGCCGCCAGACGGGCGCGCTGGAAGCTTTCCCGGGTAATCACTCCGCCCGGGAAGAATTGCTGCGCAAAGCTAACGCAACCCATGCGACGGCTTTCAACCAGCTTGGGTTCGAAATCTTCGCCGATTACCAGCTCTGTCGAGCCGCCGCCAATATCCAGCACCAGCTTACGGCCTTTCTCGGGTTGGGTATGCTCAACGCCCATAAAAATCAGACGCGCTTCCTCATTACCCGAAATGATTTCAATTGGATAGGGGATAACTTTTTCAGCACGGGTTAAAAATTCCGTGGCGTTTGCCGCCTGACGCAGGGAGTGTGTGCCGACGATACAGACGCTGGAAGGGGAGAACCCTTGCAGACGCTCAGCAAACAGCGCCAGGCAGTTTAATCCGCGCTCCATCGCTTCTTCGCTAAGCATGTTGTTTTCATCCAGACCATCAGCCAGATGCACGCGCTGCTTCAGGCGGCCAATGATTTGCATCGCGCCGTCAACCACACGGGCGATAACCATATGAAAACTGTTCGAACCAAGGTCGACCGCTGCAAATTCCTGCGGGCGGGGGGCTTTGCTTTTTATGGGCATAGGTTATTCAGGTTGTTCAAGGGATTTTATATAGTCGTAGATCGCCTGCTGGGCCCGCACTTTACGACGGTTACCACGCGGAACATAGCGATTACTCAGCTCTTTATCAATGTAACGTGCTTTGACCGTGTCGCTGAAAAGAATCTCGATAATATCGAGAATGCGTTGTTTCAGCCGCGGATCAAGCAGCGGCGTCGCCACTTCAATTCGGTAGTCAATGTTACGCGTCATCCAGTCGGCGGAAGAGAGGTAAACCTGCTTGTCGCCACCGTTTTCAAAAATATAAACACGGTCATGTTCAAGGAAACGATCAACGATACTGATCACGCGGATGTTATCGCTCAGCCCTTCCAGTTCCGGGATCAGCGAACACATACCACGAATCAGCAGGTTAACTTGTACGCCAGAGCCTGACGCGGCATACAGTCTGTCGACAAGGCCTTTATCTACCAGATTGTTCAGTTTGAGCGTAATGCCCGCTTTCTGGCCGTTTTGCGCGTTAGCGATTTCCCGGTCAATCATCGCGTAGAGCAGACGACGGGAGTTTTGTGGCGATACCATCAGATAATCGAAAGTGACCGGACGGTACGGGTTTTCAATAAAGTTAAAGACCCGACGCACTTCATTGGTAATGCGCGCATCGGCGGTCAGCAACGAGTAGTCGGTGTAGATACGCGCGGTTTTCTCGTTAAAGTTTCCGGTACCAATATGGGCGTAACGCACCACATCTTCGCCCTCTTTACGCGAAATAAGGAACAGCTTGGCGTGAATTTTGAGCCCTGGCGCCGAGAAGATAACGTGAACGCCCGCTTCCGTCAGACGCTTGGCCCAGTGGATGTTGGCCTCTTCATCGAAACGCGCCTGTAATTCCACCACGACCGTCACTTTCTTGCCGTTGTGCGCTGCGTGGATCATCGCATCAATAATGCGGGAATCTTTGGCCACGCGGTAGATGTTGATTTTAATGGCCAGCACGCTCGGGTCGAACGACGCCTGGCGCAGCAGTTCCAGCACATGCTCGAACGTGTGATACGGATAATAGAGCAGCACATCCCGTTCGCGAATGGCATCGAAGCCGTTGCGGAATTTGTCAAACCAGATATGGCGTAAACGCGGCATCGGTTTATTAACCAGATTGGCTTTGCCGACGTTCGGGAAGCCAATGAAGTCTTTAAAGTTGTGATAGCGTCCACCCGGAACGATGGAATCGTAGCGGGAGATGGTGAGCTTTTTACGCAGCATTTCCACCATCGCGTCTGGCATATCGCGTTGATAAACAAAACGCACTGGTTCGGCGGTTAAACGCTGCTTCAGGCTGGAGGACATCAGCTCCATCAGGCTCGATTCCATCTCGTGTACCAGATCGTACTCGGCATCACGGGTCATCTTCATCGAGTAGGCGTTTAAGGCATCGTAATCAAAGAAGCCTTTGAAGATATCATCCAGGCAGTAGCGCAGAATGTTATCCAGAAGGATCATTGGCTTGCGACGTCGCGGCGTTTCAGGCGGCAGATTGACAAAGCGCGGCACTTTATCGGACGGGATTTCCAGCAGCGCATAGTGGGTCTCGTTGCCGCGAATAATCTCTACCGCCAGATAGGTGTAATCGTCTTTCAGGAACTGCACCAGGTCCGTTTCCCGGTTCAGCAGAATCGGGGTAATGTGCTGACGCAACTGGTGTTTAAAGTAATGACGCAGCCAGCTTTGCTGGTTCACAGAAAGCTGACGCTCGTTAATCAGAAAGATTTGATTACGCGCCATTTCCAGCAGCAGTTCGTTGTAGAGGCCGTCGAATTCTTGATCGGCTTTCAGTACGCGGGATTGGATCTTGCCCAACAGATGACGAGAGTGGGCGGTAGAGCCCTGTTCTTCGCTGATGATAATGCGCCGCTTCAGTTCGGCGAAACGCACTTTGTAGAATTCATCCAGGTTATTGGAGTAGATCCCCAGGAAACGCATGCGCTCAATCAGCGGATTGCTTTTATCCGCAGCTTCCTGAAGAACCCGCTCATTGAAGGATAACCAGCTTAGCTCTTTCTCGATATACAGTTTGTCCTGACCCATTACTACTTACACTCCGTTCCATCCACGCGTTATGGCCTGGCTATTATGGCGAGCATTCCAGTTGATTGTCCAACTGTGCCAGAAGAGTATGACACTTATTACGTGATGACAGGGAAAAATCACGGATGTTGTGCCCCGGCAGTGGGCCAGGGCAGGGGATCAGGCGGGAAAATCGGCTTTGGGTAGCTGTTGAGCCAGTTTTGTCAGATAGAGGCGCATACTGCTTAGCAGGCCAGCGGTGTGGCTGCCGTCAGACTTGACGGTTAAATTGCTCATCGACCATATCTGGCGGGTGGATTGTTGATAAATGGCCTCACGCCATGCCTGCAGGAAATAACCTGCCAACGTCGAGGCTACCGCGGTGGCGCAGCGAAACATAACCCGATCAAGCTGGTTACGTGCGACAGGATGCTGTGCCTGTACCAGACGAAGATGCGATTCGAGAAGATCGTGTCGAACTTCGGGTGCCAGTTCGGCAGGCTGCGACATCGCCTGGCAAATTTGCTCCGCCATCCGACGCTTACTGAGCGTATTAATACGGTCAACTGGAATGCAAAGGGTTAAGCCGTGTAATTTCTCCCCCGTGGTCATCACCAGCGGTGCAACCGTGGCGTGGCACTCTTGTTGAAGGCTTAATACGACATTGTCCGGCACGGGGTGATGGCTGGCCTGCAGCGTGTTACTCAGCCACTTCCAGAATTCTGGTTCATCATGGACACTGATCATGATGCCGTAGATGACGGGTTCAGTCGTGCTAAAAAGCATAAGACAACGACGACTCCAGGCGAGACAAACGATTAACGCCGCAACCACCACCGCACCCACAATTTCAAGAATCAGGATGACTGACGGCGACGTTGTGAGAAATTTAATTGACCACGAAAGGAGCAACAATTTGCAGACCAAAATACAAATCAGCGTTAACAGAAAACAGGCGCTATGAAGGAAAGTCGCCAATGCAAGGATAGTCCGAAACCAGTGGAATGAAGGCGCTTGTTCTTCCGGCTCAAGACCGCTGGCGTTAATCGAAATGACCCGCGAACACAGGCGCTGAGCAAAAACACCCGAAAATAGCGTTAATACTGAAAATATAATTGCGAATATTGATATGGGGTGTGAAATATTTATGCAGTTAATGTATTTGCCGAATTTTTCGTTAGCGGCCTGATAAAATTCGATAGTGTTTTGTTTTGAAAGAGAACGCCCCTCCCATTGGTAGGTCTCTTTGTCAGAGGCCTGTGCCAGCACGAATTTTGCTTCCATGTTGTGGATAGATAATGCTGCCTTTTGAATGTGTAAATAGCTTACGCATGAATAAAATAAGAAAAAGACAGGAATAACCCAAACACTTAATAACAACGTCCTGTTTTTAAACATAACCTTATGCCAGATGAAATAATTAATCTGGGGAGAATTAGAGGGGATTTAGTGATGAAAGTCAAAAGTATTATAATATTTTGCTTGCATTATAATTAATAGAGAGCGTTAACGAGGGAAATATTTATTTAATGAATTTCACCACCGTCTGGGACGATGGTGAACAGGATTACTCATCTTCGGAAGCATAACCACTGACCGGCAGTTTTACACCATCCAGCCAGGCGCTGTTTTCACGCATAGCCAGGCGACCTTCGACAAACCAGCTCACCACCAGCGGGTAAATAGCATGTTCCTGAGCCTGAACTCGCGCGGTAATATCGGCCTCGTCGTCACCGTCAAACACGGGGACTTTGGCCTGTAAAATCACCGGCCCGCCGTCCAGCTCTTCGGTGACAAAGTGTACCGAGGTGCCGTGTACAGCATCGCCGTTTTCCAGTACCTGGCGATGCGTATCGAGGCCCGGATATTTCGGCAAAAGGGAAGGGTGGATATTCAGCAAACGCCCCTGATAGTGGCTGACAAACTCGGCGCTCAGAATCCGCATATAGCCTGCCAGCACCACGACATCCGGCGCATAAGCGTCGATTTCGTGCATCAGCTCGCGGTCAAATGCTTCACGGCTAGCATACTGGTTGGCGGTTAACGCATGCTGCGGGATCCCCGCTTCGCGAGCGCGCTCAAGGCCGAACGCATCGGCCTTATTGCTGAATACCGCACGAATGGTGCCCTTTATTCTCTTTTGCGCACAGGCGTCGATGATAGCCTGTAAGTTGCTTCCGTTGCCGGAAATGAGCACCACGATATTTTTCATTATTCGATGACCACACGCTGTTCAGAATCAGTGGCTTTGATATAGCCGATTTTCCACGCGTTTTCACCTTTTTCGTTCATCAGGGCAATGGCTTTATCCGCCTCATCGGCTGCCAGTGCAATCACCATGCCCACGCCACAGTTAAAGGTGCGGTACATTTCATGACGACTGACATTACCTGCGTCCTGCATCCAGTTAAAGATGGCCGGCCACTGCCAGGAAGACTCGTCAATCACTGCCTGAGTGTTGTCCGGCAGGACGCGCGGGATGTTCTCCCAGAAACCGCCGCCGGTCAGGTGGGCGATGGCGTGGACGTCGACGTTTTCGATCAGTTCCAGAATGGATTTCACGTAGATGCGGGTTGGCGCCAGCAGATGGTCGGCGAGCGATTTGCCTTCCAGTTGCGTGGTTTCCGGGTCACAACCGCTGACCTCCACAATTTTGCGCACCAGTGAATAACCGTTAGAGTGCGGGCCGCTGGAGCCCAGCGCGATCAGCACGTCGCCGTCGGTGACTTTTGAACCATCGATGATTTCTGATTTTTCTACTACCCCGACGCAGAAGCCTGCCACATCGTAATCTTCACCGTGGTACATGCCCGGCATTTCTGCCGTCTCGCCGCCCACCAGGGAGCAGCCAGACTGTAAACAGCCTTCCGCGATGCCGTTGATCACGCTGGCCGCGGTGTCGACGTCCAGTTTGCCGGTGGCGTAGTAGTCGAGGAAGAACAGGGGCTCGGCGCCCTGAACGACCAGGTCATTGACACACATGGCGACAAGGTCGATACCAATGGTGTCATGACGTTTTAAATCCATTGCCAGACGCAGTTTGGTGCCAACGCCATCCGTGCCAGAGACCAGCACCGGTTCACGATATTTTTGCGGCAGTGCGCACAATGCGCCGAATCCACCTAATCCACCCATCACTTCCGGGCGACGGGTTTTCTTCACCGTACCCTTGATTCGGTCAACCAGAGCGTTTCCTGCGTCAATATCAACACCGGCATCTTTATAGCTGAGAGAGGTTTTGTCGGTCACTGCTAAGTCTCCACGCGTTTGCGTTAGCAAGAAAAATCGGCGCAATTCTAACAGTCTAAGCAAACGTTTGCGAGCCCATTGTGCATCCATTTTTCAGGGCGCGGATTTATGCCCTTTCACCTAAGAAGATGGTCAAGTTTGATACCGTTCACGAAAATGAAACCGGGTACATTTTTGTCCTTGCATCGGTTGCTTTGAATGCACATGATGCCAATGAAACCGGTTTCTGTTATGCAGGAACGAGCATTAAGCGTGTCGTTTTACCATTCGGGAGGGATGAGAACGATGAGCATTGCAGCATTTGATATTGGCGGCACCGCGTTAAAAATGGGTGTTGTGGACGCGCAGGGGACGATTGTAGAGAAAGGCAAAGCGGCGATCGTCGACAGTGACGGAGACCAAATTTTGCAGGCAATGCTCGACTGGGTTGCCGCGCATCCCCACTGTACCGGCATTGCGATCAGCGCGCCGGGCTATGTTAATCCTCATACCGGGTTTATCGAAATGGGCGGCGCTATCCGTCGCTTCGATAACTTTGCCATGAAAGCATGGCTGGAGGCGAAAACATCGCGCCCGGTTACGGTCGAAAACGATGCCAACTGCGTGCTGCTGGCGGAGCGCTGGCTGGGTAAGGCTACGAAGATGAATGATTTTCTGGTGCTGACTATCGGCACCGGAATCGGCGGCGCGATTTTCTGCAACGGCAAACTGGTTCACGGCAAGCGCTTTCGCGCCGGTGAATTCGGTTACATGTTCACCGATAGACCGGCCTCGCGTCGCGTAACGAATTACACCATGAACACAACCTGTACGCTGCGCGTGCTGCGTAAACGCTACGCGGACAGCCTTGGGCAACCGCTGGAAGCCATCACAGGTGAGGCGGTGTTTGACGCCTATGAAGACGGCGATCGCGCGGCGCATCGTCTGGTCGATGACTTCCTTAATGGCATCGCCACCGGGCTCTATAACCTGGTCAATCTTTTCGACCCTGAAACCATTTTTATTGGCGGCGGCATTATTGAACGCCCGGGATTCCTGGCGCTGCTGCGTGAGCATCTGCGCTGGTTCGGTATCGACGACTTCGTGTGTGCGGCAAGCCAGGGCAACGACGCCGGGCTGCTGGGCGCGGTTTACCATTTCAATCAACAGAACGCGACTGTTTAATGAGGGAAAGTTATGTCTGGATTTAAAGCGGGATTTCTGTGGGGCGGCGCGGTAGCTGCGCATCAGCTGGAAGGCGGCTGGCAGGAAGGTGGGAAAGGCATCAGCGTGGCTGATGTGATGACGGCGGGCGCGCACGGCGTGCCGCGAGAAATCACCGATGGCGTATTGCCCGGCAAAAATTATCCTAATCATGAAGCCATTGATTTCTACCATCGCTACAAAGACGATCTCAAACTGTTTGCCGAGATGGGTTACAAGTGTTTCCGAACCTCTATCGCCTGGACGCGTATTTTTCCAAAAGGCGACGAACGGGAACCCAATGAAGCCGGATTGCAGTTCTATGACGATCTGTTTGATGAGTGCCTGAAGCTCGGCATTGAGCCGGTTATCACCCTATCGCACTTCGAGATGCCGTATCACCTCGTGACTGAATATGGTGGCTGGCGCAACCGTAAACTCATCGACTTTTTTGTGCGTTTTGCAAAGGTTGTCTTCACGCGCTACCAGCACAAAGTGAAGTACTGGATGACCTTCAACGAGATTAATAACCAGGCTAACTTCCATGAGGATTTCGCTCCGTTCACGAACTCCGGGCTGAAATATCAGCCAGGTGAAGATCGCGAGCCGGTAATGTATCAGGCGGCGCACTATGAGCTGGTGGCCAGCGCCCTGGCGGTAAAAGCGGGGCGTGAGATTAATCCGTCGCTGCAAATCGGCTGCATGATTGCCATGTGCCCCATCTATCCGCTGACCTGCGCTCCAAACGATATGATGATGGCGATGAATGCCATGCATCGCCGCTACTGGTTTACCGATGTGCACGTTCGTGGGAAATATCCGCAACATCTGCTGAACTACTTCGAACGTCGCGGATTTGCACTGGATATCACTGAACAAGACAAGCAGGCACTGATGCAGGGCTGTGTCGATTACATCGGCTTTAGCTACTATATGTCGTTTGCCACCAAAGCGACCGACGATAACCCGCAGCTCGATTACGATGAAACCACCAGTCTGGTCTCAAACCCCTACGTACAGAAATCCGACTGGGGCTGGCAGATTGACCCGGTAGGGCTGCGTTACTCGTTGAACTGGTTCTACGATCACTATCAGTTGCCGCTGTTTATCGTCGAAAATGGCTTTGGCGCGATCGACGTGCAGGAGAGCGATGGCTCAGTAAACGACCAGTACCGTATCGATTATCTCGCCGCTCACATTAAAGAGATGAAAAAAGCGGTGGTGGAAGATGGCGTCGACCTGATGGGTTACACCCCATGGGGCTGTATCGATCTGGTCTCTGCCGGGACCGGTGAGATGAAAAAGCGTTACGGCTTTATCTACGTTGATAAAGATAACGAAGGTAATGGCACGCTGGCACGCAGCCGTAAAAAATCTTTCAACTGGTATAAAGACGTGATCGCCACTAATGGTGAAAAGCTGTAACTACGATGAAGCGGTCAACCCTGGTTGGCCGCTTCCCTTGCGAAATACGGCTCAGCGCCGACAATCGTTTCTCTCTTCACATTAACCCCGCCTATGCTTGATCAGCGTCAAGTAAAAAAATGTTGCCGATGAAAAGAATGGCGGTATAATCCGTCGATTTTTTTTGTGGCTGCCCCATTCAAAGGAGAAAGAGAATGAAGATTGTGGAAGTGAAACACCCACTCGTCAAACACAAGCTAGGCCTGATGCGCGAGCAAGATATCAGTACTAAACGCTTCCGTGAACTCGCCTCCGAAGTTGGCAGCTTACTGACCTATGAAGCCACCGCCGATCTGGAAACCGAAAAAGTGACTATTGAAGGCTGGAACGGCCCGGTAGAAATCGACCAGATCAAAGGCAAGAAAATTACCGTTGTGCCAATCCTGCGTGCGGGCCTGGGCATGATGGACGGCGTGCTGGAAAATGTTCCAAGCGCGCGTATCAGCGTGGTGGGCATGTATCGCGACGAAGAGACGCTGGAGCCGGTACCGTATTTCCAGAAACTGGTTTCCAATATTGATGAGCGCATGGCGCTGATTGTCGACCCGATGCTGGCAACCGGCGGTTCGGTTATCGCCACCATCGACCTGCTGAAAAAAGCGGGCTGCAGCAGCATTAAAGTTTTGGTGCTGGTCGCGGCGCCAGAAGGTATCGCCGCGCTGGAAAGCGCGCACCCGGACGTTGAGCTGTACACCGCGTCAATTGACCAGGGGTTAAACGAGCAGGGATATATCATTCCTGGCCTCGGCGACGCCGGTGACAAAATCTTTGGTACCAAATAAGAAAATAAATCATAAAGAGCCGACTTAAGAGTCGGCTTTTTTTTGAATAAAACTAAATGCAAAATCTAATAACACTGACACTGAGGAAAACATTATGACGCGCCGTGCTATCGGAGTGAGTGAACGACCGCCACTATTACAGACGATCCCGCTTAGCTTGCAGCACTTGTTCGCCATGTTTGGCGCCACCGTTCTGGTGCCCGTTCTGTTTCACATCAACCCGGCAACCGTGCTGCTGTTCAACGGCGTCGGCACCTTGCTCTACCTCTTTATCTGTAAAGGTAAAATTCCGGCTTATCTGGGATCGAGCTTTGCGTTTATTTCACCGGTTATGCTTCTGCTGCCGTTGGGATACGAAATGGCACTCGGCGGTTTTATCATGTGCGGCGTGCTGTTCTGCCTGGTCTCGTTTATCGTTAAAAAAGCCGGGAGCGGCTGGCTGGATGTGATGTTTCCTCCGGCGGCGATGGGCGCAATCGTTGCCGTCATCGGCCTTGAACTGGCGGGTGTCGCGGCAAACATGGCGGGCCTCTTGCCAGCAGAAGGGCAATCGCCGGATAGCAAAACCATTATTATCTCCATGGTAACGCTTGCGGTAACGGTATTTGGTTCAGTTCTGTTCCGCGGCTTCCTTGCCATTATTCCTATTCTGATTGGTGTTCTGGTGGGCTATGCGCTCTCCTTTGTGATGGGCGTTGTCGATACCACGCCGATCGCGCAAGCGCACTGGTTCGCGCTGCCAACGTTCTATACTCCGCGCTTCGAGTGGTTCGCTATTCTGACGATTCTGCCTGCGGCGCTGGTGGTGATTGCCGAGCACGTCGGCCACCTGGTGGTAACGGCGAATATTGTCAAAAAAGATCTGATTCGCGATCCGGGCCTGCACCGCTCTATGTTTGCTAACGGTCTGTCGACGGTAATCTCTGGCTTCTTTGGTTCCACGCCGAACACCACCTATGGCGAAAACATCGGCGTAATGGCGATTACCCGCGTCTACAGTACCTGGGTAATCGGCGGCGCGGCGGTGATTGCTATACTGCTCTCCTGCGTCGGGAAACTTGCGGCGGCTATCCAGATTATCCCGCTGCCAGTGATGGGAGGCGTTTCTCTGTTACTGTACGGCGTGATCGGCGCATCCGGTATTCGCGTTCTGATCGAATCAAAAGTTGACTATAGCAAAGCGCAAAACCTGATCCTGACCTCCGTGATTCTGATCATCGGTGTTAGCGGCGCGAAAGTGCACATTGGTGCTGCTGAGCTTAAAGGCATGGCGCTGGCGACCGTAGTGGGCGTCTGCCTGAGCCTGATCTTCAAACTCATTAGCGTGCTGCGTCCGGAAGAAGTGGTGCTGGATGCTGATGACAGCGACGTCTCCACCCGCTGATCCTCTGACCGGGCGGTGCGCCGTCCGGTTCTCTCATGGGATAATTCTGTGATAAACTCATCGCGTTTTTACGTAAGCTCATGAAGAGGTCCCTCTGAACGCACCGGCACAGCTCTCTTTGCCACTCTATCTTCCCGACGATGAAACCTTTGCGAGTTTCTGGCCGGGTGATAACCCTTCTCTCCTTGCAGCCGTGCAAAACGTCCTGCGCCAGGAACACAGCGGATACATCTATCTTTGGGCGCGGGAAGGGGCAGGGCGTAGCCATCTGCTGCACGCAGCCTGTGCGGAACTCTCGGCGCGCGGTGATGCCGTAGGTTATGTTCCTCTGGATAAACGTACCTGGTTTGTACCGGAAGTACTGGAAGGGATGGAACAGCTTGCGCTGGTGTGTATTGATAACATTGAGTGCGTCGCCGGAGATGAACTCTGGGAGATGGCGATTTTCAACCTGTATAACCGGATCCTCGAAACAGGGAACACCCGGCTGCTGATCACCGGCGATCGTCCGCCGCGTCAGCTTAATCTCGGTTTGCCGGATCTCGCTTCTCGTCTCGACTGGGGGCAAATATATAAGCTTCAGCCGCTCTCTGATGAAGACAAACTACAAGCGTTGCAACTGCGCGCGCGTCTGCGCGGGTTTGAACT
This sequence comes from Pseudocitrobacter sp. RIT415, assembly GCF_003057695.2. NCBI lineage: Bacteria > Pseudomonadati > Pseudomonadota > Gammaproteobacteria > Enterobacterales > Enterobacteriaceae > Pseudocitrobacter > Pseudocitrobacter sp. RIT415. The sequence continues at coordinate 439,698 of NZ_QBJC02000001.1, read as the reverse complement.
GCCGGAAGATGTGTGTCGTTTCTTGCTTAAACGGCTGGACAGAGAGATGCGTACCCTGTTTTTAACGCTCGACCAGCTGGATCACGCGTCGATTACTGCCCAGCGAAAACTCACGATTCCGTTTGTAAAAGAGATCCTGAAGCTGTAGCGGTTAGTGCGTGCTTGTGCCCGACAGTTCGGTATCTGAGACGCCGGTGATTTCTTTCACCAGCACGGGTTCCATTCCGTTTTTCAGCATCGCAAGCGCAATACGTCGCGCTTCTTCACTACGTCCTTTCTGTTGCCCCTCTTCAACTCCTCTGGTCCAGCCTTTCTGCTCGAGATATTCAGCAATAGTCATTAGCGTTCCCTCATGATGTGACGTGCGCTGAGAAAGCTCCTGAAGAAGCTTCTCAGGATTCTCGGCTGTGCCGGTATGCAGCATGTAATTCAGAATGGCAACCAGTCGATCCTTGCTAGTGTATCCCATCGTTAAAAGTGCGGCTAGCGGGGCGATTTGCTCGGAAAGATCCCGCAATCGGATATGTTTTTGCAGCAGTTCGAGCGTGGCAACGCGCCGGTGCTGCATAATTTCGCTATCGGGGACAACGGTGATATCCACCAGTGGAAAAGGCTGGCAATAGAGTCGCTTAGCCAGATCCGGGTCAGAAAACCCATCAAGCCAACGCAGGCTGTAGGGGTAGGGCGTGGCTTCGCCATGATAAAACAACAGGGGAATAACAATAGGCAACTGTTTATTTTTGGCATCCAGATGCCGCTGCATAACGTCCAGTGAATAGCGCAGCATCCGAAAGGCCATGTGTTTTTCCGGACGACTTTGATGCTCAATCAGTGTGTAGATATAGCCATCGCCCGCCTGCGTTTTCACCGAATAGAGAATATCTGAAATGCGCGAACGCAGATTCTTCTCCACCATACTGGTGGCTTCCAGCTTTAAACTGCTCAGATCGCAAATGGCGCGTAACGGAGCGGGCAGATAAATGTCGAGAAAATCACGGGCCGTGTCTACGTGGGCCATGAAATGTTTAAAAATCGCGTCGTGCGGCGTGGATGTGCTTTGCTCTTGCATAACTCCCTCCATGGGATGCTAACCGTTGGAGGAACTCTGGCAGGAGAGAGACAAGACGACAATATGACGATTTGCAGGTTGCGAGACGCTATCAGAACCCTGTTTATTCGCATGCAACGTTGCATAAGAACGGCGTGGATGCTCGCATTTCAGAGGCCATAAGGCGGACGCAGCCGGCAAAAGGCGGCTGCGACAAACTCACATTAGCTAACGATTTCCAGAACCTGCTCCGGCGGGCGACCAATACGCGCCTTGCCGTTGCTGACCACGATCGGGCGTTCAATCAGCTTCGGATTCTCAACCATCGCCTGAATCAACTGCGCTTCTGTAAGCTGGCTATCGGCCAGATTCAACGACTTATAAAGATCTTCTTTCTGGCGCATCAGCTCGCGTGCGCTGTTCATGCCCAGCATTTGCAGCAACTGCTTAATGCCCTGCACATCAGGCGGCGTTTCCAGATAAAGCACCACTTCCGGCTCCACGCCGTTAGCTTTCAACAGGCTTAAGGTTTCGCGGCTCTTGGAACAGCGCGGGTTGTGGTAAATTTTTACCGCATCAGTCATAAAATCTCCCGTGTGTCTGACGTTCATACGTTCCCGCTTACATTTTCGTATAAGGGCGGAAACGTTCCTGTAATTGGCGAAGCTGGTCGATACGCGCATCGTAGCGCGCCTGTTCCAGGCTTCTGAGTTTGACCTGGGCGCTGGCGCTGCTCAGCAGGGAAATCGCCTGGTCGAGGCGTCCAACCAATGCCATATTCTCGGCTCTGGCGGCCAGTTCCTGATCGCGATGGCCCAGTTTGGCCTGCGCCTGTGCCAGCAATTCCCAGCCGTTGGTATCGTCTTTATAGTTAAACGTGTAGCGGTTAAGAATGGTCACCGCTTCGGACGCCTGGCCTGCTTCCAGCAGCGCGTTCGCCAGGTTAAGCTGCAGTACCGGGTTGGTGCGCAGGTCGCGCGCGCTTTTCAGGCGACTAATGGCATCAGCGGCTTTGTTCTGGCCGAGGTCGATATCGGTCGCCAGGTCAAGATACCATGGGTTCTGCGGGTCGGCTGCCAGCAGCGGGCGCAGCAGGCTACTCGCCTGAGCGTTGTTCTTCGCTTCCATCGCCTGAAGTGCGCGGCCATACTGCGCGGCATTTTGTTCGCGAATATTACCTTTCGACCAGGCATCGAGCAGGTCGCTGGTCAGCTGATTTTGCCCGGAGTTATACATCCCAAGCGTACGCGCTTTCGCCAGATAGAAATCGGCGGAGGATTGCACCACCATTGGTTTCATCTGGTTGGCGCGGTTGCGCGCGTCGGCCAGACGGCTTTCCGGCAGGGGGTGGGTCAGCAGCATTTCCGGTGGACGCGAGGAGTAGCGCGCCTGATCGAGCAATTTATCCATGAATGCCGGCATCGCCTGCGGATCGAAGCCGGATCGTTGTAACACCTGAATCCCGATACGATCCGCTTCTTCTTCATTCTGACGAGTGAAGCTGATCATGCTCTGTTGCGTTCCGGCAAGAGTACCGCTCAGCGCCGCCATCCCAGCCTGCGGGCTGGCCATCGCCAGTAGAATTGAGCCTAACGCGCCGACCCAGGTAAGCGGGGCGTTACGTTTCTGATCTTCCATCGCACGCGCCAGATGTCGCTGGGTGACGTGGGAGATTTCGTGCGCCATCACCGAGGCCAGTTGGCTTTCATTATCGGAATAGCGGAACAACGCCGAGTGCAGCACCACGTTCCCGCCGAAGAAGGCGAAGGCGTTGATATCGTCGTTGTTGATTAAATAGAAGTGGAATGGCGTACGCACCGACCAGGCGTGCGACACCAGACGCATACCCAGGGTATTGATGTACTGCACCAGCAGGGGATCATTAATCAGCGGTGCGCTGCCGCGCAGCTGGCGTACGTAGAAATCCCCCATTTGCATCTCCTGACCAATGGAGAGCGTGCTTCCTGCGGAGGTGCCCATATCTGGCAACGTATCAGCCGCATCCGCAAATGCGGGGGCCGCCTGGCCGAGAGTGAGCGTTGCAATAAGGGATGCCACCAGCGTTTTTTTCAACTGCCTGAACATAACCTCTGTCCTGTAATGTGGGATGTTTCAGTTTGACCGACAGGGCGGCGTTACGTTCCCTGCGTGACTGCTCAGGCAGTTTATCTGGCCTCACAGAGGTTGAAAATGATATTCACATAACTTTTGCTGTTTGTGTCTATAAATAGAAAAAGCGAAGTCTTTTCTGTGACATTTAGATACAATTCGGGCACTGTGATCCGCCAATGTGCGTCAGGGAAGTGTTTATGCTCGAAATGTTGATGCAGTGGTATCGCCGCCGTTTTAGTGACCCGGAAGCGATAGCGCTGCTGGTTATTCTGGTGGCCGGTTTCGGTATCCTGTTTTTCTTTAGCGGTCTGTTAGCACCGCTGCTGGTGGCGATTGTTCTCGCGTATTTGTTGGAATGGCCCACGATTCGTCTGGAGAAGCTTGGCTGTTCGCGACGCTGGGCCACCACGGCTGTGTTGGTCGTCTTTGTCGGCATTCTGCTGCTAATGGCATTTGTGGTCATGCCAGTAGCCTGGCAGCAGGGAATCTATCTGATTCGCGATATGCCTGGCATGCTCAATAAACTTTCTGATTTTGCCGCCACCTTGCCGCGTCGCTATCCGGCGCTGATGGATGCGGGCATCATTGATGCGATGGCAGAAAACATGCGCGCGCGTATGCAGACCATGGGCGACTCGGTGGTGAAATATTCCGTGGCGTCGCTGGTCGGGCTGCTGACGCTGGCGGTCTATCTGGTGCTGGTGCCGTTAATGGTCTTTTTCCTGGTGAAGGATAAAGAGCAGATGCTGAACGCCGTGCGCCGCGTACTGCCGCGTAATCGCGGCCTGGCCGGGCTGGTCTGGAAAGAGATGAACCAGCAAATCACCAACTATATCCGCGGCAAGGTGCTGGAAATGGTGGTGGTCGGCGTGGCGACCTGGATAGGCTTTATCCTGTTTGGCCTCAATTATTCGCTGTTGCTTGCGGTGCTGGTGGGGTTCTCTGTTCTGATTCCCTATATCGGCGCGTTTGTCGTGACCATTCCCGTGGTGTGCGTGGCGCTGTTCCAGTTTGGCCTGGGCACCGAGTTCTGGAGTCTGTTTGCGGTGTACCTCATTATCCAGGCGCTGGATGGAAACCTGCTGGTACCTGTGCTCTTCTCGGAAGCGGTGAATTTGCATCCGCTGGTGATTATTCTGTCGGTGGTGATTTTCGGCGGGCTGTGGGGATTTTGGGGCGTGTTTTTCGCCATTCCGCTGGCGACGCTGATTAAAGCGGTGGTGCATGCCTGGCCGGATGGTCTGGTGGCCGACGAAGAGTAAATAAAAAGCCGACGTGAAAACGTCGGCTTTTTTACATCAGGCGCTCTCTTTGAGCCAGTTCAGCACCACATCGTGGTGATTGCTGGTTTTGAAATCATCAAAAACGTGCTCAACTTTCCCATCAGCGTCAATCAGGAAGCTGATACGATGGATGCCGTCATAGGTTTTACCCATAAAGGACTTCTCGCCCCAGACGCCAAACTGCTCGCAAACCTGATGATCCTCATCGGACAACAAGGTGAAGTTCAGCAGCTCTTTTTCAGCAAAGCGGGAGAGTTTTTCTGGCTTATCGGTGCTGATGCCCAGCACTTCGACGCCCGCTTTTTTCAGTTCATCCATATTATCGCGCAGACCGCAGGCCTGCACGGTGCAGCCCGGCGTCATGGCCTTCGGATAGAAATAGACCAGTACGCGTTGTCCCTGGAAGTCGGTCAAATTTACTTGCTCGCCGTCTTGATCGGGCAAACTAAATTTCGGTGCGATGTCACCGGCTTTCAGAGGGTTCATTAGGCAACTCCATCTTGTTCGTCATGCTGAGAATGATTTATGACGTTTATACTGCCTTGTGCATTCAATTCTGTACATAGGGCTTTAAACGCTTGCTCAATATTTGATGCATTTTTCGTAGCCGGGCTGTGTGCGGTTATCTGAATAAACAGCTGTGGCTGCGTATTTTCATCGCCGGGTTGGGTGCGGGAAACCAGCTCCGCAATGTTCATCTCCCATGAGTCGATAAGCGCGGTGAAGCGTTCGATAATATGGGGAGAATCAGGCACCTCAACCTGCACCCATACGGTGGAAGGCATTGACGGGCGCGGTCGCGCGGTGGTGCGCTTCATCACAATCAGCAGATCCAGTTCTGCCCCTTTCAACGGCAGGGTGGATTCAATCAAGGTGATCGCGTTCCAGCTACCGGAAAGCAGCATGATGAAGGTGAACTCATCGCCCAGCATGGCCAGCCTGCTGTCCTCAATGTTACAGCCGCAGCTACTGACGTGACGCGTAATGGTATTGACAATGCCAGGGCGATCGGCCCCCAGAGCTGTAATGACCAAATAGTGTTGTAATGTGGCTGTCAAACCGGTGCTTCCTTCAAAAAGGTGAGGTATTCCTTAGGAAAGCATAAAAAAAACCGGCATACAACATTCTGAGGGGCTTCAGTCGCTTGCTTTTATTACAGTTCCAAACGTACCATTGAGACTCATGTCCGCACGTCAGCACAGAGGATGGCCCCATGTTCACGGGAAGTATTGTAGCGCTTGTCACGCCGATGGATGAGAAAGGTAATGTCGACCGTTCAAGCCTGAAAAAACTGATTGATTACCATGTCGCCAACGGGACCTCGGCGATTGTATCTGTAGGGACGACAGGAGAATCGGCGACGCTTGGCCACGATGAGCACGGCGATGTCGTGATGATGACCGTAGAGCTGGCCGATGGCCGTATTCCGGTTATCGCAGGCACCGGGGCGAACGCCACCGCAGAGGCGATAAGCCTGACCCAGCGCTTCAATAACACCGGCGTTGTCGGCTGCCTGACCGTGACCCCTTACTACAACCGTCCTACTCAGGAAGGTCTGTTCCAGCACTTTAAAGCGATCGCAGAACATACTGACTTGCCGCAAATTCTGTATAATGTGCCGTCTCGTACGGGTTGCGATATGCTGCCAGAAACCGTGGGTCGCCTGGCTGAAATAAAAAATATTATCGCAATCAAGGAAGCAACAGGGAACTTAAGTCGTGTTCACCAGATCAAAGAGCTGGTTTCAGACGATTTCATCCTGCTGAGCGGTGATGATGCCACGGGGCTGGATTTCATGCAGCTTGGCGGTCAGGGTGTGATTTCCGTCACTGCAAACGTTGCTGCACGTGATATGGCAGAAATGTGTAAACTGGCCGCCGCGGGCGAGTTTGCAAAAGCGCGCGTCATCAACCAACGTTTGATGCCGCTGCACAATAAATTATTTGTCGAACCCAATCCTATCCCGGTTAAATGGGCATGTAAGGAGTTGGGGCTTGTAGCAACCGATACGATGCGTTTGCCGATGACACCTATCACCGACCATGGTCGTGATATCGTCGCCTCAGCAATGAAGCACGCCGGTTTGCTGTAAAGTTTAGGGAGATTTGATGGCTTACTCAGTACAGAAGTCGCGCCTGGCAAAGGTTGCGGGTGTTTCACTTGTCCTGCTGCTTGCAGCGTGTAGTTCCGACTCGCGTTATAAGCGCCAGGTGAGCGGCGATGAATCCTATCTGGATGCCGCGCCGTTAAGTGAACTTCACGCGCCGGCTGGCATGATCCTGCCGGTTCAACGCGGTGATTATAACATTCCGGTTGCTAACGGTAGCGGCGCAGTAGGTAAAGCCCTGGACATCCGTCCGCCGGCACAGCCTCTGGCGCTGGTTTCTGGTGCGCGCACGCAGTTCACGGGCGATACCGCCACGCTGCTGGTCGAAAGTGGCCGTAGCGGTAACCTGTGGCCGCAGGTAGTGAGCATCCTTCAGGGTAAAAACTACACCATTGATAAGCGTGATGATGCCACCCAGACGTTAACCACCGATTGGGTTGAGTGGAACCGTCTCGATGAAGACCAGCAGTACCGTGGTCGTTATCAAGTCTCCGTGAAACCGCAGGGCTATCAGCAGGCGGTCGTGGTGAAACTGGTTAACCTGGAACAAGCGGGCAAACCGGTTGCCGATACCGCATCGCTGCAGCGCTATAGCGCCGAGATGCTGAACGTGATTTCCGCCGGTCTCGATCAGAAAGCTACCGCCGCGCAGAATGCTTCACAAAGCGCGGCAGGCTCCACCTATGACGTGCAGAGCGCAGCGGATGACACTGGCCTGCCTATGCTGGTGGTGCGCGGCCCGTTCAACCAGGTATGGCAACGTCTGCCTGGCGTGCTGGAAAAAGTGGGCATGAAAGTGACCGACAGCACCCGTTCTCAGGGCAGCATCAACGTGACCTACAAGCCGCTGTCAGACAGCAGCTGGCAGGAACTGGGCGCAAGCGATCCGGGTCTGGTCTCCGGTGATTACAAACTGCAGGTTGGCGACCTCGATAACCGCAGCAGTCTGCAATTCATCGACCCGAAAGGTCATACGCTGACGCAGTCTCAGAACGACGCGCTGGTCGCCGTCTTCCAGGCAGCATTTAGCAAGTAATATTGAGGGCTGGAGTAATCCGGCCCTTTTTTCTGATATGATACGCAAACGTGTGCGTCGGCAGAAAAGCGCGATTTTATAGTTAAATTCCACCAGGAGTAATAAAGATGCAAAAGCAAGCTGAGTTGTATCGTGGTAAAGCGAAAACCGTCTACAGTACGGAAAACCCGGACCTGTTGGTGCTCGAATTCCGTAACGATACGTCAGCAGGTGACGGAGCGCGCATTGAGCAGTTCGATCGTAAAGGTATGGTGAACAACAAGTTCAACCATTTCATTATGACCAAACTGGAAGAAGCGGGTATCCCGACTCAGATGGAACGTCTGCTCTCTGATACCGAATGTCTGGTTAAAAAACTGGATATGGTGCCGGTAGAGTGCGTGGTGCGTAACCGTGCGGCAGGCTCGCTGGTGAAACGCTTAGGGATTGAAGAAGGCATCGAACTGAACCCACCGCTGTTCGACCTGTTCCTGAAAAATGATGCGATGCATGACCCGATGGTCAACGAATCTTACTGCGAAACCTTTGGCTGGGTGAGCAAAGAAAACCTCGCACGTATGCAAGAACTGACCTTCAAAGCAAACGATGTCCTGAAAAAAATGTTTGATGATGCGGGCTTGATCCTGGTCGATTTCAAGCTGGAATTTGGTTTGTACAAAGGCGAAGTTGTTCTGGGTGATGAGTTCTCGCCGGACGGTAGCCGTCTGTGGGATAAGCAAACCATGGATAAAATGGATAAAGACCGTTTCCGCCAGAGCCTGGGTGGCCTGATTGAAGCTTACGAAGAAGTGGCGCGTCGTCTGGGTGTCAACCTGGACTGAGTCTCCTGAGTCACTGCATCGCAGAGGGTGCCTGCACCCTCTGAATTTCCCCGTTATTTCCTGTGGTAATCCTCGTCTGAACCGCCTACGATCATAACTATAATTAATAGGATAGGTTCGAGGTAGATATGCGTTGGCAAGGTCGTCGCGAAAGCGACAATGTTGAAGACAGACGAAATGATTCCGGTTCGCCGATTTCAGGCGGCGGGCGAAACATTCGTATTCCCAGCGGGAAAGGCGGCATCATTCTGTTGATTGTCGTGGTTGTCGCGGGCTATTACGGCGTCGATCTCACAGGCTTTCTGACCGGGGAACCTGTATCCCAGCAATCCTCCCAACAGCGGACCGTTAGCCCTCAGGATAACGAAGCCGCCAAATTCACCTCGGTGATACTTGCGACCACCGAAGATACCTGGACCCAGCAGTTTGAAAAAATGGGTAAAACCTATCAGGTGCCGAAACTGGTGATGTATCGCGGCGCGACGCGCACGGGCTGTGGTACCGGCCAGTCGGTCATGGGCCCCTTCTATTGCCCGGCGGACACCACGGTATATATCGATCTCTCTTTCTACGATGATATGAAAGAGAAACTGGGCGCGGATGGCGATTTTGCCCAGGGCTACGTGATTGCGCATGAAGTAGGGCACCACGTGCAAAAACTGCTGGGTATCGAACCAAAAGTCCGTCAGATGCAGCAGAATGCGTCCGAATCACAAGTCAATCAACTCTCTGTGCGTATGGAACTGCAGGCGGATTGCTTTGCGGGCGTTTGGGGCCATGCGATGCAGCAGCAGGGCGTGCTGGAACCGGGCGATTTGGAAGAGGCGCTGAATGCGGCACAGGCCATTGGTGATGATCGTCTCCAGCAGCAGAGCCAGGGGCGCGTGGTGCCGGATAGCTTCACCCACGGCACATCACAGCAGCGTTATACCTGGCTGAAACGTGGCCTGGATAGTGGTGACCCGGCGCAGTGTAATACGTTCGGCAAAATGCTGTAAGTTGATGAATCGCAATCATGGATGAACTTTTGACCCTCGCGCCGCGCATGGCGCGGGAAGGTGTACGCCGCTTGTTGGTTATTAGCGGCGAGTCACACTGGGTACAGCAGCAGGCGCAAGCCTTTCGTGACGACGCGCAGACAGACGTACTGTGGGTGGGGCCTGAAGCGCAAGCCGAGCCGTACTGCGCGCCAGCAAAACTGGTGACGCTGCTCGGGCGTGAGTTCCAGCACGCCATCTTTGATGCCCGCCACGGTTTCGATGTCTCGGCTTTTGCCGCGCTCGCCGGTACGTTGCGTGCCGGAAGCTGGCTGGTGCTGCTGGTGCCGGAATGGGCGCGATGGCCACATCAGCCGGATGCCGATTCCCTGCGCTGGAGCGACTCGCCAGAAGCGATTGCTACGCCGCGCTTTGTTGACCATTTTTGCAGAATACTGTGCGAAAACCCTGAAGCGCTGCTGTGGCGACAGGGTGATGTATTCCCCGTTGTCAACTTTCCCTCGCGGCCACACTGGCAACGCGTCAGCGGTGAGCCGGATGCAGAGCAAGCTGCGATCCTTAACGCGCTGGCGGATAATCCCTCGGGCATTACCGCCATTACCGCCGAGCGCGGGCGGGGAAAATCGGCGCTGGCGGGGATGCATATCCGCAGCCTGAAGGGGCGAGCCATTGTGACCGCGCCGACGCGGGCCTCTGCTGACGTCATTGCTGCTTTTGCCGGCGAGCGTTTTCACTTTATGGCACCGGACGCGCTGCTGGCCTCTGCTGAAACCGCTGACTGGCTGGTGGTGGATGAAGCCGCCGCGATCCCCGCACCACTGCTGGAACAACTCGCCTCACGATTCCCACATCTTTTACTGACCACCACCGTGCAGGGCTATGAAGGCACGGGACGGGGATTTCTGCTGAAATTCTGCGCGCATTTCCCCACGCTACGGCAATTTACGCTCAATACGCCCGTTCGCTGGGTGCAGGGCTGCCCGCTGGAAGTGGTGGTAAATGATCTGTTGATTTTTGCTGACGATAGCTTTACGGTTCCCCCGTCCGGCCCGTTAAGTTTCAGGGCGATAGAACAGGTGCAATGGCTGTCGGAACCTCAGCTCCCCACGGCGATGTACCAGCTACTTTCTGGTGCGCACTACCGCACTTCACCGCTCGATTTGCGGCGGATGATGGATGCGCCGGGGCAACACTTTATCGCTGCCGATACGCCGAATGGCCTCGCAGGCGCGCTGTGGCTGGTGGATGAAGGTGGATTGACCGCCGAATTAAGTCAGGCGGTCTGGGCGGGTTTTCGTCGACCGCGCGGTAACCTGGTGGCGCAGTCGCTCGCCGCGCATGGCGGAAGCCCGCTTGCGGCAACCTTGATTGGTCGGCGCATTAGTCGGGTGGCAGTACACCCTTTGCGCCAGCGCGAGGGTATCGGTTCTGCGCTCATCGCCCGTGCCTGTAAAAACGCCTCGGGCTGCGATTATCTCTCCGTCAGCTTTGGCTATACCGAAGCACTCTGGCAGTTCTGGCAGCGCTGTGGTTTTACCCTGGTGCGCATCGGCACGCAGCGCGAAGCCAGCAGCGGCTGTTATGCGGCGATGGCGATGTTCCCACTCACCGATGCTGGAAAATATCTGGCAGAGCATGAGCATTTGCGTTTATGCCAGCAGTGGCGCTGGCTGCAGGGGTGGGTTGATGAGAAATTGACGCTGCCGCAGGGGCCGGAGGCTATGCTTAATGATGAAGCGTGGTGGGATCTGGCGGGGTTTGCATTCGCCCATCGCCCGCTGCTGGCTACGCTGGGTAATCTGCACCTGTTGGTTTCTCTCAGCCCGTTGCCGTTGCTGGCACTGCGGCGCAGGCTGGCGCGGGAAAATGAAGCGGCGCTTTGTACGGCGTTGAATCTCCATGGGCGTAAAGCGCTGCTTGTACGTCTGCGTGAAGAGGTGGCGCAGGCGATGTGTGACCTTGACCACGAACGTACCGGGCAGCTTCGCGAACGTATAAAGCAGGTGCAATTTTTTTAACTATCTCATTCAGTTAAATGGCATGGTCATTCTTTTCGGCCAGCGTAAACTGAGCGGTAACAAAGGAGATAGCCATGAAACACGATCATTTTGTCGTTCAAAGCCCCGCTAAACCCGCGCAACAGCTGCTGCTGTTGTTCCATGGCGTGGGTGATAACCCGGTGGCAATGGGGCAAATTGGCAGTTGGTTCGCGCCGCTGTTTCCTGATGCGCTCATCGTAAGCATCGGCGGCGCAGAGCCTTGTGGCCCGGCACCGGCGCGTCAATGGTTCTCTGTGCAAGGCGTGACCGAAGAGAATCGGCAGGCACGCGTTGATGCGATTATGCCAACCTTTATCGAAATCGTTCGTTACTGGCAAAAACAGAGCGGCGTTGGCCCACTGGCAACCGCGTTAATAGGGTTCTCGCAAGGCGCGATCATGTCACTTGAAAGCATTAAAGCGGAACCCAATCTGGCATCACGCGTCATCGCCTTTAATGGTCGTTATGCGACGCTGCCTGAAGCCGCATCGACATCCACGACGGTGCATTTGATTCACGGTGGTGAAGACCGGGTTATCGATCTTGCGCATGCTGTGGCGGGTCAGGAAGCCTTACTGGCAGCAGGCGGGGATGTAACGCTCGATATCGTAGACGATCTGGGGCACGCGATTGATGAACACAGTATGCAGTTTGCGCTCGATCATCTGCGTTACACCATTCCGAAACATTACTTCGATGAAGCGTTAAGCGGCAGTACGCCGAAGAATGACGATCTCATTGAGATGCTTTAAAACAAAACGGGCCGGATTTCCGGCCCGTTTATTGTTACGGTTTTTTTGATTGATCGTGCTTCGGCCAATCGTCGTCTTCGTCCCACTTCGCGTTATTGTCGCGATGCGGAGGAAGCTCCGGCTTATTGGCGAGGAATTTCTTGTGATCGACGCGATTGAGATCTTTAATCACGTTGATCATCACGCCAACCAGAAACACCAGTACCAGAACCCACCAGTATTTTGACAGCCAGTCCATGTGCGTTACCTCTTAAATGTGTTGTCAGGCGACAAGCTGTTCCATAATGCGCTGATACATTCGCGCCAGCAGTTGCAAATCGGCAGCGTTCACACATTCATTGATTTTATGAATAGTGGCGTTGACTGGACCCAGTTCCACCACCTGTGCGCCCATTCTGGCAATAAATCGACCATCCGATGTGCCGCCCGTCGTCAACAGTTGCGGTTTAATTTCATTATAGTGCGCAATGGCGTTGACCACCGCATCGACCAGTTTACCGCGTTCGGTCAGGAACGGCTGCCCGGAAATCCACCACTCGACGCTGTAGCGCAGCTGATGTTTTTCCAGCAGCGCAATTACGCGCGCCTTGATCATTTCATCGGTCAGTTCGGTGCTGAAACGGAAATTAAACTGCACGAACAGATCGCCTGGAATCACGTTGTTGCTCCCGGTACCAGCCTGAATATTTGCTATCTGCATGCTGGTTGGCGGGAAGAATTCGTTCCCCTGATCCCACTCAACCGCCACCAGCTCATTGAGCCACGGGGCGGCGCGGTGAACCGGGTTATCGGCCAGATGCGGGTAGGCGACGTGTCCCTGAACGCCGTGAATGGTCAGGTTGCAGGTCATCGAACCGCGACGGCCATTTTTTACAACATCGCCGACCACTGCCGTGCTGGACGGTTCGCCCACCAGGCAGTAATCCAGACGCTCGTTGCGCGCCATCAACGCATCAACGACTTTCACCGTGCCATTTGTGGCGCTGGCTTCTTCATCGGAGGTGATGAGAAACGCCAGGCGCCCCTGATGATTCGGGTTCTGCGCCACGAAACGCTCGGCGGCAACCACCATTGCGGCCAGTGAACCTTTCATATCTGCCGCGCCACGACCAAACAGCATCCCGTCACGGATGGTCGGTTCGAAGGGAGGGTTGATCCAGCGATCCGCATCGCCGGAAGGCACGACGTCCGTATGACCGGCAAAAGCCAGTGTCTCTCCCTGACCGCGCCACGCCCAGAAATTCTGCGTATCGCCAAAATCCATATGTTCAATGGTAAAACCCGCTGCGCGCAGGCGTTCAATCATTAGCGCCTGGCAGCCCGCATCATCGGGGCTAAGGGAAGGGCGGCGAATAAGCTGCTGAGCCAGCTCAATGACCGGGCAAGACATAGACTACACCTCATTGATTAACTGCTGATGTTTGCGTGTTTTCTTTATCGGTACGAAGTCAGTTTGCGTGCTCCGCACCGAGCGTGCTGTTGCTGACAGGCGGTTTATTGACCGGCTGCCGGGGCGATGTCGGCAAGCCACTGGCTGTAACGTTCATCACTAAAACCCAGCAGCATAGGCTGTGCGGGCGCGCAGAGCAATGGGCGTTTGATGATTGCTGGCATTTCGAGCATCAGCGCCGCGGCGCTATCCGCGTTATTGATACTGGCGCGAACGGATTCATCCAGTTTACGCCAGGTGGTGCCACGCGTATTGAGCAACGCTTCCCAACCCAGTTCATTTATAAAGGTGGCTAATAATTCTGCCGTTAATCCATCGGCGCGATAATCGTGAAAAAGATAGGTGACCTGGTGTTCATCCAGCCAGCGACGGGCTTTTTTTATGGTGTCACAATTTTTAATTCCATACAGAGTGATCATGTATTGGCATCCTTATTTTTATCGATTAGCAGGTTTAATGAGAGAACAAATATACACGGAATACTCTTAGCAATCCGTATTATCAATTAATTCAGCGGGATTTCCAAAGGTAAGTGAATAATTTTTCACTGACGGTGCATACTATTTCTGCTGAAAGCCGGAAAGGTAAGTTATTGGCAGGAAAGATGAACATGCAAACAGAGGATGTTGTCGAGGGGGAATCACGCCCCGGCGCTTCCACTATGGCCGTTATAACAGCTTCTGACCGCTGTTTTTCTTCAATAAATGCGGTGCGGATAAACTATTTCAAAATGTTGCTGTGTATCACATATTTTTATATTGGGCAGGCCCATAGTTACCGCAAGAAGTAAAAGCAGTCCTGGAGGCAACAATCATAGAAATAGGGTAAACGATCTTCACAGGCCATAAAATTCCACGTAAGATAAGCATAATAATAAGAGAGGCTGTTATGATTGAACGTGAACTGGGGAACTGGAAAGATTTTATCGAAGTTATGCTTCGTAAATGATTCCAGCATTGTGAGTTAAGGGCGCGCTGTTCTTCTTCTCATTATATGTACGGATGTACAAATAAAAAGGCGACTTTCCAGTCGCCTTTTTTGTTGGCTACAAGAACGGTTATTCCGCTTTCTCTTTCAACGGGAAACGACGTCGCACCAGTACAAAGAACAGCGGCACAAAGAAGATGGCAAGAACCGTTGCGGAAATCATTCCGCCCATCACACCTGTACCCACGGCGTGCTGTCCGCCAGAGCCGGCACCGGTGCTGGTGGCCATGGGTAGCACACCGAAGATGAATGCCAGCGAGGTCATCAGAATCGGGCGCAGACGCTGACGGCAGGCATCCAGCGTCGCCTGAAGCAGGTCTTCCCCTTCCTGGTTTCGCTCGTTAGCAAATTCGACAATCAGGATGGCGTTCTTCGCCGATAGCCCAATTACGGTCAATAGCCCCACCTGGAAGTAGACGTCGTTCTCCAGTCCGCGCATCCAGGTTGCCAGCAGCGCGCCGATAACCCCCAGCGGCACCACCAGCATCACCGAGAACGGTACTGACCAGCTCTCATACAGCGCGGCCAGGCAGAGGAACACCACCAGCAGTGAGATAGCATAAAGCGCCGGAGCCTGCGCACCGGAGAGCCGTTCCTGATAGGACATCGCCGTCCATTCGAGGCCAAAGCCCGCCGGAAGCTGGCGCACCAGATTTTCCATGATATCCATTGCCGTCCCGGTACTGACGCCCGGTGCGGCTTCACCGACAATTTCCAGCGCCGAATAGCCGTTATAACGCTCCAGACGCGGCGAACCGGTTTCCCAGCGCGACGTGGCAAAGGCGGAGAACGGCACCATCTGACCGGACTGGTTACGCACATACCACAGGTTGATATCTTCCGGCAGCATACGGTATTTCGCCGCCGACTGAACGTAGACTTTCTTCACGCGGCCGCGATCCATAAAGTCGTTCACATAGCTTGAGCCCCATGCGGTTTGCAGAGTGTCGTTGATATCATCAATCGACACTCCGAGGGCCTGCGCTTTACGCTGATCGATATCAACCTGCAACTGCGGGCTATCATCAAGACCGTTATGGCGCACGCGCGTCAGTTCCGGATTTTTTGCCGCCATTTCCAGCAACTGATCACGCGCAGACATCAACGCATCGTGGCCTGCACCCGCATGATCCTGAAGCTCCATATCAAACCCGGCAGAGCTACCCAGGCCGCTAATGGCTGGCGGACTGCTGGCAAAGACGCGGGCTTCATTAATTTTATTAAACGCTTTGGTCGCGCGCTCAATAATGGCGAATGAGGTACCGGTTTTGGCGTCGCGATCGTCCCAGTCTTTGAGACGAATAAACATACGCGCCACGTTCTGCCCATTACCGCCAGGGCCGGAACCGATGGTGGCGAAAATAGAGGTAACGTTATCTTTCTCATTGGCGAAGAAGTAATCTTCAACTTTCTGCACCACTTTCAGCGTTTGCTGTTGCGTCGCGCCGCTGGGCAACTGCACAGAGGTGGTGAACATACCGCGATCTTCCTGCGGCAGGAAGGAGGTGGGGAGACGCAGGAACAGGAACACCATGCCGCCCAGCAGCAGGACATAAATCACAATCCAACGCAGGCTACGATGCAGAATTTTTGCTACGCCCGATTCATAACGACGTGAGCTGGTATCAAAGACGCGGTTAAACCAACCGAAGAAACCTTTCTTCGTGTGCTGGGATTCGCCTTTATGAATAGGTTTGAGCAGCGTAGCGCACAGGGCGGGGGTGAGGATCATCGCCACCAGCACTGAAAGCACCATCGCCGCGACAATCGTAATCGAGAACTGACGGTAGATGGCCCCCGTGGTGCCGCCGAAAAACGCCATCGGGATGAATACCGCTGAGAGCACCATCGCAATGCCGACCAGCGCGCCCTGAATTTGCCCCATCGATTTACGCGTTGCCTGCCGTGGCGTCAGCCCTTCTTCGCTCATGATGCGTTCGACGTTCTCGACCACCACAATGGCATCATCCACCAGCAGGCCGATCGCCAGCACCATCGCGAACATAGTGAGGGTGTTGATACTGTAATCGAAGGCGTAGAGCGTGGCGAAAGTACCCATTAATACCACCGGAACGGCGATGGTGGGAATAAGCGTTGCACGGAAGTTTTGCAGGAACAGGTACATCACCAGGAACACCAGCAGAATGGCTTCCAGCAGGGTTTTTACCACATCGGTGATGGAAGCTTTAACGAACGAGGTGGTTTCGTAAGCGACTTTGTATTCCAGCCCGCGCGGAAAATACTCTTTGAGTTCGTCCAGGCGCGCGATAACCCGTTCCGCCGTCGCCATTTCGTTGGCACCCGACGCGAGTTTCACCCCGAGTCCCGAGGCGGCATTGCGGTTAAAACGGCTCAGGTAGTCATATTTTTCCGCGCCCATTTCCACTTCAGCTACATCGCCAAGCGTCACCACCGAACCATTCTGGTTTACGCGCAGCGTGATGTCGCGGAACTGCTGTGGCGTTTGCAGCAACGACTGCGCGTTGATGGTGGCGTTCAGCGCTTGATTATCAACGGAAGGCGTCCCCCCCAACTGCCCGACGGCGACCTGGGCATTTTGTGAAGAGATCGCATCGGTAACGTCTTTGGTGGTGAGCTGGAAACTATTAAGTTTGGCAGGGTCCAGCCAGATACGCATGGAGTATTGCGAACCGTAGGCGTCAATATCGCCCACGCCGTTAACGCGGCTGAGCGGCTCCTGAATATTACTGGCGACGTAGTCAGCAATATCCTGCTTATCCATGCTGCCGTCCGTGGAGACGAAAGCGATGGTCAGAATGTTGGTATCACCGGTTTTACGCACCGTGACGCCCTGGGTTTGCACCGCCTGAGGCAGTTTACGCAGCGCCGATTGCAGCTGGTTTTGCACCTGCTGGACGGCTTCATCTGGATCGGTGCCCGCAAGGAAGCTGAGCGTCACGCTCGCCTGGCCGGTGGCGCTACTTTGTGATGACATGTACATCAGATTATCGAGGCCCGTCATATTCTGTTCGATAACCTGGGTGACGGTGTTCTCCAGCGTCTGCGCGGACGCCCCCGGATAGTTCGCGGTAATGCGCACGTTCGGCGGCGCAAGATCCGGATATTGCTCAACAGGCAACGAAAAAATAGCCAGGGTTCCCGTCAGACATAACAGGATTGCCAGTACCCAGGCAAAAATGGGGCGATCGATGAAGAAATTCGCCATCAGAAGGAGACCTCGTTATACGTATTTTTAATGACGCCAATGCTCGGAACACTCTAGCCGCAAGGCTCCCGGCAATCGTGGAGAAAATAAGGAGATAGTGTAAATTATCATGCCGCTTTTCTGCATAGGCAGGCATTTTGTCAAGATTTTTACGGGCACGTTACAAGACGTTTTCAGTGGGGATCTTGCCATTAACTGAATGAAACGTAATTTCATTTAAGATGAAATTTTTTGATCTGCCACAGCATAGTGATAAATAGTCGTCATTCCTGGGCAAATGGACATTGCCTGATGCATCGCTCCTCGGCTAATAAATAGACCTTATAAATATAAAGCTTATATTACCCGGACAAGGGGATGCTATGAACCGTTTTATAATGGCTGACAGCCAAAAATGCATTGGCTGTCGGGCATGTGAAGTTGCCTGCGTAATGTCGCATAACCATGAACAGCATGTCTTAACGCCTGCGCGTTTTCAACCGCGCATCACTGTCTTCAAAAATCAGACGCAGCGGAGCGCGGTAACCTGTCGCCACTGCGAAGATGCGCCCTGCGCGCGAAGCTGCCCGAATGGCGCTATCAGTCAACGCGATGATGCAATCCAGGTTGATCAAAGCAAATGTATCGGCTGTAAATCCTGCGCCGTGGCGTGCCCGTTTGGCACCATGCAGATTGTCCTGACGCCCGCCGCCGAGGGGCGGGTAAAAGCCAACGCGCAGAAATGTGACCTTTGCAGCGGGCGTGACGCAGGCCCGGCCTGCGTGGAAAATTGTCCGGCGGATGCGCTGGCGCTGGTGAGCCCGCAGCGTTTGGCTGACATGTCGAAAAACCGCCGCATGCAGGCGGCCTGCCGTGATGCGCAGCCGTGGCACAGCGAAAGCGCGGGTCAGAACACCGTCGCGATGAGTAAAGTGCAGCAGATGGCGCAAACGCCTGCACGGGGTGAAGCCGACAAACTGGCGATTGAGGCGCGCAAAACTGGTTTTGCGGAAATCTACCTACCGCTCAGTGACAATCAGGCTCAGCAGGCTTCTTCACGCTGCCTGACCTGCGGCGAGCACAGTATCTGCGAATGGACTTGCCCGCTGCACAACCATATTCCACAGTGGATTGACCGGGTGAAAGCCGGGGATATAGATGCCGCGGTGGCGCTGTCGCATCAGACTAACCCGCTGCCGGAAATTACCGGACGCGTCTGCCCACAGGACCGTCTTTGCGAGGGGGCCTGCACTGTGCGTGACGAGCATGGCGCGGTGACCATTGGCAACCTTGAGCGCTATATTACCGACCAGGCGCTGGCGAAGGGCTGGCGGCCAGAAGTAGGCCCGGTGGCGGCGAGTGGTAAACGCGTGGCGATTATCGGCGCGGGCCCTGCAGGGCTTGCCTGTGCGGATATGTTAGTGCGTCAGGGTGTGGAGCCTGTGGTATTTGACCGCCACCCGGAAATTGGTGGCCTGCTGACCTTCGGCATTCCTTCCTTCAAACTGGATAAATCGCTGCTGGCGCGCCGCCGTGAAATCTTTACCGCGATGGGTATTCGCTTTGAGCTGAACTGTGAAATCGGTAAAGACGTGGCGATGAACGATCTGCTTGAAGAGTACGATGCGGTCTTTGTCGGCGTGGGTACCTATCGCTCGATGAAAGCCAATTTAGCCAATGAAGATGCGCCGGGCGTTTATGACGCGCTGCCCTTCCTGATCGCTAACACCAAAAATGTGATGGGGCTGAACGAACTGCCGAACGAGCCGTTCATCAACACCGCCGGGTTAAATGTGGTAGTACTGGGCGGCGGCGATACGGCGATGGACTGCGTGCGAACCGCGCTGCGTCACGGTGCAGCGAAGGTCACCTGCGCTTATCGTCGTGATGAAGCCAACATGCCTGGCTCCAGGAAAGAAGTGAAAAACGCGCGGGAAGAGGGGGCGGAGTTTGAATTTAACGTTCAGCCGCTGACGCTTGAGCTGGATAAAACGGGCAAGGTGAACGGGATTCGCTTCATCCGCACCGCGATGGGCGAACCCGACAGCCAGAGACGCCGTCGTCCGGTACCGATTGAGGGCAGCGAGTTTGTCATGCCCGCCGATGCGGTGATTATGGCGTTTGGTTTCCATCCGCACAGCATGCCGTGGCTCAACGCCCAGGGCGTTGAGGTGGATGACTGGGGGCGCATTCGCGCCAATGTCGAAAGCCGCTATCGTTATCAGACGACAAATCCGAAAGTGTTTGCCGGCGGCGATGCGGTGCGCGGAGCGGATCTGGTGGTGACCGCGATGGCAGAGGGCCGCCATGCTGCGCAAGGGATTATCGACTGGTTAGGTGTGAAAACGCACGGCGTACATTAACGACAAAACGGGCGCCACGGCGTAGTATGGTTCGCTTCGAATCGCGTTGTGGAGCCCGTATGTCATTTAAGATTGAACTGATTAAAGATAAAGTCCTCTCCGATAACTACTTTGTTCTGCGCAATATTACCTACGATTTAACCCGCAAAAATGGCGAGGTTATCCGGCATAAACGCGAAGTGTATGACCGGGGTAACGGTGCCACCATTCTGCTCTATAACCCGCGCAAAAAGAATGTGGTGCTGGTGCGCCAGTTTCGTGTCGCCACCTGGGTCAACGGTAATGCTGATGGCCGATTAATCGAAACCTGTGCAGGCCTGTTGGATGACGATGAGCCGGAAGTGTGCATTCGCAAAGAGGCGATAGAAGAGACGGGCTATCAGGTCAGTGAGGTGCGTAAAGTATTCCAGCTCTACATGTCACCAGGCGGCGTCACGGAAATCGCTCATTTCTTCATTGGTGAATATGATGACAATCAACGGCGCAGTGCGGGCGGCGGCGTTGACGATGAAGATATTGAAGTACTGGAAATCCCGTTCCTTGAGGCGCTGGCGATGGTAACGCGAGGTGAAATTTGCGATGGTAAGACGGTGATCTTGTTACAGTATTTGCAATCTTCAGGGTTAATGGATTGATTTATATAAAGAAATAATTATGTATTTTATATGAATCAATCCGATAAATCCGATTGAGCGTGGCGGCGCTGGCGTTGAAGATACCCCGGTTAATTGATGTTTTTTTCTTCTGGGGTTGTACCGTCCATGCGCTACCGCGTTCTTCTCTTATTGTTTATGGGGCTGCTCCCAACGTCTGTGACGTGGGCGTCTCCCGTCCAGCAGATCTTTTCTGACTGGCTGGTCACCTGTAACAATCAGAATTTCTGCGTGGCGCGTAACGTTGGCCTGCATCATGGACTGGTCATGACCCTCAGCCGGAGTGCGGGCGCGCATATGGACGCAGCGCTACGCATCGAACTGGGCGGGCTGGTGAACCCGGTTGCCGCTGTTCCGCCGATTGCCCCGCGACTGCTGCTGGATGACAAGCCGCTCCAGCGCGGCGAAGAACACTGGAAGGTTCAGCCAAAGCTTCTCGCCACGGATGATAGCGCGACGATTGATGCGTTTTTGCAACTGGTGCAGGACGCGCAGGCGATAACGCTGCAAAAAGGGGTTCAGGCGATTTCTCTGAAAGGGCTGAAAGCCGCGCTGCTGTTTATCGATTCACAGCAAAAGCGTGTTGGCAGCGAAACGGCGTGGGTGCGTAAAGGCGATGAACCGCCGCTGAGCGTTCCTCCTGCGCCCCCGCTGAAAACGGTCGCCAAAGTCAATCCGACGCCGACGCCGCTCACTCGCGATGAATACAACGATCTGCTCGATTATGGCACCTGGCGGATGAACAATACCCAGTGCTCGCTGGATCCTCTGCGCCGCGAAGTATGGGTTACCGCCCTTACCGATGATAAAGCGCTGATGATGATCAGTTGTGAATCCGGCGCCTATAACACGATTTACCGTGCCTGGCTGGTATCGCGTAAAAAGCCCCATGCTTCGCATCCGGTACGCTTGCGTCTGCCGTTCCTGCCTTCCGGGCAGGACAACCGTGAAGTGGAACTGATGAACCTGACCTTCAACGAAAATACGCGCGAGCTTATTACGCTTGAGAAAGGACGTGGTCTGGGCGACTGTGGCGTGCAAACCCGCTGGCGTTATGATGGGCAGCGTTTTCGTTTAGTGCGTTACGCCGGGCAGCCGGAGTGCGATAACTGGCAGGGCGCTGATGCGTGGCCTACCCAGTGGATAACCGGGTAGGCGTGGTGCGGGAAATTGCCGGATGCGGCTGCGCCTTATCCGGCCTACAAAACATCCGTCCGTAGGCCTGATAAGCGAAGCGCATCAGGCACTTGTGCCATAACCTAACGTTTCTTCAGTACCGCTTTTGCCTTCTCGACAATATTCTCAACCGTAAAGCCAAAGTAGGGGAACAGTTTTTCTGCAGGCGCCGATTCGCCATAGCCGGTCATCCCGACAATCGCCCCTTTCAGGCCGACATATTTGTACCAGTAATCGGCAATGCCTGCTTCGACTGCGACGCGGGCGCTGACGCCGGAAGGCAGCACCGACTCACGGTACTCCTCATCCTGCGCATCGAAGGTATCCGTCGAAGGCAGCGAAACCACCCGCACGTTTATCCCATCTGCACGCAGCTTTTCTGCCGCCAGCACGGTGATTTCCACTTCTGAACCGGTGGCAATCAGAATCAGATCCGGCTTACCACCCGCATCCTTCAACACATACCCGCCGCGGGCGATTTCCTGAACCTGCTCTGGTGTACGCTCCATTTGCGCCAGGTTTTGTCGGGAAAGAATCAGCGCCGTTGGGCCATGGTGACGCTCAACCGCCGCTTTCCAGGCGACCGCGGTTTCAACCTGATCGCAAGGACGCCAGGTACTGAAATTCGGCGTTAAGCGCAGGCTGGCAAGCTGCTCTACCGCCTGGTGCGTCGGGCCATCTTCGCCAAGACCGATGGAGTCGTGGGTATAAACCATAATCTGCCGCGCCTTCATCAGCGCCGCCATACGCGCGGCATTACGTGCGTACTCGACGAACATCAGGAAGGTGGCGGTATAGGGTACGAAGCCGCCATGGTGGGCAATCCCGTTGGCAATCGCGGTCATACCGAACTCACGTACGCCATAGTGAATATAGTTACCCGCATGATCTTCTTTCAGGGATTTCGAGCCGGACCAAATCGTCAAATTACTGGGCGCGAGATCCGCCGAGCCGCCCAACAGCTCCGGCAGAATTGGGCCATAGGCATTGAGGGTATTTTGCGAGGCTTTACGGCTGGCGATTTTCGCCGGCTCTGACTGCATTTTCTCGATGTATGCCTGGACGGTACTCGCCCAGTTTTCCGGTAAGCCGCCGCTCATCCGACGGATGAACTCCGCAGCCAGTTCCGGGTGTGCCTTTTGATAGGCGGCGAGCTTCTCTTTCCAGTGCTGCTGTTCTTTCTCGCCGCGCTCGCGGGCGTCCCATTTTTTGTAAATCTCTTTGGGAATTTCGAACGGCGGGTGGTTCCAGCCAAGCTGTTTACGCGCCAGCGCGACTTCTTCCACGCCCAGCGCCGCGCCGTGGGCTTCCTCTTTACCGGCTTTATTTGGCGAGCCGAAACCGATAACCGTGCGGCAGATAATCAGCGACGGTTTATCCTTGACGCTCTGCGCCTCTTCAATCGCTTTTTTCACCGCCTGCGGATCGTGTCCGTCAATTTCATGCACCACGTGCCAGTGATAAGCTTCAAAACGTTTCGCCGTATCGTCGGTGAACCAACCGTCCGTTTCACCGTCAATTGAAATGCCGTTGTGATCGTAAAAACCAATCAGTTTGCCCAGCCCCAGCGTTCCGGCAAGGGAACACACTTCGTGCGAAATCCCCTCCATCAGACAGCCATCGCCCATAAATACGTAAGTATAGTGATCGACAATCTCATGCCCCGGCTGGTTAAACTGGGCGGCCAGCGTGCGTTCGGCGATAGCCAGACCGACGGCATTCGCCAGCCCCTGACCGAGCGGCCCGGTAGTGGTTTCAACGCCGGGTGTATAGCCTATCTCCGGGTGGCCTGGCGTTTTCGAATGCAGCTGACGGAAATTTTTCAGCTCTTCAATCGGCAGGTCGTAACCGCTCAGATGCAGCAGACTGTAGAGCAGCATTGAGGCGTGGCCGTTAGAGAGGATAAAGCGATCGCGGTCATACCACGTCGGATCGGTGGGGTTATGTTTCATGAAGTCGTTCCACAGGACTTCAGCAATATCCGCCATGCCCATTGGCGCGCCAGGGTGTCCGGAATTGGCTTTCTGAACGGCATCCATACTCAGGGCACGGATGGCATTAGCGAGATCTCTTCGTGACATTAACGACTCCTTAGCAAAAGTGGCGATCTTGATAAGTTATGAGATGCATAACAAAAAAGCATAGCAGACAGGCATAGCATTGTTTCCGATAGTTGGTAACATGTTCCTCATATACCAATAACAATGTGAACCCACAGGCCCGGCCGTGGCGCATCACTTTTTAGTTCGATATGTGAAAGGAACCCCAAATGGACGAGCAGTTAAAACAAAGTGCCCTCGATTTCCACGAATTCCCGGTTCCGGGGAAAATTCAGGTCTCTCCGACAAAACCGCTGGCGACGCAGCGCGATCTGGCGCTGGCTTATTCACCGGGCGTTGCCGCGCCGTGTCTGGAAATTGAGAAGGATCCGTTAGCCGCCTTCAAATACACTGCCCGTGGCAACCTGGTGGCCGTGGTGTCTAACGGTACGGCGGTGCTTGGCCTTGGTAACATCGGCGCACTGGCCGGTAAACCGGTGATGGAAGGCAAAGGCGTCCTGTTTAAAAAATTCGCCGGTATTGATGTGTTCGATATCGAAGTGGATGAACTGGATCCCGACAAATTTATCGATGTGGTCGCGGCGCTGGAGCCGACTTTCGGCGGCATCAACCTCGAAGATATCAAAGCGCCGGAGTGCTTCTACATTGAGCAGAAACTGCGCGAACGCATGAATATCCCGGTATTCCATGATGACCAGCACGGCACGGCGATTATCAGCACGGCGGCTATCCTCAACGGCCTGCGCGTGGTTGAGAAGAATATCTCTGACGTGCGCATGGTGGTATCCGGCGCGGGGGCGGCGGCAATCGCCTGTATGAACCTGCTGGTGGCGCTGGGGATGCAGAAACACAATATCGTGGTCTGCGACTCTAAAGGCGTAATCTATAAAAATCGCGAAGCCAATATGGCCGAAACCAAAGCGGCTTACGCGGTGGACGACGACGGCAAGCGCACGCTGGATGACGTGATCGCCGATGCAGATATTTTCCTCGGCTGCTCCGGGCCAAAAGTATTGACCCAGGAGATGGTGAAGAAAATGGCGCGCGCGCCGATGATCCTCGCGCTGGCAAACCCGGAGCCGGAAATTCTGCCGCCGCTGGCAAAAGAAGTGCGCCCGGATGCGATTATTTGTACCGGTCGTTCGGACTACCCGAACCAGGTCAACAACGTGCTTTGCTTCCCGTTCATCTTCCGTGGCGCGCTGGACGTTGGCGCGACGGCGATCAACGAAGAGATGAAGCTGGCGGCGGTGCATGCGATTGCTGAACTGGCGCACGCGGAACAGAGCGAAGTGGTGGCATCGGCCTATGGCGATCAGGATCTGAGCTTTGGTGCTGAGTACATCATTCCAAAACCGTTCGATCCACGCCTGATCGTTAAGATCGCCCCGGCTGTCGCCAAAGCGGCGATGGACTCCGGCGTGGCGACGCGTCCGATTGCCGACTTCGACGCCTACGTTGAAAAACTGAGCGAGTTTGTCTACAAAACCAACCTGTTCATGAAGCCGATTTTCTCGCAGGCGCGTAAAGAGCCAAAACGCGTGGTGCTGGCGGAAGGTGAAGACACGCGTGTGCTGCACGCGACGCAGGAACTGATCACGCTGGGGCTGGCGAAACCGATTCTGATCGGTCGTCCGAGCGTCATCGAAATGCGTGTCCAGAAACTGGGCCTGCAAATCAAACCGGGCGTTGATTTCGAGATCGTCAACAATGAATCTGACCCGCGCTTTAAAGAGTACTGGAATGAGTACTATAACCTGATGAAACGCCGTGGTATCAGCCCGGAACAGGCACAGCGCGCGGTGATCAGCAACACCACAGTGATTGGCGCGATCATGGTGCATCGTGGCGAAGCGGATGCGCTGATCTGCGGTACTATCGGTGATTACCACGAGCATTACGGCGTGATTCAGCCGCTGTTTGGCTATCGCGATGGCGTACATACCGCAGGCGCAATGAACGCGCTGCTGCTGCCAAGCGGCAACACCTTTATTGCCGATACCTACGTTAATAACGATCCGACCCCGGAACAGCTGGCGGAAATCGCATTGATGGCGGCGGAAAGTGTGCGTCGCTTCGGTATCGAACCACGCGTGGCGCTGCTGTCTCACTCGAACTTTGGTTCATCTGACTGCCCGTCAGCCAGCAAAATGCGCGACGCGCTGGCGCTGGTGAAAGAGCGTGCGCCGGAGCTGATGATTGACGGTGAGATGCACGGTGATGCTGCGTTGGTGGAAAGCATTCGCGCCGACCGCATGCCGGACAGCCCGCTGAAAGGCTCGGCAAACATTCTGGTGATGCCGAATATGGAAGCCGCGCGTATCAGTTATAACCTGCTGCGCGTCTCCAGTTCTGAAGGCGTGACCGTCGGCCCGGTGCTGATGGGTGTAGCGAAGCCAGTGCATATTCTGACGCCGATCGCCTCTGTGCGTCGCATTGTGAATATGGTGGCGCTGGCGGTGGTTGAGGCGCAGACGCAGCCGCTGTAATTCATTTAAACGCTGGGGGGCGTTCACTCCCAGCGTTTCCTTTCTGCTGCCGAAAATCACTGGGCGACAAACCTGTTGTATGGCGGAATATTTTGGAAAACAGCAGGGGATCCTGGTAGCCGACTGAGATGGCTATAGTGGCTATCGGAAACCGGGTGTTTATCAATAGCTCTGCGGCTTTATTCATTCGTAATTTTGTAAGATATGCTTTTGGGCTCATCGCAAACTCCTTCCTGAACTGACGATGTAACCAGGTTCTGTCAATATTAAAATAGGCTGCGACATCTTCGATTTTCATCGCTGTATCATAATGGTTACGAATATATTGTAGCGATTGCACAGCGATTTTATTTCGCTCGATTCCTTTTCTTGCGGGCGTTTTCGGGAAGTACAAACAGAGCTGATAAAGCACTTCCATGAGTTTTGCATTCAGTAGTATATCTGTTTCTTGTTCCAGGATAGAGACTTCAATAATTTCGCTGAATAGGTTTTTGACTATCCCCGCCTCTGTTTCGTTAAACACCGGGTTGCTGGCTGAGAGCATGCAGCGCTGAAGATATTTTTCCACCAACGAGCCACGAAACCCCATCCAGAAGAAAGCCCAGGGAGTGGAACGACTGGCCTCATATTTAATTTGTCGACCGGGCTCAATGAAAAATAAGTCACCTTTATGCAGGGGCCAGCTGTGCCCACCACTGGTAAAAATACCGCTGCCAGAAATGATGTAATGCAGCATGTAACCGCTACGCACGGTCGGGCCATAGACGTGCCCGGGTTTTGTGGTATCAAATCCGCAGGAGTATAAATACATGGCGTCATCGATATTGGGGTTATTATATAAGTAGCGCATATATGTTTTTGTAGAAGCAACAAACCTCTCTTGATTGTCTACATTTTTCCATTCTACTCCTTATGGGCGGAACATATAGTGGGAATATGTTAACTTGCCACAAGGAAAAAAGAATGCGAGAGGATTACTCCGGCCATTTAGCCGACCTTATCGCCGCCGTCGGCGGTAAGGAAAATATTATTTATATAACCCATTGTGCGACGCGACTACGCCTCTCGCTGCAGGATAATCATAAAGCAAACCTCGAGGAGATCGGAAATCTCGAACGGGTTAAAGGTGTATTTAATGTGGGTGACCAGCTGCAGATTATTTATGGTGCAGGGCGGGTGAATGAGGTTTGTCAGGCATTGAAAGAGACCCTTTCACTGGATGAGGCCAATCTGCAAAGTAGTCAGCAGCGACAGAAACCGTTGCAAAGGTTTGTTAAATCCATATCCGATGTATTTCTTGAGATTATGCCTTCCATCCTCGCAGCGGCGCTTTTGATGGGATTAACATCGCTTCTGACAACAAAAGGCCTGTTTGGTGACCGCTCCATCGTAGAGATGTACCCGCAGATCTCAGGATTAAATAGATTAATTGCGATCGCGTCGTCAGGGATTTTTGCCTTATTACCTATGGTGGTGGCCTGGTCAGCAACGCGTCGCTACGGTGGGCGACCCGCGCTGGGGTTGGCAATCGGTGCCATTATGGTTCATCCAGGTTTGGTCGATGCGTTCAGTGCTGCTTCCGGCAATGCAGCGGCTGAAACAATCAGCATATTCGGCCTACCCGTTGAGTTGGTCGGCTTTCAGGGAGGCATTATCATCGCGTTGATGATTGGTTACACGGTTGCCTGGCTGGATCAGTACTTTAACCGTAAACTCCCGGATATTATCAAGTTCGTGCTCTCGCCAATGCTCACCATTCTGCTGTCGTCGCTACTGTTGTTTACGATAATCGGACCTTTTGGCCGTCTGCTGGGGAGCGGTATTACCGGTGGTCTGCTGTGGATGGCGGAATACCTTGGTATTTTCGGCTATATGATTTTCGGCGCGGTACAGCAATTGATTGTAATTACCGGTCTGCATCATACCTTTGGCGCGATTGAGGGCCAACTGCTGGCAAGTACCGGCCGTGATTTCCTCAACCCTTTGATGTCGGTAGCGTTGATGGGGCAGGGGGGCGCAGTGGTAGGGTACATGCTCTTGCATTTCAATGATAAAAAAGTGCAGACGCTCTGTGTGTCGGCTTTCACTTCTATCCTGTTCGGCATTTCAGAACCAGCGCTATTCGGTGTGAATCTGAAATATCGTTTTCCGCTGATGGCCGGATGCGTAGCGGGTGCGGCAGGCGCGGCGTGGGTATATCTATCAAAGTTAACGGCGGTGGGCTATGGCACAACTGCCTTGCCGGGAATAACGATCGTTGATCCAGCAAATCATGGGCATGTTAATTACGTCGTGGCTCATCTGCTGGCTTTAACCACCGGTGCGATATTGACCTATATAGCTGGCAAATTTGCCACACGAGCGGAGTGCTAATCCTATGAATGGGCTTCGCCGTTATAAACGCTACGCTGATATTCCGTCTGATGTGCGACGACAGGCTCAGGCGCTGAGCGCCAAATCGCCCTGGCGTCAGCAATATCACATTGAACCAAAAACGGGTTTTCTGAACGATCCTAATGGGCTGAGTTACTTTAACGGGCAATATCATCTTTGCTACCAATGGAGTCCACTTCGCTATTGCGAAGGGGAGTGGTATCAGGGGTGGTTTCATCTTGTTTCAGAGGATCTGGTTCACTGGTCTCCCCTTGGGCCGTTGCTTGAACCGGAAACCGCTTATGACAGTCATGGCCCTTACTCCGGAAGTGCCATTTCAGTAGGCGATGAATTGCTCTTTTTTTATACCGGTAACACTCGCGATGCATGCTGGCAACGTACGCCTTATCAGCTCATTGCCCGGCTGGATACACAGGGGCGACTTACCCGCCAGCTTCCTCCGGCTCTGAGCGGTCAACCGAAGGGATATACAGACCATTTCCGCGACCCGAAAATCTGGCGTGGAGACGATGCTTTTTATGCGGTCATCGGTGCGCAACGCGAAAGTCTTGAAGGTGCCTGTCTGCTGATGCGCTCAGACGATGCCATCATCTGGCATATTCAGGGTGAGATAAAGACGGATTTCACGCCACGTGGCTATATGTGGGAGTGCCCTGATTACTTTGAACAGGACGGCCAGGGAGTATTACTGTTTTGCCCGCAGGGGCTGAGTCATGACAAAACGCAGCGTAATCTTTATGAAGTTTACGCACTGTGTGGTGAGCCTCTTTCACTGCATGACCTCACTTTTTTGCACCGTAAGCCGCAGCTATTGGATAACGGCTTTGATATGTACGCAACGCAAACAATGAAGACGCCTGATGGTCGACGGATTTTGATTGGCTGGATGGGCATCTCTGAAATGCATTATCCCACTGAGGCGTACGGTCATTGTGGCATTCTCACTATTCCGCGTGAGCTGAAAGTACAGGATGGCATTCTTTATCAACAACCTCTGAAAGAGTTACAAACCCTGCGGGGGGATTATCAGCAACAATTTGCGCAGTTGGACAATGAGCAACCTGTAATCATGCACAGCGGCGCTGTATTTGAAGCGCGAATTGTTATTAGTGGAAAAATTGACGATCGGGTGACGATTGCTTTACGTGCCAATCCATCAGGCACAAGAAAAACAATGCTGACGCTGGATGCGGTAAAGGGGCAAATTGTCCTCGACCGTAGCGAGGCGGGCGAAGCTGTTAACCCGGAATATGGGGAACGTCGGGTGACGGCCTGGTCATTTACCTCTGAGACAACTGTACATGTCTTCTCAGATGTATCCTCTCTTGAGATCTTTATCAATAACGGGATGTTTGTCTCGTCATCGCGCATTTTTCCTGCTGAAGATCAGCAGTGGCTGATGATCGAAAATCACGGTGTGTCTCAGAAAGTTGAAGTGGAATGTTGGCAACTACAAGGAATCTATCATGACGGCGAAAAATGATTGGTGGCGTAACGCGGTAATTTATCAAATTTATCCAAAAAGCTTTATGGACAGTAATGGCGATGGTGTGGGCGATCTGCCAGGAATTATATCTCGGTTAGATTATATTCAGGCATTAGGTGTCGATGCTATTTGGCTTAGCCCAATCTTTCTCTCGCCAGGTAAAGATAACGGTTATGACATTCAGGATTACTGCTGCATCGATCCTCAGTTTGGAAGCAATGACGATATTGATGAGCTGATTCTTCAGGCCCATCAACGTGGTTTAAAAGTGATAATGGATCTGGTTGCCAATCATACTTCCGATCAGCATGACTGGTTCTTAAAAAGCAAAACCTCGCGAGATAATCCTTATAGTGATTACTATATCTGGCGCGATCCTCTTCCTGATGGCGGCGTTCCCAATAATTGGGGGGCAAATTTTGGCGGTAGTGCCTGGGAGTGGTGCCCAGAGCGGCAACAATACTATTTACATCTGTTTGCCAAAGAGCAGCCTGACCTTAACTGGGAGAATCCACGGGTTCGCGATGAGATCTATCGAATAATGGAATTCTGGGCGCAAAAAGGCATTGATGGCTGGCGGATGGATGTCATCACTTTGATCTCTAAATATACCGATTTTCCAAACTACCAGGTTGACCATAATTTGCCGGTCGTCGGTTGGATGCACAGCAATGGCCCGCGGGTTCATGAATTTATACAGGAAATGCATGACAAAGTACTGGCTCCTTATGGAATGATGACGGTGGGAGAAGCACCGGGGTCAACGCCTGAGAATGCGCTGCAATATATTGCTGACTCTCGGCGTGAACTGGATATGGTGTTTACGTTTGAGCATACCGACGTGGATATTCTTCCGGGAGGGATCAACCGTAAATGGCAATTGCAGCCGTTTTCATTACCACGCCTAAAATCGATATTGGCGAAATGGCAGGATGGCCTGCACGGGCTGGGGTGGAATGCGCTCTATTTCGAAAACCACGATCAGCCGCGTATCGTTTCGCGCTGGGGCAACGACCAGGCGTACCGGGCTGAGTGCGCCACCGCCTGGGCGACGGTATTGCATGGGATGCAGGGCACGCCGTTCGTCTACCAGGGTGAAGAGATCGGCATGACCAACATTCACCTGCCTCTGGAACAGTACAACGATGTCGAGATCGTCAATAACTACAATGAACTGGTCGTGAAACAAAAAACGCAGTCACACGATGCTTTTATGGCGGCCGTCTACCAGATTGGTCGCGACAACGCGCGTACGCCGATGCAGTGGGATTCCTCTCCTTACGCTGGTTTCAGCAGTGCTACCCCCTGGCTGCCTGTTAATCCCCGCTATAAGGAAATTAATGTGATGCAGGACAGGCAAAATAATTTTTCGGTTTTTCGCTACTACCAGCAGTTAATCGCCCTGAGGCATCGGGAACGTATTTTAATCGAGGGCGATTTTGAACTGTTATTGCCTGAGCATCCGCAGCTTTTTTGCTATATGCGCCGCTTAGAAGAAAAATGTTGGCTGGTGGTCGCTAATTTATCCGACGGTGAGGTAAGTTTTGAATGGCAAGATCTCAAGCAGCTCGAGGCGGGTCGTGTGATTATCAGTAACATGGCTGGAACAGATGAAAACAGGATTTTAAAGCCCTGGATGGCTTTTATCATGGAGTACTGAAATAGCGTCTGACAATAGCGCTCTAAGCGTTTTATGAGAGGATGTTAATCGGTAAATTTACTCCGGGTGTTGAGTCAGCATTCAAGCGCGGCATAAGTTCCGCGCTTTTTTGTCTGGCAGGTGCAAGAGACAAGTCAGAGAACAAACAAGGCCATAAAGTGAAAACGAAAAGAGCGCACTTACCGCTGTGGAATGGCAGTGTTCAAAGGGTTTGCACCGAACACTGAAATCCAGCATTCAGATATAAAACCCAGACTATTTGGAAAGATAACTACCTCAAATCCACTCGCGGATTTTAATAAACTCGCTCAGCGCTGCTCGTTGCGGTGCTTAATGAAGAAGTCATCGTCGCACCATTTTTTATAGCGCGGATAAACGTCTTCTCCAAAGGGTTGGCACAGGTCACGCATTGGTCCAAACGCCTGGCTGATGCTGCATCAGCGGTTGCAGGCCAGGGGATGAGCAACATGGCGATGCTTTTCGTCTTACGGACCATATAGGTGTAATAATATCGGGCTTTTTTCTGATTTTTCATACGAAGGATGTTCTGATTTATGTCCATTCGATAACATCTGTTTTTTGATAATGGACAATTCAACATGCAAAAAGTATTGCTGTTCCTCTGCCTTCTCACATCAAGCCTGCCCGCTTTGGCACAAGACGAAATGCCTGCCGCGTTAAAGGAACATTACAACTCTTCTCTGAATGAATTAAATGAGCATATATGGTTGAGAAAAGGGCAACCCGAGCTGGAATACTCTATTTGTCTGAATAAGCAGGTTGCGCCGGAACAGCGGATTGTGGTGATGTGTGGTTATATGACTAACGCATCGGAACAGGATTCTGCGCCATTTGATATCTGGTATCTGGATGGAAGTAATATTGCTGCACATACAACGACAGAAGGCTATGGTCGGATGGGGGCATCCGGTGATGCGAAAGCAGTAAAAATTGGCGAAAAATGGGGGGTTATTCTGGAATCGAGCTATATGATGCAAGGGGTTGAACAAACTTTCCAGCAGTTCTACGTTGCACACGGAGAGAATATTCAATCCATTGCCAGTATTCCAATCCATTCCAGTAGCGAAGAAAATGGTCCGCCAGACAACCTTGATACTAAGGTTGCATTTGCGCAGCAATATAGTGGCACCTATCCGAATATGCTTTTACATTCCACCGGGACATTAGCAGGTAAGAAAATAAATAAGCAGTGGTCGGTGCCGTTTGACCCGAAAACCAACAGCTATCTCATTCCTGAAGAGATAGTTATTGGATATTGATTATCAGGATGGTGGTAAGGAATTTTTAGGTCTACACCCAATCCCTGACCTTAATAAACTCGCTCAGCGCTGCTTCCGGGCTACCCGCTTCTGGCTGATAATCATATTCCCAGCGCACCAGCGGCGGCATCGACATCAAAATGGATTCGGTGCGTCCGCCGGTTTGTAAACCAAACAGCGTGCCGCGATCCCATACCAGATTAAATTCGACGTAGCGTCCACGGCGGTAAAGCTGGAAATTGCGCTCGCGCTCGCCCCAGATGGCCGCTTTACGCCGCTTAACGATCGGCAAATACGCGTCGGTAAAACCGTGACCGACCGCCTGCATGAAAGCAAAGCAACTGGCGAAATCGGGGGTATTCAGATCGTCAAAGAACAGCCCGCCAATGCCGCGCTGCTCGTTGCGGTGCTTAATGAAGAAGTAATCGTCGCACCATTTTTTATAGCGCGGATAAACGTCTTCTCCGAAGGGCTGGCACAGGTCACGCGCGGTGCGGTGCCAGTGAATGGCATCTTCTTCGAAACCGTAAAACGGCGTGAGATCGAAGCCGCCGCCAAACCACCACACCGGGTCAGCGCCCGGTTTTTCAGCGATAAAGAAACGCACGTTGGCATGACTGGTGGGAACATACGGGTTGCGCGGATGCACCACCAAGGACACACCCATTGCTTCGAAGCTGCGCCCGGCAAGTTCCGGGCGATGCGCGGTGGCCGATGCGGGCATGGCATCGCCATGAACGTGCGAAAAGTTTACGCCAGCCTGTTCGAAGATAGCGCCGTCGCGCAGCACACGGCTGCGACCGCCGCCGCCCGCGTCGCGTTGCCAGCTATCTTCGATAAACTCGCCGCCATCCAGCGCCGAGAGTTGCTGGCAAATATCGTCCTGCAACTGCAGTAAAAAGGTTTTTACCTGGTTGGCATCAACGGTCATTAGCGTTTCCTAGCGTGAGCTTTCTGGTTATCGAACCAGTGGAAATAGCTGACCACACCCGACGCAATCGCATTGGCGATTTTCTGACGAAATGCCGTGGTGCCCAGCAGACGTTCCTCTTCCGGATTGGTGATGAACGAGGTCTCAACCAGTACCGACGGAATGGACGGCGACTTCAGCACCACAAACGCGGCCTGTTCAGTGCCTTTACTGTGCAGTTTATGCACTGGCTTAATCTTTTTCAGGATATGCGAGCCCAGCGTCAGACTGTTCTTGATGGTATCGGTTTGCACCAAATCGAACAGAACCTGCTGAAGCAGGTGATCTTTATCCGTGGCTTTCTTACCCGCAACTTCATCCGCCCGGTTTTCACGGTCGGAAAGGTATTTTGCCATTGCGCTACTCGCGCCACGGTTGGAAAGGGCAAACACCGACGCCCCGGCGGCAGACGGGTTGGTAAAACCGTCGGCGTGAATCGACATAAAGAGATCCGCGCCGTGCTTGTGGGCAATCTCTACCCGGTCGTACAGCGGAATAAAGGTATCGCCGGAACGGGTCAAGCGCGCGTCGATGCCCTGGCTGCGCAGAATGGAACGCACGTTTTTGGCTATCGCCAGCACTACATGTTTCTCTTTCGAACCGTTGCGGCCAATCGCGCCGGTATCAATACCGCCGTGACCGGGGTCGAGAACCACAATACGTTTACCCGATTTTTTCGCCGCAGGTTTACTGTGCCCGTTGCTGGTCTTTAACGGCGCCTCTTTGGCGGTTGCATGGGATATTCCTGACAACGTCAGGGCTGCCAGTCCGGCTTTCAGCACCTGGCGGCGCGAAGCAAGTGATTTTAATGGTTTAAAAGTGCTCATTCGGCCTGAGTTGTAAAAAATAGTGTTCCAGATGTTATATCGTATCGCGTATTCCGTTACGACTACTGAAGATTAGAATTGTTTTACTTTTCATTTCAATACGTGACGAAGCGGCATTATGGCATTTTTTTGCGCTATTTTCGCCAGATATTGGCTAATTCGGACGATCACGCCATAATCACTGTTTTTAAACCCGAAAAGGGGCAGGGATACCATGGAGATACGCGTTTTTCGCCAGGCCGATTTCGAAGAGGTCATCACCCTGTGGGAGCGATGCGATCTGTTGCGCCCATGGAACGATCCTGAAATGGATATCGAACGCAAAGTGCACCACGATGTCAGCCTGTTTCTGGTGGCAGAAGTGAACGGCGAAGTGGTAGGCACGGTGATGGGCGGCTATGACGGTCATCGCGGCTCGGCCTACTACCTTGGCGTGCACCCGGAATTTCGCGGGCGAGGCATTGCCAATGCGTTGCTCAATCGTCTTGAGAAAAAGCTCATTGCGCGCGGCTGCCCGAAAATCCAGATCATGATTCGCGAAGATAACGACGTGGTGCTGGGGATGTATGAACGCCTGGGCTACGAGCACAGCTACGTGCTGAATTTAGGTAAGCGCCTGATTGAAGATGAAGAGTACTGAGTTTTTCCCTTCCGATTACGACCATCATGGCCGCCTGCGTTTACCTTCCCTGTTCTGGCTTGTACTTTTGTTACAGGCCCGAACGTGGGTGCTGTTTGTGATTGCCGGGGCGTCGCGCGAGCAGGGCGGCGCGTTGCTTGGGCTGTTTTATCCGGATCATGATAATTTCTGGCTCGGCCTGCTGCCCGGCGTGCCTGCGGTGCTGACTTTTCTGATGAGCGGCAGACGGCAGCATTTTCCACGTTGCTGGCGCGCGCTGCGTCCGCTGTTGATTATCGCCCAGTGTGTGCTGTTGGTCTGGCAACCCTGGCTCTGGCTTCAGGGCGAACCGCTTTCCGGCATTGGCCTGAGCCTGGTTCTTATCGACCTCTTTGCGCTCTGGTGGTTGATGACCCATCCCCGATTACGCGCCTGTTTCCAGGAAATCACAGAATAAAGTGCACTTTTTGCCGAGTGTGAACTCCAACAGGCGTTGAACAAATAAGAAAGGACTTAGAGATGAAATCGCTGCGTTTACTTGTATGTGCCCTGCCGCTGGCCCTGACCGGCTGTTCCACGCTCTCTGCGGTGAACTGGTCTGCGGCAAATCCGTGGAACTGGTTCGGCTCTTCGACCGAAGTCACGGAGCAGGGCGTTGGCGGTATCACCAGCACCACCGCGCTGGATGAAAAGGCGATTACCGACGCGCTGGACGGCGACTATCGCCTGCGCAGCGGGATGAAAACCGATAACGGTACCATCGTGCGTTACTTTGAAGCGCTTGACGGCGACAAGCTGGCACTGGTGGTAAATGGTGAAAATGGCAGCGTAAGCCGCATTGACGTGCTGGATAGCGCCATCAAAACCGACAGCGGCGTGGAGATTGGCTCGACCTTCAGCGATATCTACAGCAAAGCCTACGGGCACTGTCAGAAAGCCACCGGTGATGACAGCGCGGGTGTCGAATGTAAAGCCGAAGGTAGCCAGCATATTAGTTATCTCTTCACCGGTGAGTGGAGCGGCCCACAGGATTTAATGCCATCCGATGACGCACTGAAAAACTGGACGCTAAAGAAAATCGTCTGGCGTCGTTAATTTTGCGCAAGGTTAATCCTTCGTTCAATAAAAACGCGTACAATAGCCCCCATAAATTGAATGCCACGATGTCGTGGCATTTTTGTGGAGGAAGAGCGATGTCTCAGGTTCAGAGCGGCATTTTGCCGGAACATTGCCGCGCGGCGATTTGGATTGAAGCCAATGTGAAAGGGGATGTAAACGCCCTTCGTCAGAGCAGCAAAATTTTTGCCGATAAACTGGCTGGTTTTCAGGCCAAATTCCCCGATGCGCATTTAGGCGCGGTTGTGGCCTTCGGCCCGAAAGTGTGGCGCGAACTGAGCGGCGGCGTGGGTGCAGAAGAGCTGAAAGATTTCCCGGGGTACGGCAAAGGTCTTGCACCCGCAACTCAGTTTGATGTGCTGATCCATATTCTCTCTTTACGCCAGGATATTAACTTCTCCGTTGCGCAGGCCGCGGTGGAAGCGTTTGGCGACAGCATTGACGTGCAGGAAGAGATCCACGGTTTCCGTTGGGTGGAAGAACGTGACCTGAGCGGTTTCGTCGATGGCACCGAAAACCCGGCAGGCGAAGAAACGCGTCGCGAAGTGGCGGTTATTAAAGACGGTGTTGATGCGGGCGGCAGCTATGTGTTTGTTCAGCGCTGGGAGCACAATCTCAAACAACTGAACCGCATGAGTGTCCCGGATCAGGAAATGATGATTGGCCGTACCAAAGAAGCCAACGAAGAGATCGACGGCGATGAGCGTCCGGTGACCTCTCACCTGAGCCGCGTTGACCTGAAAGAAGAGGGCAAAGGGCTGAAAATTGTTCGTCAGAGCCTGCCGTACGGCACCGCAAGCGGTACCCACGGTCTCTATTTCTGCGCTTACTGCGCGCGTCTGCATAACATCGAACAGCAACTGCTGAGCATGTTCGGCGACACAGACGGTAAACGTGACGCAATGCTACGCTTCACCAAACCGGTCACCGGCGGCTACTACTTCGCGCCGTCGCTGGATCGTTTGCTGGCGCTGTGAAAATTGCCTGATGCGCTGCGCTTATCAGGCCTCCCTGCTCATCCCCGCATCCGCGGGGATTTTTTTACCTGAGATTTACCCTAATTAGTGAGCTGTTCCTCAGTATTCATTTGTTTTTAATGTATTTTCATTGTTAATGGAGTGTAAGACTCTATCTTCAAAAGGGAGAACATTGAAATGGGTAAACTCACGGGCAAAACAGCATTGATTACGGGCGCATATCAGGGCATCGGCGAGGGTATCGCCAGAACCTTTGCTCGCCACGGTGCGAACCTGATCCTGCTGGATATTTCCGATGAGCTTGAAAAACTGGCCTACGATCTGGCCGGGCGTGGCTATCGCTGTACGGTCGTGAAGGCTGACGTACGTGATTATTCTGCCGTTCAGGCGGCCATTGCGCAGGCCAAAGAGCGGGAAAATAAAATCGATATTCTGGTCAATAACGCGGGCGTTTGCCGCTTAGGCGGCTTCCTTGAGATGAGTGAGGAAGATCGCGATTTCCACATTGATGTGAATATCAAAGGCGTCTGGAACGTCACGCGAGCCGTGTTGCCCGATATGGTGGCGCGTGGCGATGGGCGTATCGTGATGATGTCTTCGGTCACCGGTGATATGGTCGCTGACCCGGGTGAAACGGCCTACGCGATGTCGAAAGCGGCTATCATTGGGTTGACGAAATCGCTCGCCGTCGAATACGCACAGTCGGGTATCCGTGTGAATGCCATCTGCCCGGGCTACGTGCGTACGCCGATGGCGGAAAGCATCGCCCGTCAGTCGAATCCGGAAGACCCGGAATCGGTGCTGACGGAGATGGCGAAAGCGATCCCAATGCGCCGTCTGGCGAACCCGCTGGAAGTCGGTGAACTGGCGGCATTCCTCGCCTCCGATGAGTCGAGCTACCTGACCGGTACACAGAATGTCATCGACGGCGGCAGTACGCTGCCGGAAAGCGTAAGCGTCGGTATCTGAGTCTGACTACTCGCCTCTTCGTATTCTGCGAAGAGGCTAAAAGCCTTATTCCCTTTTAAACTTCCAAATCACCAAACGGTATATAAAACCGTTACTCCTTTCACACCCGTTATAAATACACTGATGCTTAGAGAATCATCACACGACAAGGGTGCGCAATGGCCGTTAACTTACTGAAAAAAGGATACCTGACGCTGGCAGCTTCCATGTTGCTGGTCGCGCAGGCGCAGGCAACTGAGTTGCTGAACAGTTCTTATGACGTCTCTCGCGAGCTGTTTGCTGCCCTGAATCCGCCGTTTGAGCAACAATGGGCCAAAGATAACGGCGGCGATAAACTGACGATAAAACAATCTCATGCCGGGTCATCAAAACAGGCGCTGGCGATTTTGCAGGGCTTAAAAGCGGACGTTGTAACTTATAACCAGGTGACCGACGTACAAATTCTGCATGATAAAGGCAAGCTTATTCCGGCCGACTGGCAGTCGCGTCTGCCCAATAACAGTTCACCGTTCTACTCCACCATGGGTTTCCTGGTGCGTAAGGGCAACCCGAAGAATATCCACGACTGGAACGATCTGGTGCGCTCCGACGTGAAGCTGATTTTCCCGAATCCAAAAACGTCCGGCAACGCGCGTTACACCTATTTAGCCGCGTGGGGTGCCGCGGATAAAGCCGACGGTGGCGATAAAGCCAAAACCGAACAGTTTATGACCCAGTTCCTGAAGAACGTTGAAGTGTTTGATACCGGTGGCCGTGGCGCGACCACCACGTTTGCCGAGCGCGGTCTGGGCGATGTGCTGATAAGCTTCGAATCGGAAGTGAACAACATTCGCAAACAGTATGAAGCGCAGGGCTTTGAAGTGGTGATTCCGAAAACCAATATTCTGGCGGAATTCCCGGTGGCGTGGGTTGATAAAAACGTGCAGGCCAACGGTACGGAAAAAGCCGCCAAAGCTTACCTGAACTGGCTCTACAGCCCGCAGGCGCAAACCATCATTACCGACTATTACTACCGCGTAAATAACCCGGAAGTGATGGACAAACTGAAAGACAAATTCCCGCAGACCGAACTGTTCCGCGTGGAAGACAAATTTGGCTCCTGGCCGGAAGTGATGAAAACCCACTTCACCAGCGGCGGCGAGTTAGACAAGCTGTTAGCGGCGGGGCGTAAGTAATGTTTGCAGTTTCTTCACGACGCGTGTTGCCGGGCTTTACCTTAAGTCTGGGCACCAGTCTGCTGTTTGTGTGCCTGATTTTACTGCTGCCACTTTCCGCGCTGGTGATGCAGCTCTCAGAGATGAGCTGGGCGCAGTACTGGGAAGTGATCACCAACCCGCAGGTGGTCGCGGCCTATAAAGTGACGCTGCTGTCGGCGTTTGTGGCGTCGATTTTTAACGGTGTTTTCGGCCTGCTGATGGCGTGGATTTTAACCCGCTATCGCTTTCCAGGCCGTACGCTGCTTGATGCACTGATGGATTTACCCTTTGCGTTGCCGACGGCGGTCGCCGGTTTAACGCTGGCCTCGCTCTTTTCCGTAAACGGTTTTTACGGCGAGTGGCTGGCAAAATTTGATATCAAAGTCACCTATACCTGGCTTGGGATTGCGGTGGCGATGGCCTTTACCAGCATCCCGTTTGTGGTGCGTACGGTGCAGCCGGTACTGGAAGAGTTGGGCCCGGAATACGAAGAAGCGGCGGAAACCCTCGGCGCAACGCGCTGGCAGAGTTTCTGCAAGGTTGTACTGCCGGAGCTTTCCCCGGCGCTGGTGGCGGGCGTGGCGTTATCGTTCACCCGCAGCCTCGGTGAGTTCGGTGCGGTGATTTTTATCGCCGGGAACATCGCCTGGAAGACGGAAGTGACGTCGCTGATGATTTTTGTGCGTTTACAAGAGTTTGATTATCCGGCAGCGAGCGCGATTGCCTCGGTGATCCTTGCGGCATCACTGCTGCTGCTGTTCTCAATTAACACTCTGCAAAGTCGCTTTGGTCGGCGTGTGGTAGGTCATTAATGGCGGAAGTGACACAGTTGAAGCGTTATGACGCGCGCCCGATTAACTGGGGCAAATGGTTTCTGATTGGCACCGGGATGCTGGTGTCGGCGTTCATCCTGCTGGTGCCGATGATTTACATCTTCGTGCAGGCATTCAGCAAAGGGCTGATGCCGGTTTTACAGAATCTGGCCGATCCGGACATGCTACATGCTATCTGGCTGACGGTGCTGATTGCGCTGATTGCCGTACCGGTGAACCTG
Organism: Pseudocitrobacter sp. RIT415; assembly: GCF_003057695.2. Taxonomy (NCBI): domain Bacteria; kingdom Pseudomonadati; phylum Pseudomonadota; class Gammaproteobacteria; order Enterobacterales; family Enterobacteriaceae; genus Pseudocitrobacter; species Pseudocitrobacter sp. RIT415. The sequence continues at coordinate 398,610 of NZ_QBJC02000001.1, read as the reverse complement.
GTTTTTGGCATTCTGCTGGCCTGGCTGGTGACGCGCTTTAACTTCCCTGGGCGTCAGTTACTGCTGACGCTGCTGGATATTCCGTTTGCCGTATCGCCGGTGGTTGCTGGTCTGGTGTATCTGCTGTTTTACGGCTCCAATGGCCCGCTGGGCGGTTGGCTCGACGAGCATAACCTGCAAATTATGTTCTCGTGGCCGGGGATGGTACTGGTCACCATCTTCGTGACCTGCCCGTTTGTGGTGCGCGAGCTGGTGCCGGTGATGTTAAGCCAGGGCAGCCAGGAAGACGAAGCGGCGATTTTGCTAGGCGCATCCGGCTGGCAGATGTTCCGTCGCGTCACGCTGCCGAATATTCGCTGGGCGCTGCTTTACGGCGTGGTGCTGACCAACGCCCGCGCAATTGGCGAGTTTGGCGCGGTATCGGTGGTTTCTGGCTCGATTCGCGGCGAAACCCTGTCGCTGCCGTTACAAATTGAATTGCTGGAGCAGGACTACAACGCCGTCGGCTCCTTTACCGCCGCCGCACTGTTGACGCTGATGGCGATTATCACCCTGTTTTTAAAGAGTATGTTGCAGTGGCGCCTGGAGAATCAGGAAAAACGCGCACAGCAGGAGGAACATCATGAGCATTGAGATTGCCAATATTAAGAAGTCTTTTGGTCGCACCCAGGTGCTGAACGATATCTCACTGGATATTCCTTCTGGTCAGATGGTCGCGTTACTGGGGCCGTCCGGCTCCGGGAAAACTACGCTGCTGCGTATTATCGCCGGGCTGGAACATCAAACCAGTGGGCATATCCGTTTTCACGGTACTGACGTCAGCCGCCTGCACGCGCGCGACCGTAAAGTCGGTTTCGTGTTCCAGCATTACGCGTTGTTCCGCCATATGACGGTATTCGACAATATCGCTTTCGGCCTGACGGTGCTGCCTCGTCGCGAGCGGCCAAATACGGCGGCGATCAAAGCGAAAGTGACCAAATTACTGGAAATGGTGCAGCTTGCCCATCTGGCGGATCGTTATCCGGCACAGCTTTCGGGCGGTCAGAAACAGCGTGTGGCGCTGGCGCGTGCGCTTGCCGTTGAACCGCAAATTCTGCTGCTCGATGAACCGTTCGGCGCGCTGGATGCGCAGGTGCGTAAAGAGCTGCGTCGCTGGCTGCGTCAACTGCATGAAGAACTGAAATTCACCAGCGTGTTCGTTACTCACGACCAGGAAGAGGCGATGGAAGTCGCCAACCGCGTGGTGGTGATGAGCCAGGGCAATATCGAGCAGGCCGATGAGCCGGATCAGGTATGGCGCGAACCGGCGACCCGTTTTGTGCTCGAATTTATGGGTGAAGTAAACCGCTTACAGGGAACGGTTCGCGGCGGCCAGTTCCACGTTGGCGCGCACCGTTGGCCGCTGGGGTATACGCCTGCCTATCAGGGGCCAGTAGATTTATTCCTGCGCCCGTGGGAAGTGGATATCAGCCGCCGCACCAGCCTTGAATCGCCACTGCCGGTCCAGGTACTGGAAGCCAGTCCGAAAGGCCACTACACCCAATTAGTTGTGCAGCCGCTGGGGTGGTATGACGACCCGCTGACCGTGGTGATGCGCGGGGATGATGCGCCTGTGCGCGGCGATCGCCTGTTCGTCGGGCTGCAACATGCGCGGCTGTATAACGGTGATCAGCGTATTGAAACGCATGAGCGGGAGCTTGCTCTGGCGCAAACTGCCTGATAGGTTGAGTGAATGTAAAACGCCCGGAGGCGCTTCCCGCGATCCGGGCTTTTTAATGGCAAGGTTTGTAGGCCGGATAAGGCGTTCACGCCGCATCCGGCATGTGTTGCCTGATGTGACGCTTGCGCGTCTTTACAGGCCTACGTATGGACAAAGAACGTGAGTACATTAGAACAAACAATAGGCAATACACCGCTGGTCAAATTACAACGTCTGGGGCCGGAAAATGGCAGTGAAGTGTGGGTGAAGCTGGAAGGCAATAACCCGGCAGGTTCGGTGAAAGATCGTGCGGCGCTATCGATGATTGTCGAGGCGGAAAAGCGCGGGGAAATAAAACCGGGCGATGTCCTGATTGAAGCCACCAGTGGTAACACGGGTATTGCGCTGGCGATGATTGCCGCGCTGAAGGGCTATCGCATGAAATTGCTGATGCCCGACAACATGAGCCAGGAACGTCGCGCGGCGATGCGCGCTTACGGTGCGGAACTGATTCTTGTCACCAAAGAGCAGGGCATGGAAGGGGCGCGCGATCTGGCGCTGGAGATGGCGAATCGCGGTGAAGGTAAGCTGCTCGATCAGTTCAATAATCCTGATAACCCTTACGCCCATTACACCACCACCGGGCCGGAAATCTGGCAGCAGACCGGGGGACGGATCACGCATTTTGTCTCCAGTATGGGCACGACCGGCACAATTACCGGTGTTTCACGGTTTATGCGCGAGCAATCCAAACCGGTAATGATTGTCGGCCTGCAGCCGGAAGAGGGCAGCAGCATTCCGGGGATTCGCCGCTGGCCGGCAGAGTATATGCCGGGTATTTTCAATGCTTCATTAGTGGATGCGGTCGTCGATATTCACCAGCGTGATGCGGAAAATACCATGCGCGAACTGGCGGTGCGGGAAGGCATTTTCTGCGGCGTCAGCTCCGGCGGTGCGGTCGCTGGCGCGTTACGCGTGGCAAAAGCCAACCCCGGCGCGGTGGTGGTGGCGATCATCTGCGATCGCGGCGATCGCTACCTTTCTACCGGGGTTTTTGGGGAAGAGCATTTTAGCCAGGGAGCAGGGATTTAAACCACGTTCGGGTTTAGTAAATCGGTGCCGTAGGAGTTATCAATCGTACAAAGCCAGCGCTCATCGCGGTGGGCAAACACATAGGTTGCCCGCCTGGTGACCTGCGTGCTGCCGCCGTCTTCCGTTGGAATATCCAGCCGGGTTTCCATAATCACCAGCGCCGTGTCGCCGCCTTCAATAATCTCCATTTTTCCCTGCGTGACCACCAGGCGATGCTGGAAGAAGTCGGCGATGGCGATAAAGGCTTTATGAATATTCTCTTTGCCTTTCACAATCATCTCCGGCTTCACCACAAGCGTGGCGTCCTCGGCATAGTAGTTCATCAGCGTATCGTAATCTTCTTGCGAAATGGCCTGGTCACAGGCTTCGATAACGGCCTTGATTTGGGTCTGTACCTGGGTCATCGCGATGGGCCTCGTGGGTTGGCGGGGGTTCACCGTATTAATCGTAGTGATATTCAGTATATGTGTGCTGGGAGAAACCGTTGGTAAATTGCCGGGTTTCTCATTGAATTTGTGATGGTTTCTTCATTTTTGGATTTTCATGTTTCTGCATGATTACCCCGTGGGGGAATCGACCTTTGCCTCTGGCTGGCATAACATAGAGCCAATAGTGGATAGCGCATGACCCGCCGTCCAGCGGGAGGAGAAACAATGGACCAGCAAGACGACATACAATCGGTGCTGTTTAGCGACACGCGCCAGGCATTGCAGGCAGATATCGTTGCCGTGCAGTCTCAGGTTATTTATGGCAGCGTGGGCAACAGTATTGCGGTGCCGGCCATCAAGCAGCACGGCTGGCAGGTCATGGCGGTGCCGACGGTATTGTTCAGCAACACCCCCCATTACGACACGTTCTATGGCGGGGTGATCCCGGCTGAGTGGTTCCGCGGATATTTGCTGGCACTGGAAGAGCGTAATGCGCTACAAACGCTTAAAGCGGTGACGACCGGCTATATGGGCAGCGCGGAACAGATTGCCCTGCTGGCTGACTGGCTTGCAACGATTCGTCAAACGCATCCCGATATTTTTGTGCTGGTCGACCCGGTTATCGGCGACATCGACAGCGGGATGTATGTGAAGGCGGAAATTCCCCTCGCGTATCGCCGGCATTTACTGCCGCAGGCGCAGGGCATTACGCCGAATCTGTTCGAGTTGCAGATGTTGAGCGATATGCCATGTCATACCCTCGAAGAGGCGATTCTGGCTGCGCGTAGTCTGCTTTCAGACACCTTAAAATGGGTGATTATCACCAGTGCGCCGTCGAAAAATCCTGAGGCTATCTCGGTGGTGGCGGTGACGGCAGAGGATATTCGCGTCATTGAGCACCCAAGAATCGTCACTGACCTGAAAGGCACCGGCGACCTGTTCTGTGCTGAGTTAGTGAGTCGCCTGCTGGAAGGCGCATCGCTGGGCGATGCGGCGGAACGCGCGGCCAATCGCGTCCTGCAGGTCATGACCTGGACCCATGAACACGAGTGCCATGAGCTGATGTTGCCTCCGTTGTAAAACGTTTCCCACGTCGTCAGGCGTGGGAAATTTCTGCAAGCTGCGGAATGCGGTATGTTTTTTTCACCACAGTAGCCAGTTCGCTGACGGGCAGGGGTTTAGAAAAGTAGTAGCCCTGAAAGTAATCGACCTGTTTATGCGTCAGATATGCCACCTGATACTCCGTTTCCACGCCTTCAACGATGATTTTCATCCCCAGCGACTTTGCCATATCGATAACACAATCAATCAGTTTGGTCGAGTCCGTCGCGCTGGAAATCCCGTTTACAAACAGCTTATCGATTTTAATCAGCCCGACCGGCAAACCGGTGAGTAAATTCAGATTGGAATAACCGGTACCAAAATCATCCAGTGCGATGGTGACACCGCGGCTTTCGAGAAATATGAGCGTTTCTTTAAGCTCATTAACCTTCTCAAACGGCTCACGCTCGGTGATTTCTGCGGTGAGGCGAATACTGTTTTCCGGGAAGCGTTTCAGAAATGCGCGACACTCGTCGATAAAGTTCGGTGTCTGAATATGTGAGGCGGTGAAATTAAAACTTACATGGAAAGGCAGGGGGCGCGCCTCAAGCAGGGAAGGCAGTTCATCGCCTGCCAGCGCCATTAATTTGCGTGTCAACGGCACAATCAGCCCACTCTCTTCAGCAATCGGAATAAAGCTGTCGGGCGAGATGATCTCTCCAGAAGGCGTCACCCAACGTGCAAGCACTTCCACGCCGTAGAATTTCCCTGAGCCGCTGTGGATGACCGGTTGATACCATGGGACGATTTCCCCTTCAGCGATGGCGCGTTCAAGGTTTTCATACAGAGTAGGGCGATGAAGAATATGTCGCCACAGCACAACCCCGACGATCAGCGCCAGGCACAGCGTTAGCAGCAACGACAGCCAGCCCTGTTGCAGATACAACGAAACAGGAATTGTCTTCCAGGCAGGATAATCAACGGAGTAGGGGAACTTCTCTGACTGCACATTGACATGCCTGGCGTTATCTTCCGCAGACGTATTGTGGTTTTGTCGTATCACCGTATCGCCAATATGTAACGTCAGAGGCCGCTGGTTGCTTAATAGTTCCAGTACCTCGGCCAACCACTGGCTACTGAAACTTGAGGTAATCATCCCATCCGGATATGCCGTTTGCAGCACAATTACCTTATCGCCCGGTGAGATGGTCTTATCATCAATGATGCTCAACTCATGCGCGTTATACGCCGAATAATTCATGTTGATTGCGTTGGTATCATCATAGGAAGAGCAGTACAGAATCTTATCTTTATAAAGATTGATGATGCGAATATGCGGAACGGAAACCACCAGCCGTTCAAGTTCGGTACGCGCTTGGGCGGTGCAGGGTTGTGAAAGCAGAGGATGGGCTTTTGTTGCTGCCAGTCGGGATGCATTCAGCAGCGTATCGATTTTTTGCACGGTCTTTTTTGCCACCGCAGAAGTTTGCTCAAGCTCTGCGCCAATCACCTGAAACCAGGTTAACACCGCGCCACCCACAAGGATTGTCAGCACGCAGAAAAGGGTGGTGAACGTTCTTAGTTTTGTTCCGACCGCTTTCATCTTCCATCCATTTTTGTCTGATGAACTGGAAGTATACGTCAGCGAGCCAACAAAGGAGCATTAGAGACAAAAAAGCGCCTTTCGGCGCCTTTTTCAGTTCAGCAAGAATTACTTCTTGATGCGGATAACCGGGGTTTCACCCACAGTTACGCTACCGGACAGTTTGATCAGCTCTTTGATCTCGTCCATGTTGGAGATAACAACCGGAGTCAGAGTAGACTTGGCTTTCTCTTCCAGCAGCGGCAGATCGAATTCGATTACCGGGTCGCCGACTTTCACACGTTGGCCTTCTTCAGCGATACGTTTGAAACCTTCGCCTTTCAGTTCAACGGTGTCGATACCGAAGTGAACGAACAGCTCAATGCCGCTATCGGATTCGATAGAGAAGGCATGGTTGGTTTCAAAAATCTTGCCGATAGTCCCATCAACCGGCGCAACCATTTTGTTGCCAGTTGGTTTGATGGCAATACCGTCGCCAACGATTTTTTCAGCAAAAACTACATCCGGCACGTCTTCAATGTTAACGATCTCGCCAGAGAGCGGTGCAATAATCTCAATAGTACCGGTGTCTTTTTTGTCGTCAGAAACCAGAGATTTCAATTTGTCGAACAAACCCATGATCTTCTCCTAAGCAGTAATTGGGCCGAACTCGTGGATTAGCAGATTGTTTTTTCTTCAATGAACTTGTTAACCAGCGCCATTAACTCGTCCGTTGTCGGTTGAGCAAGAGCTTGCTCTGCTAATACCTTCGCATCTTCGAAGTTCGTGTTACGAATGATCTTCTTAATGCGTGGGATAGAAATGGCGCTCATTGAGAATTCGTCCAGACCCATACCCAGCAACAGAAGTGTAGCACGTTCGTCGCCTGCAAGCTCACCACACATGCCAGTCCATTTACCTTCCGCATGAGAAGCATCAATAACCTGCTTGATAAGCGTAAGGACGGACGGTGACATTGGTTGGTAAAGATGTGAAATCATATCATTACCACGGTCAACTGCCAGAGTGTACTGCGTTAAATCATTGGTACCGATACTAAAGAAATCAACTTCTTTGGCTAAATGACGAGCAATCGTGGCCGCAGCCGGTGTTTCCACCATCACGCCAATCTCAATGGACTCATCAAATGCTTTACCTTCGTCGCGCAGTTCCTGTTTGTAGATTTCGATCTCTTTGCGCAGAGCGCGGACTTCTTCAACAGAGATGATCATCGGGAACATGATGCGCAGTTTACCGAAAGCGGACGCACGCAGGATGGCACGAACCTGGTCACGCAGGATCTCTTTACGATCCATTGCGATACGCACGGCACGCCAGCCCAGGAACGGGTTCTCTTCTTTCGGGAAGTTCATGTACGGCAGCTCTTTGTCGCCACCGATGTCCATGGTACGGACGATAACCGCCTGTGAGCCACACGCTTCAGCAACGGCTTTGTACGCCGCAAACTGTTCTTCTTCAGTTGGCAGCGCGTCACGATCCATGAACAGGAATTCAGTACGATAGAGACCAACGCCTTCAGCGCCATTGCGCTCAGCGCCTTCAACGTCACGCACGGTACCGATGTTGGCGCACACTTCAACCTGGTGACCATCAAGAGTAATGGCCGGCAGATCTTTCAGTTTTGCCAGTTCAGCTTTTTCAGTCGCAACTTGCTCCTGAACGGCGCGCAGTTTTTCGATCTCTTCGTTAGTCGGGTTGACGTAAACTTTGTTGTTTACGGCATCCAGAATCAGATAGTCGTCGTTTTTCACCTGAGAGGTGACGTTGCCGGTACCTACAATCGCAGGCAGTTCCAGAGAACGCGCCATGATAGAAGTGTGAGAAGTACGGCCACCGACGTCAGTGATAAAGCCCAGCACCTTCTTCAGGTTCAGCTGTGCGGTTTCGGACGGGGTCAGGTCAGCCGCAACCAGGATAACTTCTTCCTGAATTGCGCTCAGATCGATGATTGCCAGACCCAGGATGTTGCGCAGCAGGCGCTTACCGATGTCACGTACGTCAGCCGCACGCTCTTTCAGGTATTCATCATCCAGTTCTTCCAGGGCAGTCGCCTGACCTTCGATAACCTCATGAGCCGCTGCGTCAGCCGTCATGTGCTTATCTTTAACCAGGGCTATGATTTCCTGCTCCAGCTCTTCATCTTCGAGCAGCATGATGTGCCCTTCGAAGATAGCTTCTTTTTCTTCACCGAAAGTTTCGCCAGCTTTAGTTTTGATGGCTTCTAACTGTGCCGACGCCTTGGCGCGACCAGCCAGAAAACGCTCAACTTCCTGATCAACCTTATCGGCAGAAATTTTTTTCCGGTCGATGACAATCTCATCTTCTTTCAGCAGCAGTGCTTTACCGAAAGCGATACCCGGGGATGCTAAAATGCCTGAAATCATAACCCTACCTTACTTGTGACTGATATGAAAAAGAACTCTGGAAATTACTCGAGTTCAGCCATCAGCTTAACGAGATGCTCAACTGCTTTTTGTTCGTCTTCACCTTCAGCGGACAGGGTCACAACGGTACCCTGAGTCAGGCCCAGAGTTTGCAGTTTGAACAGGCTTTTCGCGCTAGCGCTTTTGCCGTTGGAGGTCACAGTGATCTCAGAAGTGAAGCCTTTCGCTTCTTTAACAAACTGAGCAGCAGGGCGGGTATGCAGACCGTTCGGAGCGGTAATGGTAACTTCTTGCTGGAACATTATATTTCCCCAACTTATAGGTTTAGTGTTGTGGAACTAAAGTCTAGCCTGGTGGCCTGACTTTAGCCTGTAGTAATCAGCGATGTCACGATTCTGAGCGCCGGAATCGGTACAAGCGTATCCGATTCTTGCGCTTCTGGCCTTCGGCGTTTCGCTTATCATTAAACATTATGCCGCGAAAGCGAGATTTGAACCAAATCATAAAATCGATTCAGCTTGTGCAAATCCGGAAATGAATAATTTCGCGCATCAAAATAAATCTGAATGTTAAATACCAGACCTGATGCGGTGAAGCAATGCCAGGGGGGGTAAAAGTTTGATGCGCGCCACAAAAAAGCACCCAAAAGGGTGCTTTTTTACGCGCTTTTAACATGCTGGCACTACTGTTGCAGCTCTTTCTCTGTGAAGAGATCGGCAAACAATGCGGTGCTCAGATAACGCTCACCCGATGACGGTAGAATAACCACAATATTCTTATTGGTAAAGGTTTCATCTTCCTGAAGTTTCAACGCTGCTGCAACAGCTGCTCCAGAAGAGATGCCTGCCAGAATACCCTCTTCTTCCATCAGGCGACGCGCGGTGGAAATGGCTTCTTCGTTAGTGATAGCGACAACTTTATCAACCAGCTTAAGGTCAAGGTTGCCAGGAATGAAACCTGCGCCTATGCCCTGAATTTTGTGTGGGCCTGGTTTGATCTCTTCGCCCGCCAGCGCCTGGGCAATGACCGGGGAATCTGTCGGCTCAACCGCGACGGAAATCAAATCGGTTTTGCCTTTTGTGCCTTTAATATAACGCGACACGCCGGTCAGCGTACCGCCAGTACCGACGCCGGCGATAAACACATCAACCTGACCATCGGTATCTTCCCAGATTTCAGGGCCGGTGGTCTTTTCATGAATTTCCGGGTTAGCCGGGTTGCTGAACTGCTGCAGCAACAGGAATTTTTCCGGATCGCTGGCAACAATTTCTTCTGCTTTTTGAATCGCACCTTTCATGCCTTTCGCGCCTTCGGTCAGCACGAGGTTTGCCCCCAGCGCTTTCAACAGCTTACGGCGTTCAATACTCATGGTTTCCGGCATGGTCAGCGTCAGTTTGTAGCCACGCGCGGCGGCAACATAGGCCAGCGCGATACCGGTATTACCGCTGGTTGGTTCAACCAACTCCACGCCCGGTTTCAGCACGCCACGTTTTTCTGCATCCCAAATCATGTTGGCACCGATACGGCACTTAACGCTGAAGCTTGGGTTGCGTGATTCTACCTTCGCCAGAATGCGTCCGTTACCGATGCGGTTCAGTCGAACCAGCGGCGTATGACCGATAGTCAGCGAGTTATCTTCAAAAATCTTACTCATGGCCTGTCCTTAACTGTATGAAATTTGGGGTACTGCCCCAGCATACCTGCTTAAAGATTCTGCGGAAGTAAGTAATTAGCATATCTATATTCAGAAGGGAAATAATGGCTGTCAGGATGGAATAAGGAAAGCATAACGGCGCTCACGGGTGCGAGCGCCTTAAATGGTTACTTCCACATTGCGTGTTTATCGCGATAGCAGTCGACCCACATCGCCGTTGCGCCGCAGATGGCGACCGGGATGATGACCAGGTTTAACACCGGGATCATAGTGAAAAGACTCGCCAGCGCGCCGAACTGCATGTTCAAAACCTTGCGCTCGCGTAGAGACGCGCGCATCGTTTTAAACGGCACTTTATGGTTGTCGAACGGATAATCGCAATATTGAATCGCCAGCATCCATGCGCTGAACAGGAACCATAATACTGGCGCGGCCGTCTGCCCGATGCCGGGGATGAAATAGAGCACCAACAGCACCAGCGCACGCGGCAGATACCACGCCAGCTTTTGCCACTCACGCTTCATGATACGCGGCACATCCTTTACTACGCCCAGCACACCGGTATCCGGCGGCGTCGCGCCGGTCAGACGCGCTTCCAGCTGTTCCGCCAGCAGGCCGTTAAACGGCGCGGCAATCCAGTTCGCGATAGTCGAGAAGAAATAGCCGAAGACCAGCAAAATCGAAATAACCGCCACCGGCCATAAGAGGTAGCTCAGCCATTGCAGCCAGTCAGGGATTCGTGCCATCAACGAGGGGATCCACTCCCCGAGCTTATTGAACAGCCACCAGAACGCGCCCCCCATCAGTACAATGTTGACCAGCAACGGTAAAATAACAAACCGGCGAATGCCGGGTAACCCGATCAGTTTCCAGCCCTGCGAGAAATAGTAGAGACCGCTGCGCGGGGAAGGGGTGGATGATGAAACCATGGTCAGCAAATACTCCTGTGTCTGACAGCTACGAAATTACCTGCGTATATTATCGGGTTGTCAGGGAATGACCAGTTAGGAAATGTTCGAAAAAACAGCAAAAAGCACGATTTAGGTTATCTTTCTGCGGGGAATGTCATGTGCGCACTTGCACTTGACGTGTTGGGCAAATACTCTTAGGGAGTAAATGTTTGCCGTGGTGGCAAGGTGTTAGAACAACAGAGAATATAATGATGCAGGATTTGCGTCTGATATTAATCATTGTTGGCGCGATCGCCATACTCGCTCTTCTGGTTCATGGTTTCTGGACCAGCCGTAAAGAGCGCTCGTCAATGTTCCGCGATCGCCCACTAAAACGCATGAAGTCTCGTGAAGACGACGAGTCTGATGATGGCTTTGATGATAGTGATGAAGGCGTGGGAGAAGTTCGAGTCCACAAGGTCAATCACGCCCCGGGCGTTGCAGGGGAGCATGACGCACCTCATCAGGCGCCTTCGCACCAGTACCAGCCCCCGTATGAGCGTCAGGTGCAACAGCCTGTGCGCCACGAGGAGCCAGCCCGGCCATCCGCACCGCAGCCTCAACAGCCGCGCGTGCAGCAACCGCCTGTCCAGCATTCGCCTGTACAACAGACGCATGCGCAGCCACAGCCGGTTCATCAGCCAAAACCTCATTCGCAGCCGCAGCCTGTTGCCGCACCTCAGCCGGTGCAGCCCGCCGCGCCGCAGCCTCAACCGGTTGCTCCGCCACAGCCTGCTGCGCCAGAACCTCAGGTCGCGCAACCACAACCTGCGCCAGCCGCGGTACAGCAGCCAGAGCCTAAACCGGTTGAAGAAGCACCCGCGAAACCTGAGCGTAAAGAGACCGTTATTGTAATGAACGTCTCCGCACATCAGGGCACGCAGATCAACGGCGAACTGCTGCTGAACAGTATTCAGCAGGCCGGGTTCAAATTTGGCGATATGAATATTTTCCATCGCCACTTAAGCCCTGACGGCAGTGGCCCTGCGCTCTTCAGCCTGGCGAACATGCTGAAACCTGGCACCTTCGACCCGGAAAATATGGCTGATATGGCGACGCCAGGTATTACTATCTTTATGCAGGTACCGGCTTACGGCGATGCGTTGCAAAACTTCAAACTGATGTTGCAGTCCGCACAGTATATTGCCGATGAAGTAGGTGGTGTGGTGCTTGACGATCAACGTCGGATGATGACGCCGCAGAAACTGCGCGAATACCAGGACCGTATCCGCGACGTGCTGGAATCGAACGCCTGATCACGGCTGGCGTTTTATCAACTCTCCCTGAACCCCCGCCTGTCGGGGGTTTTTTATCATTGATGGTGTGATATGGAACCGATCGAACAACAACTGAATGAACTGCGAACCACGCTTCGCCATCATGAATACCTTTACCACGTTATGGATGCGCCGGAAGTTCCGGACGCCGAGTATGACCGCCTGATGCGCGAGTTGCGCGAGCTTGAGGCGCAACATCCCGAACTTATTACGCCAGATTCGCCGACGCAACGCGTGGGTGCATCGCCGCTGGCCGCGTTCAGCCAGGTGCGTCACGAAGTGCCTATGCTGTCGCTGGATAACGTGTTTGATGAAGAGAGCTTCCTCGCTTTCAACAAGCGCGTGCAGGATCGACTGAAAAGCAGTGATGCGCTGGTCTATTGCTGTGAGCTGAAGCTGGATGGCCTGGCGGTGAGTATTCTTTATGAAAACGGCGTCATGGTGCAGGCGGCGACGCGTGGCGATGGCACCACCGGGGAAGACATCACCGCTAACGTGCGCACCATTCGTGCGATTCCGCTAAAACTGCGTGGAGACAATATCCCGGCACGCCTCGAAGTGCGTGGTGAAGTGTTCCTGCCGCAGGCGGGGTTTGAAAAAATCAATGATGACGCGCGACGTACCGGTGGCAAATTATTTGCCAACCCGCGTAACGCGGCGGCAGGTTCACTGCGTCAGCTTGACCCGAGGATCACTGCGAAGCGACCACTTACTTTCTTCTGCTACGGCGTGGGTATTCTGGAGGGGGGCGAATTGCCCGCCAGCCACATGGGGCGTTTGCAGCAATTTAAAGCCTGGGGTTTACCGGTGAGCGATCGCGTAAAACTCTGCTCCTCCCCGGAGGAAGTGCTCGCTTACTATCACAAGGTTGAAGAAGATCGCCCGACGCTCGGCTTTGATATCGACGGCGTGGTGATTAAAGTCGACTCGCTGGCATTGCAGGAACAACTGGGCTTTGTCGCGCGCGCTCCACGCTGGGCGGTGGCCTTTAAATTCCCGGCTCAGGAACAAATGACCTTTGTGCGCGACGTAGAGTTCCAGGTGGGCCGTACCGGAGCCATCACCCCGGTTGCGCGCCTTGAACCGGTGCAGGTCGCGGGCGTACTGGTCAGCAATGCCACGCTGCATAATGCCGATGAAATCGAACGTCTTGGGCTGCGTATTGGCGATAAAGTGGTGATTCGCCGTGCCGGGGATGTTATCCCGCAGGTGGTCAACGTGGTGCTTTCCGAGCGCCCGGAAGAGACGCAGGAAGTTGTGTTCCCGACCCACTGCCCGGTTTGTCAGTCTGACGTTGAGCGCGTGGAAGGTGAAGCAGTGGCTCGCTGTACCGGCGGCCTGATTTGCGGGGCGCAGCGCAAAGAGTCGCTGAAGCACTTTGTCTCGCGCCGTGCGCTGGATGTTGACGGTATGGGCGATAAAATTATCGACCAACTGGTGGAAAAAGAGTACGTCCACACCCCTGCCGATCTGTTCACGTTAACCGCAGGTAAGCTGACCGGTCTCGATCGTATGGGGCCGAAATCGGCGCAAAATGTGGTCAACGCGCTGGAAAAAGCGAAAAACACCACCTTTGCACGCTTCCTCTATGCACTCGGTATCCGGGAAGTGGGTGAAGCCACGGCGGCTGGCCTGGCAGGTTATTTCGGCACGCTGGAGGCACTGGAAGCCGCATCGATTGAAGAGCTGCAAAAAGTGCCGGACGTCGGCATTGTGGTTGCCACGCATGTCTTTAACTTCTTTGCAGAAGAGAGCAATCGCGACGTCATCCAGCAGTTGCTGAAAGAGGGCGTGAACTGGCCTGCGGCGGTTATGATCAATGCTGAAGAGATCGACAGCCCGTTTGCCGGGAAAACGGTTGTCCTGACCGGTAGCCTGAGCCAGATGTCGCGCGATGACGCAAAGGCGCGTTTGGTGGAACTCGGCGCAAAAGTGGCGGGCAGCGTGTCGAAGAAAACTGACCTCGTGATTGCCGGTGAAGCAGCAGGCTCTAAGCTTGCGAAAGCGCAGGAGCTGGGGATTGAGGTCATTGATGAAGCCGAAATGCTGCGGCTGTTAGGCGCCTGATATGGATAAGGCGCAGCTCATTGAAATCGCCAATACGGAAATGCCGTTTGGTAAATACAAGGGGCGTCGGTTGATTGACGTCCCCGAAGAGTATCTGCTGTGGTTTGCCCGTAAGGATCAGTTTCCTGCCGGGCATCTGGGCGAGCTGATGGCCTTAACGCTGCTGATTAAAACCGAGGGGCTGACCCAGCTGGTGCAGCCCCTGAAGCGTTAAGCGTCGGATGTCCTGGCCGCGCGGGCCTGCTCTTCGGCCTGCAATTTTTCTGCCTGCTGTTTGTAACGACGCGCCAGTACCGCGCACACCATCAACTGGATCTGATGGAATATCATCAGCGGCAGTACCATCATGCCGATAACCGATGTCGGGAACAGGATGTTCGCCATCGGTATCCCGTTCGCCAGGCTTTTCTTCGAGCCGCAGAACACAATCGTAATTTCGTCCGCTTTATTGAAGCCTGCTTTACGTGCCACAAGTACGTTCACGGCAATGACAATCGCCAGCAGGATGATACTCACCACCACAATAAACAGCAGCGAACCCATGCCCACTTTGTGCCAGATACCGTTCACCACCGCTTCGCTGAATGCCGAGTAAACCACTAAAAGAATGGAGGTCTGGTCGGTTTTGCCAATCCACTTTTTATGCTTCGCGACAAACGCGCCGGTCCACGGGCGAGAAAGATGCCCAAGCACGAACGGCAACAGCAGTTGCAGCATAATTTTACCAACCTGCTCAAGGCTACCTTCCGCGCCGTGCATGTTCATCAGCAAACCAACCAGCAACGGCGACAGGAAAATCCCCAGCAGGCTGGACGCTGACGCAGAACAGACCGCCGCCGCAACGTTCCCGCCCGCAAGCGACGTAAACGCGATTGCTGACTGGACGGTTGCCGGCAGAATGCACAGATAGAGGAAACCGGTATAAAGCGCCGGATCCACCGCCACCGGTGACCACCACACCAACAGCACGCCCAGCACCGGGAAGAGAATGAAAGTGCTGCACATTACCCACAGGTGTAATCGCCAGTGGCTGCCCCCGGCGATAATCGCTTCGCGAGACAATTTGGCACCGTGCATAAAAAACAGCAGCGCAATCGCGGCGGTGGTCAGATGTTCAAAAAACGGCACAAACTCGCCGCGTGCCGGGAAGAAAGAGGCCAGCAGCACCACGGTAATGAGCGTCAACGTAAACGGATCAAGAATACGAAAAAGTTTCATAAAGACTCCTGAAAATCGATGGCGCTATTGTGCTTCTTTCAGTTTGAGAAATAAAATTGATTTATTGCATCCATTCATGAAGAAAATAGATGAATTATTCGCTAAAGCAATTAAAGGTTTTCGTCACGGTGGCGCAGGAGAAAAGTTTCAGTCGCGCGGGAGAGCGTATCGGCTTGAGCCAGTCGGCGGTAAGTCACAGCGTGAAGGAGCTGGAGCACCATACCGGCCTTCGTCTGCTCGACAGAACCACGCGCGAAGTGGTGCTCACTGAGGCAGGGCAACAGCTGGCTTTGCGTCTGGAGAGGTTGCTGGATGAACTGAACAGTACCCTGCGTGACGCCGGGCGTATGGGGCAACAGTTGAGTGGAAAAGTCCGCGTCGCCGCCAGCCAGACCATTTCCGCGCATCTTATTCCGCAATGTATTGCCGAAAGTCATCGCCGCTATCCGGATATTCAGTTTGTCCTGCACGATCGTCCGCAGCAGTGGGTGATGGAAAGTATCCGCCAGGGGGATGTAGATTTTGGCATTGTCATCGATCCTGGCGCAGTGGGCGATCTGCAGTGTGAAGCCATTCTTTCCGAACCTTTTTTTCTGCTTTGCCATCGTGAACACCCGCTGGCAGCCCGGGATTATGTGCCCTGGCAGGCGCTACAGGGCGCAAAACTGGTGTTACAGGATTACGCTTCAGGCAGCCGCCCGCTGATTGACGCCGCGCTGGCACGTAACGCTATTCAGGCGGATATCGTGCAGGAGATTGGTCACCCGGCGACGCTTTTCCCGATGGTGGCCGCCGGTATCGGCATCAGCATTCTTCCGGCGCTGGCGCTACCGTTACCGGAGGGCAGCCCGTTGGTGGTGAAACGTATAACGCCAGTGGTGGAACGCCAGCTGATGCTGGCGCGCAGGAAAAACCGTTCGCTTTCAACCGCCGCTGAAGCTTTGTGGGATGTAGTGCGTGATGAAGGCTGCGCGTTAATGGCAGGGCGGGAAGGGGATCCGTTGTATCAGATATAGATATCAATATGTGACGTTTTTTCAACGGAACCCGGAAGGGATGCATTCAGTGATGAACGTTGCTCCCGCTCCTGCGCTCTTTCCGCCTGCAGTCTCTGCAACTGCGCCAGTTGCGCTTCCAGGAGGGTAATTTGCTGTTGAATTAATTCAGCCTGTTTTTGCTTATCTTCTGCACTGCCGTTCGTGTCTGCAATCTCTTTAAGTTGCTGAGTGAGTTTAACGATTTGCTGACTGATGCGCGCAATTTGAGAAGCAATATCGTTACCTTCTGGCGCCTTGTTACTACGTTGTGTTTGTATGGAAGGAATCGATGTTGAAGATATAGTGGCCATTGCTCAGTCCTCGTCGCTGTACGAGATAATATCGGCAGAAGAACGGGGAACTTGAGTAAGAAAAAATTCTATCTTGTGAATCACGCATAGCAAAAAGGCGCCTTTAGGGCGCCTTTTTACATTGGTGGGTCGTGCAGGATGACTCGCTTCGCTCGCCCTTCGGGCCGTCGCCGTGAGCGGCTCCGTTGTTTCGCTACGCTCAACACCGAACCTGCTGCAGGTTCGAATCGTTGATTTTTGCGCATAGCAAAAAGGCGCCTTTAGGGCGCCTTTTTACATTGGTGGGTCGTGCAGGATTCGAACCTGCGACCAATTGATTAAAAGTCAACTGCTCTACCAACTGAGCTAACGACCCGAAGTGGTGGGTGATGACGGGATCGAACCGCCGACCCCCTCCTTGTAAGGGAGGTGCTCTCCCAGCTGAGCTAATCACCCACTTCGGTACTTCACATTGTTGCAAGAAATCCAGCTGGCGAGAAAGTGGTGGGTGATGACGGGATCGAACCGCCGACCCCCTCCTTGTAAGGGAGGTGCTCTCCCAGCTGAGCTAATCACCCACTTCTCAATTTCTTGCTACACGGCGGAGACTACATAAAGTAGTTGGTGGGTGATGACGGGATCGAACCGCCGACCCCCTCCTTGTAAGGGAGGTGCTCTCCCAGCTGAGCTAATCACCCCCGCTGTGTGGAGTCGCATTATAGGGAGAGTTGAAAATGAGTCAACGCATTTTCTAAAGAATTTGTTTGTTCGTCGTAAAATTAAACAATGCGGTGGGGTTTTATGCGCTCATGCATGATTTCTATACAAAAACGACTAACTTTGAGCGTGATGAGGGATGAAGATTGAGGAATCAGCCAGGAGTGATAGAATATTGCCCTTCTAAGTTCCAGGTTTTGCCGGTTGTCGGCATCTTTAATAAACGTAAGGCCATTTAATGAAAATCAAAACTCGCTTCGCGCCCAGCCCGACAGGCTATCTGCACGTCGGCGGTGCTCGTACTGCTCTTTACTCCTGGCTTTTTGCACGTAATCACGACGGTGAGTTTGTGCTGCGTATTGAAGACACCGATCTCGAGCGCTCCACGCCGGAAGCTATCGAAGCCATTATGGATGGCATGAACTGGCTGAATCTGGAATGGGACGAAGGCCCGTACTATCAGACCAAGCGTTTCGATCGCTACAACAATGTTATCGACGAAATGCTGGAAGCGGGCACCGCCTATAAATGCTACTGCTCCAAAGAGCGTCTGGAAGCGCTGCGTGAAGAGCAGATGGCAAAAGGTGAAAAACCGCGTTATGACGGCCGCTGCCGCCACAACCATGAACATCACGCCGATGATGAGCCATGCGTGGTGCGTTTCGCGAACCCGCAGGAAGGTTCGGTTATCTTTGATGACCAGATCCGCGGCCCGATCGAGTTCAGCAACCAGGAGCTGGACGATCTGATCATCCGTCGTACCGATGGTTCCCCAACCTACAACTTCTGCGTTGTGGTGGATGACTGGGATATGGAAATCACCCACGTAATCCGTGGTGAAGACCATATCAACAATACGCCGCGTCAGATCAACATTCTGAAAGCGCTGAATGCGCCGGTACCGGTTTACGCGCACGTGTCGATGATCAACGGCGATGACGGTAAAAAACTCTCTAAACGTCACGGCGCAGTCAGCGTGATGCAGTATCGCGACGACGGCTACCTGCCGGAAGCGCTGCTGAACTATCTGGTGCGTTTAGGTTGGTCTCATGGCGATCAGGAAATCTTCACCCGTGAAGAGATGATTAAATTCTTCACCCTGAGCGCGGTGAGTAAATCTGCCAGCGCCTTCAACACTGAAAAACTGCAGTGGCTGAACCATCACTACATCAACAATCTGCCCGCCGAGTATGTTGCAACGCATCTGCAGTGGCATATTGAGCAGGAAAATATCGACACCCGCGTGGGGCCGCAGCTGTCTGAGCTGGTGAAACTGCTGGGCGAGCGTTGCAAAACGCTGAAAGAGATGGCGCAGAGCTGCCGTTACTTCTACGAAGATTTCGCTGAGTTTGACGCAGATGCGGCGAAAAAACACCTGCGTCCAGTTGCGCGTCAGCCGCTGGAAGTAGTGCGCGATAAACTGTCTGCCATCACTGACTGGACGGCGGAAAATGTTCACCACGCGATTCAGGCGACTGCCGATGAGCTGGAAGTGGGCATGGGTAAAGTGGGGATGCCACTGCGCGTAGCCGTAACGGGTGCAGGTCAATCGCCAGCGCTGGACGTAACCGTTCATGCGATTGGTAAAAACCGTAGCATCGAGCGCATCAACAAAGCGCTGGGCTTTATTGCTGAGCGCGAAAGCCAGCAGTAATAAGAAACGGGCGAAAGCCCGTTTCAGATTGCTGACAAAGTGCGCTTTGTTTTGCCGGATGCGGCGTAAACGTCTTATCCAGCCTACAAAATATTGCAAATCCAATATATTGCAGAAACCTTGTAGGCCTGATAAGCGTAGCGCATCAGGCAATTTAGCGTTCATCATCAGTCTAAAACGGGCGAAAGCCCGTTTTTTATCCCTGGGTTTCGCTCAACCCAAGCCGCGACATAAACCCGCAAATGCCTTCACGACGCAGCAAAACATTCAGCTTTTCCATCTCGTCTGGCGTCATCACCTGTAAGGTATCGCTGATCTGTTGCCAGATAACGTTCGCTTCGTTGGTCGAGTAGCTTTTCGCCGGTTCATTCATTTGCGCGTCGAATGCGTCAATATGGAGCAGGGCAGGCGTATTAGCCAGAAAGTCTCTCACCTGTTGCGTGATATGTATCAACCTTGCGCGGCCACCTTTCACGCCCGGCATAGGTTCGGTTTGCCAGTGTTGTTCGCGGATCCAGCGGTTGATTGTCTGACGCGTCATTCCCAGACAGCGAGCCAGCTCTTCGGTAGACATTTTATCTTTGAGTCTTTTCATTACGATTATGCGCCACGGATACCCAAACGTTGCAGCAGGCCGCTGATCCCTTCACGCAACAGTAACGAGGTTAACTGTCGCTGCTCTTCAAGCGTCATTTCCTGCGCCAGATTCAGCAACAGGCCATGAAACGCATTGTCATTCCCATTCTGCGTGGAGTAAGTCGCGGTAGTGTCGGATGCGCGTTGCGCGCTATAGATAAATTCCCTGACCTGATCGTTAATATGGACCAGGCGGGCTTTTCCACCCTGAACGCCTGGACGGGGTGATGTTTGCCATCCTTCCTTGCGTACCCATTTATTAACCGTTTGCCGACTGTAGCCAGTCAGGTGGGCGATTTCTTCCGGTGTCATTCGTTCCTTGAGCATGCTATTTCCTGAATCGCAGTGTGGGAATTACGAGTTCATGTTATAGCATCCTTTTATGAGAAAGCGTGACAGGTTTAACTTCTCTCTGCGAGCGTGCTCGGAATGTTATTCATCTGCCTGCTTTTTCAGCGATTAGTTTGCCGCGCAGCATTTTGCCGTTGACACCTCGCAATGGAATTCATATTATGCCGCCCGTCAACACGACACGCTTTACGTTGGGGCTATAGCTCAGCTGGGAGAGCGCTTGCATGGCATGCAAGAGGTCAGCGGTTCGATCCCGCTTAGCTCCACCAAATCCTGCTCCCATCAGGTTTGGAACGTAAAAGCACCGTTGGGGCTATAGCTCAGCTGGGAGAGCGCTTGCATGGCATGCAAGAGGTCAGCGGTTCGATCCCGCTTAGCTCCACCAAATTTAAACCCTCGCCTGTGGCGGGGGTTTTTTGTTTGTCTATACTGTTTCTAAACCAGCCACAACATTATTCCTGTTCCGCCTTGTTTAGTCGGAATTTCCTCCTTTAGCACCTTGATTCGCTCGAATAATGCCCATAGTATCAGTCTGGGTTATAGGTGTATCGACAAGGATGCAGTTCTGAATACTAATGAGATTGAATACAGATATTTTGTCGCGTAAGTTTTTTATAGCATTAGCTCTCTCTTTAATCGCAATTCCCTTTGCTCGCTTTGTCTCGCCTAAAGCCGTTATTGATGGTACTGAAGCTTATCTGGCCTGGTTACCGCTTAGTGCAGCGTTCGCTATCGTTCTGCTGTTTGGTCGTCACGCCGTTATTCCTCTGATCATTACCTTTTTAGTCGTCAACAATTTCGTAGTTCATCTGACGCTTTTCCAGGCAGTCGTTTTGCTTACCTGCCAGTTACTGGGCGTGCTGATCTCATCGTTGATGTTGCGATGGATCGTTGGCCGGCGGTGGCGTTACGGATTACCCAGCCATCATATGGGCGCCGTAGTTTTCTGGATTGGTTTTGTTGCCCCGGCGATTATCAAAGTTGTTATGTACCTGGTTGGCCACTACCTTGATTTTCCCGTCAATGTTTCCAGCTACTTTGGCACCCATTCGTTGGTTTATGGCGTCGTGGATGTGCAAAGTCTTATCTGTGCGGCCCTGATATTTACGCCGCTCTTCTATTATCCAATGCGGATGATCCTCAACCCACATTTTGCGAAAGCCTTCTGGCAACGTCATGTGGTTGCTTGTCTGTCATCGCAAAATCGAACGTTTGTGCTGTACTGGGTTCTTGGGCTTGTGGTTTTGTTGACCGTACTGTGTTCGCCCTATGAGACGGAGTACATTGCCGGTTATCTGGTTCCCATAATCTTCATCCTCTTCTTCTCAGGAATCAGCCGCTTAAGCGGTGTACTTATTGTTCTGATTTGGTCTGTATCAGCCTTCCTGCTGGTACTGAATAACAAGCATTTCCTGTTTGGGGTGCTGAGTGCCTACTCGGTGGCCTTTGTTTTGTCCGTGTTGATCTCGTTCACCATTTGTATTCTGTATATGGTGCAGATTTACGCACGGGGCGAAGCGCTGAAGCGTAAATGGCACGACCAGGCGCTGATCGATCCGCTAACTGGCCTGCCCAACTTGCGTGAGTTCGAATCGTGGTTAAAAGAGAACCAGCAGGCGGCCGTTTGCTGCCTGCGTATCGATAACCTGGAATTCTTAAGCCGTCATTACGGCATGATGATGCGCATTCACTGCAAGCGTGCGATCACCCGAAATTTACAACCGCTTCTGATGCGCGATGAAAAACTCTTTCAGATCCCCGGCAATGAGTTGTTGCTGGTTCTGACCGGCCCGGAAACCGAAGCACGCCTGACGCACATTGTTGAATTCCTGAATAATCACAAGATTAGCTGGAATAACAATGTTATCGACCTCGAATTTGGCGCGTCCTGGGGCGTTATCGACGGCAAAGAATATAACCAACTGCACCCTATGTTGGGGCAGTTGAGTTGGCTCTCTGAACAGGCGTGTAGTTCGCATCAGGTGCTGGCGCTGGACAGTCGGGAAAAGGCTATCTCTGGTTTTACGACTGAGCGCGTCATGATGCTAAATCGGGTTAAGCGCGCGCTGGCGCATGGCGGTATTCAGCTTTATGCACAGCCCATCGTGGATAAAAACGGCAAAGGGTATCATGAGATCCTGAGCCGCTTGCAGTGCGACGGCGAGCTGATTACACCGGATAAATTTATCCCGATTATCACCCAGTTTAACTTGAGCTACCGCTTTGACATGCAGGTGGTGGAAACGCTGCTGAGCAAAATGAAGCACTATCCGGGGCATCGTTTCTCCATCAATCTGATGCCCTTTACCCTGATGCAAAAAGGCGCGGCGGATGAAATCATTCGCCTGCTGAAACGCTTTCGCGTCACGCCCGAAGCCATCACCATTGAGGTCACGGAAGAGCAGGCGTTTTCGGATTCCGAGAACAGCCTGCACAATATTCGCCAGCTCAGCGCCTACGGCTGTCTGATTGCGATTGACGACTTTGGTACCGGTTATGCTAACTATGAACGCCTCAAACGACTGGAAGCGGATATCATCAAGATTGACGGCTGTTTTGTTCGCGATATTGTCAGCGAAAAGATGGATCAGCTGATCGTGAAGTCGATTTGCGACATGGCGAAGGTGAAGAATCTTACGCTGGTGGCAGAATATGTTGAAACGCAGGCGCAGAAAGAGACGTTATTCGAGCTTGGCGTAGATTATCTGCAGGGCTATTTGCTGGGTAAACCCGCGCCGCTCAGTGAACTGAAGAAATAAAAAACGGGACGAATAGCGTCCCGTTTTTTTACGTTTTTAGCCCGGTTATGCGTTACAGAACCAGCGCTGCAATTGACGCTGACAGCACGCTCACCAGCGTAGAGCCGTAAACCAGTTTCAGACCGAAGCGGGAAACCACGTTACCTTGCTCTTCGTTCAAGCCTTTAATCGCCCCGGCAATGATACCGATAGAGGAGAAGTTCGCGAAGGAGACCAGGAACACGGAGATGATCCCAACCGCGCGCGGAGAGAGCGTAGACGCAACTTTCTGCAGATCCATCATCGCGACGAATTCATTGGAAACCAGTTTGGTCGCCATGATACTGCCCACCTGCAGTGCTTCGCTGGCTGGCACACCCATTACCCAGGCAACCGGGTAGAAAATGTAGCCCAGGATGCCCTGGAAGGAGATACCCAGAACGGCAGCAAACAGCGCGTTCAGGCCCGCGATCAACGCGATAAAACCAATCAGCATCGCCGCAACGATAATCGCTACTTTGAAACCAGCCAGAATATATTCACCCAGCATTTCGAAGAAACTCTGACCTTCATGCAGGTTAGACATCTGAATGTTTTCTTCGCTGGCATCAACGCGGTACGGGTTGATGATAGAGAGGACGATAAAGGTGCTGAACATGTTCAGAACCAGTGCCGCCACCACATATTTCGGATCCAGCATGGTCATGTAAGCGCCGACGATAGACATCGACACGGTAGACATTGCGGTCGCCGCCATGGTGTACATGCGGTTGCGGGACATTTTGCCGAGAATATCTTTATAGGCGATAAAGTTCTCAGACTGACCCAGAATCAGCGAGCTCACGGCGTTGAAAGATTCCAGTTTGCCCATGCCGTTAACTTTGGAGAGCAGGAAACCAATCGCACGGATAACAATCGGCAGCACGCGAATGTGTTGCAGAATCCCGATCAGCGCGGAGATGAAGACGATAGGGCACAGGACTTTCAGGAAGAAGAATGCCAGGCCTTGATCGTTCATGCTGCCGAAGACGAAGTTAGTACCTTCGTTGGCGAATCCGAGCAGTTTTTCGAACATTTCGGAAAAGCCTTTCACGAAGCCCAGACCGACGTTAGAGTTCAGGAAGAACCATGCCAGTAAAACTTCAATGACAAGTAATTGAATTACATAACGAATTCGAATTTTTTTGCGGTCATGGCTGACCAGCAACGCTAAAATCGCCACAACGCCAAGCGCCAGGACGAAATGAAGAACGCGGTCCATATTTGCTCCAAATATGAGGCAGGTTTAATTTTCTTGCACATTCTATGTAACGTAACTAAATAAAACGAGATCAATGTCGCACTATATTCAGAACCTGTGAGCAATCTCAAAAAGAGTGATCGAACATACATTTTTATTATGTTAAGTAAATGTGTTTAAAGTTTGTATAATGTACTAACCTCACAATAAGCGTATACCAAACCTTCCCAACCTCCAGCCCGGCTATCGGTTTCATCTATCAGAGCAATCATTATCACCTTTTTAAATGAACTTGATAATCATTCTCATTTTGGTAGCATGAAACATAGCAAAGGCTATGTTTTTGAGGCAAAGAATGACAGACAGTCGCGTGGCAAGTAACAACCGTAGTCGTACAGCGCGCCGAATGAGGCTTGCGCTGATGGGGCCTGCATTCATTGCCGCCATCGGCTACATCGATCCGGGTAACTTTGCGACCAACATTCAGGCCGGGGCCAGCTTTGGCTATCAGCTTTTGTGGGTGGTGGTATGGGCTAACCTGATGGCAATGCTGATTCAGGTGCTTTCCGCCAAGCTCGGTATCGCCACGGGTAAAAACCTTGCGGAACAGATTCGCGACCATTACCCGAGGCCGGTAGTGTGGTTCTATTGGGTACAGGCGGAGATCATCGCCATGGCGACCGATCTCGCCGAATTTATTGGCGCGGCGATCGGCTTTAAGCTGATCCTGGGGATTTCGCTGCTTCAGGGCGCGGTATTAACCGGGATTGCGACGTTCTTGATCCTGATGCTGCAACGGCGTGGGCAAAAACCGCTGGAGAAAGTGATCGGCGGGCTGCTGCTCTTTGTCGCCGCAGCCTACATCGTCGAACTGATCTTCTCGCAACCTGCGCTGGCTCCGCTGGCAAAAGGGATGATTATTCCTTCTCTGCCCACCTCGGAAGCGGTGTTCCTCGCGGCCGGCGTGCTGGGGGCGACCATCATGCCGCACGTGATTTACCTGCACTCATCACTGACGCAGAATCTGCACGGAGGTAGCGCGCGGGAACGCTATAACGCTACGCGCTGGGATGTGGCGATTGCCATGACTATCGCCGGGTTTGTTAACCTCGCGATGATGGCCACCGCCGCCGCGGCGTTTCACTTCCATGGGCATACCGGAATTGCGGATCTCGACCAGGCTTATCTGACGCTGGAACCGTTGCTCAGCCATGCCGCGGCAACAATTTTCGGCCTGAGCCTGATTGCCGCCGGTCTCTCCTCTACCGTTGTAGGTACCCTGGCAGGGCAGGTGGTGATGCAGGGCTTTATCCGCTTCCACATTCCGCTTTGGGTGCGCCGTTCTGTCACCATGTTGCCGTCCTTTATTGTGATTCTGATGGGGATGGATCCGACTCGCATTCTGGTGATGAGCCAGGTGTTGCTGAGCTTCGGAATTGCGCTGGCGCTGGTGCCGCTGCTGGTCTTTACCAGCAATCAAAAGCTGATGGGTGAGTTGGTAAACTCGGCGCTGGTAAGACGCACCGGTTGGCTGATTGTCGGTCTGGTGGTGGCGCTGAACGGTTGGTTACTGGTGGGGACGCTATTGGGGTTATAAAAAAGCAGCCTTCCGGCTGCTTCAGATTGCTGACAAAGTGCGCTTTGTTCTTGCCGGATGCGGCGTAAACGCCTTATCCGGCCTACAAAACATTGCAGAAACTTTGTAGGCCTGATAAGCGTAGCGCATCAGGCAATGTTGCGTTTGTCATCAGTATCAAGCAGCCTTCCGGCTGCTTTCTGCAAAAGATTAATGATGCTTCCCGTGCCCATGACCATGACCACGTCCCGGGCCACGTCCACGCCCGTCATGGCGACCATCGTGATAACCGCGCTCATAGGCTTTACGATTATCCCAACCGCGATGCCAGCCATTGTCATGGCGATGCCAACCGCGGTCACGCCATTGATAGTGACGATGCCAGTAGTCCCGGTCGCGCCAGCGGCCACCATCCCAGTAGTTACCGTAATTGTCACGATCGCCAATTTGTAATTTTATTGATGGCAACAGGGTAATTTCGCCAGCATTAGCAACCAGTGGTGCTGCTGAGGCCATCAATACTGCAGCCAGAATCAGTGACCTGAACATAGTTTATCTCCTTCACGATCGGGGCCTTGTCGGGCCTGTTAACCCTATATTACGAACAAGTAAATATCCGTATCATCGGGGTAACTCCTAAATCGCAAGGAGCAGCACTTTTTGCTAAAAGTGCTGCTAATTTGCGCTATCCAAGAATTGCGTCTATGGCGGCGCATTCTTCAGCGCTCAAGTGTCTGTTATTCAACATGCCCACGGCGTCATCCAGTTGTGCTGTTTTACTGGCACCAATCAATACAGATGTCACTTTGTCGTCACGTAATACCCAGGCCAACGCCATCTGCGATAATTTCTGCCCACGCTGCGTGGCAATCTCATTGAGCTTGCGAACTTTCGTGAGTTTTTCTTCCGTCAGTTGCTCCGGATTAAGAAAACGACTGCCGCTGGCGGCACGGGAATCTGCCGGAATACCGTTGAGATAGCGATCCGTAAGCTGGCCGCCCGCTAACGGTGAAAAGGCGATACTGCCAACGCCTTCCTGCTTCAGCAGATCGAGCAGCCCATCTTCCACCCAGCGTTCAAACATGGAATATTTTGGCTGATGGATCAGGCAGGGAGTGCCCAGATCGTTCAGAATCGCAAGGGCCTCTTTTGCACGGTCAGCCGGATAATTGGAAAGCCCGATGTACAGCGCTTTTCCCTGACGTACAATGTGATCCAGCGCACGCATGGTTTCTGCCAGCGGCGTATCCGGATCCGGACGATGGTGATAGAAGATATCCACATACTCCAGACCCATGCGTTTCAGGCTTTGATCGAGGCTGGCGACCAGATACTTACGCGAGCCCCAGTCGCCATAAGGCCCATCCCACATGGTGTAGCCCGCTTTGCTGGAGATAATCAGCTCATCGCGCCAGGGTAAAAAATCTTCCCGCAGAATGCGGCCAAAATTACTCTCCGCCGAGCCCGGCGGCGGCCCATAGTTATTGGCTAAATCAAAATGGGTAATGCCGAGGTCGAAGGCATGGCGCAGCAGTTGCCGGCTGGTTTCGATATGCGTGGTATCGCCAAAGTTATGCCATAAACCCAACGAGATGGCGGGAAGTTTCAGCCCGCTTGCGCCGCAGCGTCGATATTCCATCGACGCGTAACGCGCAGGATGTGCCTGATAAACCATACGTTCCTCCGCAAAGCATCAGTAGTGTATACGTTTACACTACCCATAGTTTCCCCCGCCGTATACTCCCTTTCGCTGTAAATTTTACTTTCCAATAGCATTTTCGTATCTGTCTGGACAGGCGAACCGCTTCTTCAATACTCAGAGATGAGCAAGTGGCTAAAGGGTACTTATCATGCAAACGTCTTACACTGTTGCGGATTATCTACTGGATCGCCTCGCGGATTGCGGCGTGGACCATCTGTTTGGCGTGCCGGGAGATTACAACCTGCAATTCCTCGACCATGTGATTGCGCATCCTGCGCTGCGCTGGGTCGGCTGCGCTAATGAACTCAATGCCGCTTATGCCGCCGATGGCTATGCGCGCGTTCAGGGGTGCGGCGCGTTACTCACGACCTATGGCGTGGGAGAGTTGAGTGCGTTAAACGGCGTGGCGGGAAGCTTCGCGGAATATGTGCCGGTGCTGCACATTGTGGGGGCGCCTTGCACCGGGTCTCAGCAGCGTCAGG
This sequence comes from Pseudocitrobacter sp. RIT415, assembly GCF_003057695.2. Classification (NCBI taxonomy): domain Bacteria; kingdom Pseudomonadati; phylum Pseudomonadota; class Gammaproteobacteria; order Enterobacterales; family Enterobacteriaceae; genus Pseudocitrobacter; species Pseudocitrobacter sp. RIT415. Next base: position 370,774 of record NZ_QBJC02000001.1, on the reverse strand, counting down.
AATTATTGCACCATACGCTGGGTGACGGAAAATTCGACCATTTTCGTCAGATGAGCGCGCCGATTTCCGTGGCGCAGGGCGTGTTAACCGTCCGCAATGCGACGGATGAAATCGACCGTGTACTGACTGAAATGATCAAACACCGCCGTCCGGGCTATCTCTCGCTGCCCGCCGACGTGGCGAAAGCGCCGACCAGTCGTCCGGTAAACGCGCTAACGCTTAACGATTCGGTTATCAACGACGGTCAGATTCAACGCTTTACACAAGCCGTCCGCGACCTGCTGCAACCCTGTCATCGGGTCTCTCTGCTGGCGGACTTCCTCGCGCTGCGCTTCGGCCTGCAAGAAACGCTACGCGACTGGATGGCAAAGACGCCGATTCCGCACGCGTCGTTGCTGATGGGGAAAGGTCTGTTTGATGAGCAACAACCGGGCTTCGTGGGGATTTACAGCGGTGTGGCGAGTTTATCGCAAACGCGCGAATCGATAGAGGACGCGGAGGCGATTCTGTGTATCGGCACGCGCTTTACGGATACCACCACCGCCGGCTTTACCCACAAAATCCCGGACAAAAAATCGATTTCAATTCAACCGTTTGCAGCACGCGTCGGCGAACGCTGGTTCAGCGGTATTCCGATGGCGCAGGCGACGCAGGCATTGATTGCGGTGAGTCATGAGTTGTCGGCGAATTGGCGAACGGAAACACGTGTGATTGCGCCATTTTCCTCCGGGAAAGAGGGCGAGTTAACGCAGGCGCGCTTCTGGCAAACGCTGCAAAAACACCTTCAGCCTGGTGACATCATTCTGGGCGATCAGGGGACTGCGGCGTTTGGCGTGGCGGCGCTTAAGTTACCCAGCGATGCTTCACTGATTGTGCAACCGCTGTGGGGCTCTATCGGTTTCACGCTGCCTGCCGCGTTTGGCGCGCAAACCGCTCGCCCGGGGCGACGTGTCGTGTTGATTGTCGGTGACGGCGCAGCCCAACTGACAATTCAGGAACTCGGTTCAATGTTGCGCGACGGCCTGCGACCGCTCATTCTGCTGCTCAACAATGATGGCTATACGGTGGAGCGGGCGATCCATGGCCCCGAAGCACGTTATAACGACATCAGTTTGTGGAACTGGACGCAACTGCCGCAGGCGCTAAACCTCGATAGCCAGGCGCAGTGCTGGAGGGTGACCGAAAGCGTTCAACTGGACGAGGTGCTGGCGAAAACCGCGCAAATTGAACGCTTAACCCTCGTGGAGGTGGTGTTGCCGAAGCAGGACATTCCTGACCTGCTTCGTGCCGTCACTCAGGCGCTGGAGACGCGCAACAGTAAAGGCTAGGGTTTGTCTTTACGCGGAACCATCATCATCGGCTTGCCCGCCAGCAGGAGCCAGGCGGGCAGCATCACAATACATAACAGCGGTAAAAGCGTGGTATCCGGCACCACCACCGCGGCCATAAACAGACTCAGCCAGCCATCGCGGGTCACCACCAGTACAAGTCCCAGAATTGCGCAGGAAACGGTAATTGCCGCCGGAACGGCATCCACGTGGGCGTGCAGCATCAGCCCTAAAGCCACGGCGACAAATACCGCCGGGAAGATACGGCCACCGCGAAAACCGCTGGCCGAAGCAATCACCAGCGCCGCCAGCTTCACGGCGGCAATCAGCATAAAATCACTGCTGGTCAGCGTCTGGCTAAAGGCGAGCTGCTGCATCTCGTCGAGCCCCTTAAACAGCGTAATCGGGCCGCCGATAATCCCCAGCAGGCCCAGCAAAAAGCCGCCCGTGCCGAGCACCAGAACAGGATGTTTTAACCGGTGCATCAGGGCGTGCAGACGAGGCAGACACCACACCGCCACCATGCCCAGCGCAATGGCGATTGCAGCAACCACCGCACCGCTGAAAATATCGATAATCCGCATCTGCTGATAATGAGGAATCGGCAGTGAAAAGTGCGGCTGGAAGAACAGGCTGGTGGTGAGCGCCCCGGCGGCGGCGGCCAGCAGTGGCGCAAACAGGCGATCCCACAGTGGTGCATCGTTATTGCCATTCAGGGTTTGCGAGAAAATCAGCGCAGCCGCCACCGGCGTGCCAAAGAGCGCGCCGATAGTCCCTGCGGCGGCGAGAATCGTCCACTCAAGAGAACTGACACGTGGGAAAAAACGCGCGCCCAGCACCACGGCGAGCGCGATATTAACCGACATAATCGGATGTTCCGGGCCGAGACTAACGCCGCCCGCCAGACCCAGCACCAGGGCGAGAATTAACCCCGGCAAACAGTAGGACGCGACGGGCACACCAATTAAGGGTTCTGTTGCCGGATCGGGCCCGGCGTGCCCTGGGCTAAAGCGAATAACCAGACCTACCGCCAGGCCGGTCAGTGTCAGGACAAGTAGTATCCACCACGGTGAATCCCATGAGACGCCTAATGCGCCGGGAAGGGTACTCCACAGCAGGTGCTGTAATACCGAGGCGATTTTCATCACCACAATCAAAATCAGGCTGGCGGCAACACCAATGACCATCGCCGGAATGGCGAGTAATAACATCGTTCGGGCTCGCGGATGGAGCATGATGGTTTCCTTTAGGCTAAAAGCTGGCATCACTTTGCCGGGTTCTGTAAATGCCTTCAGCGCAATAGATGCTGAAACGATACGGCGAAACAGATATATCCTTAAGGTTGATACATAAAATTATGTGACGTAGATCGATAATTCTGGGGTGCTCACACAATCGTCATTGTTGTTACAGCGCCTTGAATTTACTCTGTGATAAAGATTTATCCTGACTTTAGCGGAGCCGTAACGGAATGACAAAGTTTGCATTAACAGGAGACGTCGGGGGCACCAACGCGCGTTTAGCGTTATGTGACCTCGCCACGGGTGAAATCTCGCAGGCGAAGACCTACTCAGGCCTGGATTACCCAAGCCTCGAAGCGGTGGTTCGCGTCTATCTCAAAGAACACAACGTGGACGTGGAAGACGCCTGCATCGCCATCGCCTGCCCGATCACCGGTGACTGGGTGGCGATGACCAACCACACCTGGGCCTTCTCCATTGCTGAAATGAAGAAGAATCTTGGCTTCGCGCATCTGGAAATCATTAATGATTTCACCGCCGTGTCGATGGCTATCCCGATGCTGAAAAAAGAGCATCTGATTCAGTTTGGCGGCGCGGAACCGGTAGAAGGCAAACCGATCGCGGTTTATGGCGCTGGCACCGGGTTGGGCGTTGCTCATCTGGTTCATGTTGATAAGCGTTGGGTTAGCCTGCCGGGCGAGGGCGGTCACGTCGATTTCGCACCGAACAGTGAAGAAGAGGGGATTATCCTTGAAGAGCTTCGCGCGGAAATCGGCCACGTCTCAGCTGAACGCGTGCTTTCCGGGCCGGGGCTGGTCAATCTGTATCGCGCGATTGTGAAATCTGATGGCCGTCTGCCGGAAAACTTACAGCCGAAAGACATCACTCAGCGTGCGCTGGAAGATACCTGCATCGACTGTCGCCGCGCGCTGTCGCTGTTCTGTGTCATCATGGGGCGCTTTGGCGGCAATCTGGCGCTGACGCTCGGCACCTTTGGCGGCGTCTATATCGCGGGCGGCATCGTGCCGCGTTTCCTTGAATTCTTTAAAGCGTCCGGCTTCCGAGGCGGTTTTGAGGACAAAGGCCGATTCAAAGCCTATGTGCAGGATATTCCGGTCTATCTGATTGTTCACGATAACCCCGGTCTACTGGGCTCCGGGGCGCACCTGCGTCAGACGCTGGGGCAAATTCTGTAATTCCCTTCTTCTGCCGGGCGATTTTTCGCCCGGCATTCTGTGTTATCCCCCACGCTTACCCCCTATAAACCGATAATCATCACACTTTTTATTTACGGGATGTTTTGTCCAGTAAATGAATTAATTGTCTGGTAACCGGGGATGGTTTTCCGTAGCCATAATCACCTTGTTTTCAACACAAGGAGTCAATTATGAGCAAAAAACTGATTGCAGTTTGTGCCTGTCCCATGGGCTTGGCACATACCTTTATGGCCGCTCAGGCACTGGAAGAAGCCGCAGTGGAAGCCGGTTATGAAGTCAAAATAGAAACGCAGGGTGCTGACGGTATTCAGAATCGATTAACGCCGCAGGATATTGCCGAAGCCACGCTAATCATTCATTCGGTCGCCGTCACACCAGAAGACAACGAGCGCTTTGAATCGCGTGATGTTTATGAAATCACGCTTCAGGACGCCATTAAAAACGCGGCGGGCATTATTAAAGAAATCGAAGAGATGATTGCCGAAGAGCAACAGTAATGTCGACAGGATAATTTCTATGGTCATTAAGAAACGCAGTGCAAGCGTGGTGCCCGGTACCTCAGGCGGCGCAGCGGCGATTAAAGCGCCGCAGGCCACGCGTATTAGCTTCTGGAGCGAACTGCCGCAACACGTCATGTCCGGGATATCCCGCATGGTGCCTACGCTCATTATGGGTGGGGTGATTCTCGCATTCTCCCAGCTTATCGCATACAGCTGGCTCAAAATTCCCGCCGATATTGGCATCATGGATGCCCTTAACAGCGGGAAATTTAGCGGGTTTAATCTCTCATTACTTAAATTTGCCTGGCTCTCACAATCGTTTGGTGGCGTACTTTTCGGTTTTGCGATCCCCATGTTTGCCGCTTTTGTGGCGAACTCTATCGGCGGAAAACTGGCTTTTCCCGCCGGTTTCATCGGCGGGTTAATGTCGACACAACCGACTCAGTTACTGAGTTTTGATACTGCTCAATTGCAGTGGGTAACCACATCTCCCGTACCGTCAACCTTCATTGGCGCGCTGATTATTTCCATTGTGGCCGGGTATTTGGTTAAGTGGATGAATCAGAAAATCCAGCTGCCGGATTTCCTGCTGGCGTTTAAAACCACCTTTCTGCTGCCCATTCTGTCAGCCATTTTCGTCATGCTGGCGATGTACTACGTCATCACACCATTTGGCGGATGGATAAACGGTGGAATACGCGCCGTTTTGACGGCAGCGGGTGAAAAAGGCGCGCTGATGTATGCCATGGGGATCGCTGCTGCGACGGCAATTGACCTCGGAGGCCCCATCAATAAAGCGGCTGGTTTTGTTGCTTTTAGCTTTACAACCGACCATGTTCTGCCCGTTACCGCACGATCCATCGCGATCGTTATTCCACCAATTGGTCTCGGTCTTGCCACGCTTCTCGATAGACGTTTAACGGGTAAGCGCCTGTTCAGCGCGCAGCTTTACCCGCAGGGTAAAACGGCGATGTTTCTGGCCTTTATGGGCATTAGCGAAGGGGCGATTCCTTTTGCGCTGGAGAGCCCGCTCACCGCTATTCCGTCCTACATGATCGGTGCAATCGTCGGTTCGACAACCGCCGTTTGGCTGGGGGCCGTGCAGTGGTTCCCTGAGTCGGCGATTTGGGCCTGGCCGCTGGTCAGCAACCTTGGCGTTTACATGGCAGGGATTGCGCTGGGGGCAATGATTACCGCGCTGCTGGTGGTCTTCTCACGCCATATGCTCTATCGCAAAGGCAAATTGATTATCGAAGGTCTCTAAGACAAGGAGTCGCGATGACCCTGTTAGTTTCTGTTCGCGACTGGTTGCGCGCGAACAATCTGGATGCCGTGATGATCTCTTCACGCGCTAATAAACAGCCGCATATGCAGATTTCCAGCGGTTCGGGTTATGTAGTGATAAGCCGCACGCAGGCGCATATTTTACTGGATTTTCGCTACTACGCTGAGGTCGCCGCAAAAGCGCAGGGTTATCAGCTCCACTTGCTGGATAACCATCATCGTTTTACTGACGTTATAAACACACTGATTGCCGAAGAGGGATGGCGAACGCTCGGGTTTGAAGGGGAGCAGGTAAGCTGGCACAACGCTGAGCAGTGGCGAAATGATCTTCACACGACTCTGCGCAGTATCTCCCTTGATTCCCTGCGGCAGATTAAAACCACCGATGAAATAGCGTCCGTGCGTGCCGCATGCGCGATTGCCGATCGCAGTGCTGAATACATCAGGCAATTTATACAGCCAGGCATGCGCGAACGAGAAGTGGCCGCGGAACTTGAGTGGTATATGAAAACGCTCGGGGCAGACAAACCGTCATTCGACACCATTGTCGCCAGCGGGCCTCGTGGGGCGTTGCCCCACGGAAAAGCCAGCGAAAAGGTGATTGTCGCAGGTGAGATGGTTACCCTGGATTTCGGTGCGCAATACGGGGGCTACTGCTCAGATATGACGCGCACTTTTTTGGTTCATGGACGCTATGTCACTCCCTCTGACTCGCCACTTTATCACATCTATCACACGGTGCTTCAGGCGCAGCTTGCCGCGATTGCGGCAATAAAACCGGGCGTTCTTTGTCAATCGGTTGATGCGGCGGCACGGAAGGTAATCAAGAACGCCGGGTATGGTGACTTTTTTGGTCACAACACCGGGCATGGCCTGGGCATTGAGGTTCATGAATCACCCTATTTTTCACCGCAGGACTTTACTCCACTCGAAGCAGGCATGCTCCTTACGGTAGAACCTGGAATTTATTTACCTGATGCGGGCGGCGTGCGGATTGAGGATGTAGTGTTAGTCACGCCTCAGGGGGCTGAAGTGCTCTATCGCATGCCGAAAACATTGTTACTCACCGGAGAACAATAATGGACTTAACGTTGCTGAAAGCACTCAGCGAAGCGGATGCCATCGCCGCATCCGAGCAGGAAGTTCGGGACATATTTATTACTGAAGCGCAGAAATATCAAAAGCATATCGAGTTTGATGGCCTTGGCTCGGTATTAATACGTCTGAATGAAAGCGCAGGCCCAAAACTGATGATTTGTGCCCACATGGATGAAGTCGGTTTTATTGTCCGCTCACTCTCTTCTTCTGGCGCGATTGATGTTTTGCCTGTGGGAAACGTTCGGCAAGCTGCAAGAGAACTTCAGCGCGTTCGTATTACCACGCGTTCAGGCAATAAGATTGCCGGAATGTTAGAAGGGGAACGTTCCGGCAGTGAGGTTAGCGCGTTACGTGTTGATATTGGCGCGAGCTCACAGGATGAATTGCTTCAGGCTGGGATTCATCCTGGCGACCGCGTGACCTTTGACAGTGAATTTCAGGCGCTCCCGGGTCAACGAGTGATGGGTAAAGCTTTCGATGATCGCCTGGGCTGTTATCTGTTGATAGCACTGCTTCGCGAACTTTCTCAGACGACATTGCCAGCGGAGGTGTGGCTGGTGGCAACCTCCAGCGAAGAGGTCGGCTTACGGGGAGGGAGAACCGCGACGCATCAGCTTCAACCCGATCTGGCCATTGTGCTGGATACCGCCTGTTGGGCGAAAAATTTCGATTATGGCACCGCTAACCACCGACAAATTGGCAAAGGCCCGATGTTGGTGCTCAGTGATAAATCGTTAATCGCCCCGGCAAAACTCACCCAATGGGTTGAAGAGATTGCGGCACGCGAAAAGATCGCGCTTCAACTGGATATGTTCAGTAATGGCGGTACCGATGGCGGTGCGGTGCATCTGAATGGTCGCGGTGTACCCACGCTGGTTATGGGGCCGGCTACTCGCTATGGACACTGCGCGGCGTCAATTGCCGATTGTCACGACATTGTTCAGACACAACAACTGCTGTCTGCATTGATTCACGATCTCACTCAAGACACATTCGCGCATCTGACGGATTTCAGATGCCAGCACAATGGTTGCTAAGGAGCCGTTATGTTAACCATCCATTTTCTTTGCCCATTGCCAAACGGATTACATGCACGGCCCGCCTGGGAACTGAAAGAGCAGTGCGCAAAGTGGCACAGTGAAATTACACTCATCAACCATCGCCTGAATAACCGTGCGGATGCAAAAAGCTCTCTGGCTCTAATCAGTACGTGCACGTTATTTAATGACAGTTGCAGCCTCGAAATTATCGGCCGCGATGAAGAGCAGGCCAGGCGGGCGCTGGAACACTGGATAGTCAATCACTTCATTGACAGCGATAGCATAGAGCCGAGCGCAGCTGAATTGATTGCGCATCCTTTACCCCGTTCTCTGGTGTATCTGAATCCCGATGTGCTTTATGGCACTGCACTGGCAAATGGCATCGGAGAGGGCATCCTGACCGTCTGGCAGAGCGACAACCTCGATGCATACCGGGCAATTCCAGCCAGCGCTGAAGACGGTACGCGCCTTGAACACAGCCTGGCAACCCTTGCCGAGCGGTTGAATCTACAGCTCCGCGAGCGTGACGGAGAGAGTAAAACGATCCTCAGCGCGCATCTTTCATTAATTCTGGATGATGAATTCGCGGGTAACATCCGTCGCTTATGCCATGAGCAGGCGCTAGGGTTGGGGGCGGCAATCGTTCGTAATATGGAAGAAGTTTGTGAAAAGCTTGCTTCCTCCAGCAGTGATTATCTGCGTGAAAGAGTGAGCGATATTCGTGATATCAGCGAACAGCTTTTACACATTGCCTGGCCTGAGCGGCAGCCGCAAAATCGTCTTCAGCTTGTTGAGCCAACCATTCTGGTGGCGGAAGACTTAACCCCCAGCCAGTTTTTAAGCCTTGAACTGCGCCATCTCAAAGGTATGGTGCTGGAAAAAACCGGCAGGACATCGCACACGTTAATCCTGGCGCGCGCTTCGGCTATTCCTGTCTTGAGCGGTCTTCCAACCGGTGGGTTACTACGGCATGTCGGGCATCCCGCTATTCTGGATGCGCAGTGTGGTGTTCTGGCAATCGATCCGACGTCGTCGGTGAAGGGGTATTACGCTGTCGCCCGCAAACTTGAAGAAAAACGTCAGTATCGTCAGTCATTGGATGCCGCGCTGCCCGCGGTCAGCGCGGATGGTTATGCAATGGATATCGCCGCAAATATTGGTAGCGCGCTGGAGGCCCCGGGCGCGTTTGCGAATGGTGCGCAGGGCGTTGGGCTATTCCGTACAGAAATGCTCTATCTGGACAGGGATAGCGCACCCGATGAGCAAGAGCAGTTTGAAGCCTATCAACAGGTGTTAATCGCCGCCGGTGACAAACCTGTTATTTTTCGCACCATGGATATTGGCGGCGATAAGCAGATCCGCTACCTCAATATTCCGCAGGAAGAAAACCCTTTCCTGGGTTATCGCGCGGTACGTATATATCCTGAATTTACAGCGCTTTTCCATACTCAGTTACGCGCAATCTTGCGTGCTGCAGCTCATGGGCAGGCGCGGTTGATGATTCCCATGGTGCATAGCCTTGACCAAATATTATGGGTGAAAAATGCGCTTCGGCAGGTACAGGCTGAATTGAAAGCGGAGGGTTTACGCCATGCTCAGTCGCTTCCGTTGGGCATAATGGTAGAGGTTCCTTCTGTCTGTTACATCATCGATCACTTTTGTGAAGAGGTCGATTTCTTCAGCATTGGCTCAAACGACATGACGCAGTATCTCTATGCCGTCGATCGTAACAACCCGCGTGTTTCTCCGCTCTATAACCCGATAACGCCTTCTTTTTTAAGGATGTTACAGCAAATTGTCAGCGTTGCGCATCGTCACGGAAAATGGGTAGGGATATGCGGTGAGCTTGGCGGGGAACTGCGTTATTTTCCGCTGCTCCTGGGGTTGGGACTTGATGAGCTCAGTATGAGCGGCCCACGAATTCCGGCCATCAAGAGCGCATTGCGTAAATTGAATCGCGCAGAGTGCTGCGAACTGGCAAGCCAGGCCTGCGAATGTCGCAGCAGTGAGGAAATTGAAGGGCTCCTTGATGCGTTCTCTCCACCCGACGAGGTTAAGCCTCTGCTGGCGCTGGAAAACATTTGCTTTAATGAGGCGTTAACCAGCAAAGAACAGGTCATTCAGTATCTGTGCGGAAATTTAGCTGTCAACGGCCGCACTGAGCATGCGCTGGAACTTGAGGAAGATATCTGGCAGCGCGAAGATATTGTCACTACCGCGGTGGGATTTGGTGTCGCAATTCCACATACTAAATCGCAATGGATTCGCCACTCCAGCATTAGCATTGCGCGGCTACCCCGCCCGATAGACTGGCGTTCGGAAATGGGGGACGTTGAACTGGTTATTATGCTGACGCTGGGCGCTGACGAAGGGATTAATCATGTCAAAGTTTTCTCCCAACTGGCGAGAAAACTGGTTAACAAAGCGTTTCGTGAGCGGCTTTTTTCCGCCGATGATGCAGAGAGTTTAATTGCGTTATTAACGTCAGAAATCGCGTTCTGAATCTACTGAAAACGGGCGCGATATTCACCCGGCGTCAGACCAAACTGACGCCGGAACAGGCGGCAAAAATAGTCGCTGTCCGGATACCCACAGCGACCCGCCACATCGCCTATCGACAAGTTGTACTTCTGCAAGATGATACGCGCTTTCGCCATCCGTACCCATCGCACGTAATCGACAAATCCCATTGTTCCGTGTTGAGCAAAAAGCTTTGAAAGATGATTTGGCGTGATGTTGAAAAATTCAGCCACGCTCTCCCGCGTGAGCGGTTGGGCAAAGTTATCCTGAATCCAGTTACAGACACTCTGGTATAAAAATTCCGTTCGTGGCTGCTGTTTACGCGGATCTGACGTAACAACCTTTCGGCAAAGATGCAGCAGACTTAAGGTAAGTGGCTGTATGATGGGCTGATCCTGCGGCGTGCGGCTAAGATGGGTAAGGGCGGTCAACATGGCTTCCGCTTCACCGCGTTGTGGGTGGGGAAGCTCAAGCTGTCGGGTTGGGCGAAAAAAAGGTGTTGTTCGATTATCGTAAAACGACAGGCCAAGCCAGGCGGGGGAAAACACGAGACTTAACAGCATCACTGGCCCCTTGCTGGCGGGAAGGTTTGCTGCGCGGGCGGGAATAAACAGCATCTCTCCTTGCGTCAGATGCTGTTGTTTGGGCTCAAGGGCATTGCTGTACTCGCCGCGCAAAACGATATCAAGACGCGGGATATCGATACATAAGCTTCCCGGAGGCAGCTTTTTTGCGCTACCCGCAAACCACACCCGTCCAAGCCGCTGTGGATTTAACACCACCCCACTTAGCAGGTCGGCAAAAAATTGCTGGTCAGCGGGTAAGCGGGGGGCGGCCATGCAAGCTCCTTACAAATGCATCAACTGACGAAACTCTTTCACCTTGCTGCGGCTGACGGGCACCTGAAAATCCAGGTCGCGCAGGCGCAGGATATAGGTGTTATTAAACCACGGCTCAATCTCGCGGATCTTATCCAGATTCACACAATACGATCGATGGCAGCGGAAGAAGTGGGTGGCCGGAAGCTTGCTGCAAAACTCCGTGATGTTCATGGGCATCACATACGATTCACGTTTGGTGTACACGAAGGTCATTTTCTCGTGCGCTTCGGCGTAGTAAATATCATTGATGCTGGTGACGATAATGCGCTCATCTTTGATCAGATTGATGGTGTCATTTTCGCGCGCAGTCGTCCCCGGTATCGCTGTACTGCCGCCCGCCTGCTGTTGCCAGGCGCTTTGCAGTTTCTGCAACATGCTGATAATCCGCGATTCCTGGTAGGGTTTAAGAATGTAATCAAATGCCTCCAGTTCGAATGCTTCTACCGCATGTTCTTTCCATGCAGTGATAAATACGATAAACGGTTTATGGGCAAACTGGCTGATGCTTTGCGCCAGCAGCACGCCATCCAGCGAAGGAATATTGATATCAAGGAAGATGGCGTCCACTTTGTTGTGTTGCAAAAAACGCAGCACGTCAAGGCCGTCGTCAAACGTACCGACTATTTCCATCTGGCTGTGTTCTTTAATAAGCCAGGTCAGTTCCTGTTGCGCCAGAATTTCGTCTTCAACAATGATGACTTTCATTTTCTCTCCCTATAACGGCAGCAGAGTGGCGGGAGCTGTTACCGGCGTGCGCGCGTTAGGAATATAAAACGCGATTTCCGTGCCGGGTTCCAGACGGCGGATATGCAGCCCCTCGCCATACAACAATTTTACCCGGTGATGAACGTTCAGCAGGCCAATTTTATTGCCCGGCATTTCATTGGCTTCAACGCGGGCGATGACCTGTGGGTCAATACCGTGGCCAGTATCGCGCACGCTGATGCGCACGCGGTTGCCGCTTTCAGTAATACTAATGGTCACCACGCCTTTACCCTTACAGGGCTGGATGCCGTGAACGATGGCATTTTCGACCAATGGCTGAATCAGCAGGCTTGGGATCACGCAGTTCACTTCATCATCAATGTCATAGATAACCGTCAGCTTATCGCCAAATCGCGCCTGCTCGATGGCAATATAATCTTTGATTTGGTACAGCTCTTTACGGATATCTATCTGCTCATCATCTTTCAATTCAATGTTATAGCGCAGATAGCGAGAGAGATTAAAAATCAACTGGCGCGCGGTGTCCGGATTCAGGCGAATGGAGGACGAAATCGCGTTTAGCGCATTAAACAAAAAATGGGGATTAATCTTGCTTTGCAGGGCGCGAAGCTCTGCCTTATTTGCCATTTCCCGCAGTTGCTCGGCGCGCGACACTTCCAGCTGCGTCGAGATAATCTGCGACAGGCCAACCGCCATCTCCTGCAAGGATGACGTGATCTGGTGTGCGTGGCAGTAGTAGATTTTCAGCGTTCCGGTTACCACGCCTTTCTCCCACAAGGGAATCACCAGCATCGAGTGGATTTCCGGGGTACGATAAGCCTCATCATTGTTTTTAATAATGATTTTTCCACTGCTTATCGCTTCGAATGTGGTTGGGCTAATTATATCGTCCTGATCGCGATAGTTATTTTCCCCTACGCCAACATACGCCAGTACGTGGTCAGTATTGGTGATCGCCACCGCATCGGCGTGGATATCGTTGCGAATGATGTCACACACCTGACGCAGGGATTCGCTATTCACATGACGGAACAGCGGCAGCGTTTTGTTGGCGATATCAAGCGCCAGCTTGGCCTGTCGCGCGGCGCTGGCCTCTTTTTCCCCCTCGACGCTCTGCACCAGCAGTACGATAAAACCGATACAGACGCTACCAAGAATCATCGGAATACCGATTTTAGAAACGATATCGATACCGAGGGCGGTGGTAGGTGCCCAGATGATCACCAGTATCATGGTCAGGGTTTCACACAGCATCCCGGCCAGAATACCGATGCGCCAGTGTTGCGCTTTAGGGATTTTGACGTTAATCCAGCCGGAAAGTAGCCCGGCAATGATACTGGTGATGAAACAGGGAACGGCAGTAACGCCACCAATATCAATCAGATAGCGGTGCACCCCGGCAATCAACCCGACGATTGCCCCAACCCACGGGCCAAACAAAATGCCGCCGGACATCACCGCGATAATACGCACATTCACCAGCGATCCCTCCACCGGTACGCCCGACCAGGTGCTGAACAGAGCGAAGAGCGAAAAGATCGCGCTGACGGCAAGCAGTTCTTTTGGGGTGTGGGCCGTTTTGTGTAGCAGTTCGCGGAAGAGGCGGATGCGGATCAGGAAAAACAGGCAGATCAGCATCAGCGCTGCGCGGTCGAACACCGCCAGCAGCATGTTGAAAATTTCGTGCATGGGAACGCCGGGTTTATCAGGAAAGTCTTATGATAAGAAACCCCGCGCCAGATGACCAGTTGTCTGGATAGGAGGATGAAAATTCATAATCCACAAAAATAAAAGGGGTTTAAACGATGATCGGCTAATCAGCGGGGAAAAGGGGATGCTTAAGATTTTCTCATGAGAACAACAGGATAAAATTAAGTTAATTAAATGTTGTCAAAAAATGCAGTTATGAACGCTGGTGGATTCTTCGTTTTTTAAGCTTCCCCTTTTGGCAGCAAAAACTATTTTTTGCCTTACCCCTCGACAGACGGTTTTTTTTCAGGCTATTTTCTAAACACGCCACTGTCGTGGCAGCGTCGCTCGGACGGTCCGGGCGCTAACGTGAATCTGAGGAACCTATGGCTGAATTCAGTCCTGAACGCCGTTTTACGCGTATCGATCGCTTGCCCCCGTATGTTTTTAACATCACCGCTGAACTGAAAATGGCTGCGCGTCGGCGCGGCGAAGATATTATCGATTTCAGTATGGGTAACCCGGACGGTGCGACTCCGCCGCATATTGTCGAAAAACTCTGTACCGTCGCCCAGCGTCCGGATACGCACGGTTACTCAACCTCGCGCGGGATCCCGCGTCTGCGTCGCGCCATTTCGCGCTGGTATCAGGAGCGCTACGATGTAGAGATCGACCCCGAAAGCGAAGCGATCGTCACCATCGGTTCGAAAGAGGGGCTGGCGCATCTGATGTTAGCCACGCTCGACCATGGCGACACGGTGCTGGTGCCCAATCCCAGCTATCCGATTCACATTTACGGTGCGGTGATTGCTGGCGCGCAGGTGCGCTCGGTGCCGCTGGTGGAAGGCGTCGACTTCTTCAACGAGCTGGAACGCGCCATTCGTGAAAGCTATCCAAAGCCGAAAATGATGATTCTGGGCTTCCCGTCGAACCCGACAGCCCAGTGCGTTGAGCTGGAATTCTTCGAAAAAGTGGTCGCGCTGGCGAAACGCTATGACGTGCTGGTGGTGCACGACCTCGCTTACGCCGACATCGTCTACGATGGCTGGAAAGCACCGTCGATCATGCAGGTGCCCGGTGCGCGCGATGTGGCGGTTGAGTTCTTCACCCTATCGAAAAGTTACAATATGGCCGGATGGCGCATCGGCTTTATGGTCGGTAACAAAACGCTGGTTAACGCGCTGGCCAGGATTAAAAGCTATCACGACTACGGTACGTTTACGCCACTTCAGGTTGCGGCCATTGCGGCACTGGAAGGCGATCAGCAATGTGTTCGCGACATTGCCGCGCAGTATAAACGTCGCCGTGACGTGCTGGTGAAAGGGTTGCATGAGGCGGGCTGGATGGTTGAATGCCCGAAAGCGTCAATGTACGTATGGGCGAAAATCCCTGAACCGTATGCTGCAATGGGCTCGCTGGAGTTTGCTAAAAAGCTGCTGCAGGACGCGAAAGTGTGCGTTTCGCCAGGCATTGGTTTCGGTGATTACGGCGATACCCACGTGCGCTTCGCACTGATTGAAAACCGTGACCGTATTCGTCAGGCGGTGAGGGGTATTAAAGCCATGTTCCGCGCCGATGGCCTGCTGCCTTCCGGTACGAAGCACGCGGCGGAAAACGCCGAATAATAAAACGCAAACAGGAGCCAAAAGGCTCCTGTTTTTTTTACATTCTTAATTAGATCATCAGGGCAAATGTACCGGCCCAAACGATGACCATAAACGACACACCCATAAATAAATATTTCACGACTCATCTCTCCGCGTACTTCACGTTTATACGCTCTAACGAAAACATGTCCTGTTGTGACATTGTGAGCTGACGCACATTGGCATCACCTCAGAATTTGGTGCATCACTGCTCCAGATGGCGCTAATGTACGCTTAATTTTAGGGGGTGACAAGTGAGATTTTTTTATTAATTTTTAGTTACTTACAACTGTCGTGAATCGACGACACATTAATTTCTCACGGTAATATTTTGCCTTTCAGCGACGCGCTTTTTTTGGAAAGCATTCTAAGTAAACCACATTGATTTAATGGTTAATTTTGCCTTGAACGCAGGCGGGAGAACGTGCTTCTCCCGCCCGTAAGGCATTACTCAAAAGTTCCTTTCACACAGGCATAGCCGTTCCGCACCAGCATTCTCCCTTTCGCCCAGACCTCATCAATATGTAAGCCCGCCGTCATAATAATAAAATCGGCATCGCAGCCTTCAGCCAGGCGCCCTTTATGCGCGAAACCGAGGAATTCGGCGACGGTTTGCGTGAACGGGCGCAGGGCCTGTTCCAGCGGAAGTTGATGGTGTTGAACCAGCTGTTGAAGCGTCCCCAGCAACGACTCGAATCCGGCGACACCGATTCCGGTCAGCTTGCCTTCAGCGTTAAACACTGGCTGGCTGCCGTTACCGTCGGAACTCACTGTCATACGCTCAAGCGGCACGCCGTCGCGTAGAGCGCTGGCGATAGCGCTTGCCGCATCAATGGGCGTCTCAATGCTGCTGGTGATATCGATAAATCCGCCCCGGATGGCAAACGCTTTTGCCTCGGTAAATAGCGGCTCAGCGCGGTTAACGTGGGTAGGCAGCAGCTTGTTTATCGGCACATCAGCGTGTTGCAGGATGGCTTCCAGTGGTGCAATCCCGCGCGGGCTGTTACCCATATGAAATACGCTAACGCCTGCTTTTTCACCCAGTAAACCACCGACGCGCGCGAGCGCCGCCATATTGGCGAGCTGCTCATTGCCCGGCGCGGAGGAGCGGTGATCGGAGATCGCGCATTTCACGCCAATCACTTTATCGATGAGTGCCACATCGCGATCCACGCTGCCGGTGATAGTTGGCGAGGGCAGGGAGTATGCACACGTCAGCATCCACGCGCTAATACCTTCATTCTCCAGCGCCCGGGTTTTCGCCAGTAGCGATTCCGGATGACGGGTAATGCCATCGGTACCCAGCAGCCCGACTACGGAGGTAATACCCGCTTCTACCAGCTTCGACAGCCGCACTTCCGGCGTACGCGTATGCGGCCCGGCTTCGCCACCACCGCCAATCAGGTGCACGTGCTGGTCAATAAAACCGGGGCAGACAATGGCCTGTTGCAGATGAATGACTTCGCAGCCAGGCAGCCCGCTGGCGTCGATTTCCGGGGCGATGGCGACAATTTTTCCTGCGGCAATCAGAAAATCCTGTACGCCGCGATCGTCCGGTGCATAGAGATGCGCTTGCTTAAACAGACGCAGACCGGGTAGGGTGATTTCCATATAAAACCTCTCCTATACAAGCAATTGCATTACCCAAAGGGAAAGCAGGGCGTTGATGACGCAAATGGTGATGATGTGCGGATAATATTTCGGGTTAACCCCCGCCGTGCCCAGGCAGCGCCCGGTATTTTGTACCGGGTTACCCATCAGATATATCGCGGGAAGCAACACCGTCGCATCATGGCCGTTTAGCGCGCCTGAAACCACCAGGCTTGCGCAGACGCCGATTCCGCCCCCCATACTCATCACCGAGGCCAGCAGCACGGCCGCCGCTTCTCCGGGCAATCCCCACAGCCCCATCACCGGTTCGAAAACCTTGCCTACTATATCCAGCAATCCCGTGACCTTCAGTGCCTGAATGATCACAAATGCCATCACCACGTTGGGCATCAGGCTGGTGGTGGCGATGGTGAAACCGCGGCGGGCCCCCTCGACAAACAGATCCATCACGTTCTTACGGGCGTGCGTGCTCATCCACGGCCTCCTTGCGTTGACGGCTTTCGATTTGCGCGATCCATAACCGTAACAGGTTTGCGCCAACAAACTTAAATACCAGAATCACCGCCAGCGGGGTGATCACCGGCACCGTTATTACCGTAAATAGCGCCGCGCCAGAGGAAAAATAGTTAGTAATAATGGCGCTGCCGCTGGTCTGAAAGGTGGCGAATATCGCGCGTTCCTGGTCGCTAATAGCGCCTTCCTCCGCCAATTCTTTCGTCATCCCCGCCGCGGCATCGGTATTTTGCAGGTTGGCGATCAACGCCAGCGAGCAAATGCCCGGTATGCCAAGAAGAGGCCTGAGGATAGGCGTCATGAGCTGCTGCGCGGCGCGTAAGCCACCCAGTCCTTCGGTAACAGAAATAATACCAAGCGACAAAATTACCGAAGGTGCCAGTTCAAGGGCAAAGAGAAAACCATCCTTCGCCCCCGTACCGCCTGTTCCGCGAAACGACACGACGCTTTCTCCGGCGCTGTTAACCGCGCCAAACGTGCCGTTCAGCACCGTAAAGTCAAATACTCGCCACCATTCGGTGGATTTCGCAAAAAAGCCAGAAAAGAAAATGACGGTCATGAAAAAGGCAAGATAACCCACCCAACTGACCTTCTCCTGCATCGGGGATGTTTTTTCCATACTTCCCTCCGGTTGACGTTATCCCTGAAACGCAGCCTCCAAAGTAGATGAAGCGCAGCGGGAAACGAACCCTACGGGAAATTTTTCAGAATTCATAAAGGCAAGTGAGAGGGACGATGATTTTATCGGCCCTCTCTGATTTAGGTAGGCCGTTGTGCTGAGGGCTACGCCGTTAACCCCCCATCTACTGCCATACACGCGCCGTTCACGTACGCCGATTCCGGCCCGGCAAGCCAGGCGACAAGGTTGGCGATTTCATGGGGTTCGCCAAAACGCTTCATCGGGTTGGCGTTGATTAAGTACTCAGCATGCTCCCCGTCGAGTGGGTTCATATCCGTTGCGACCGGCCCCGGCTGAACATCATTCACCGTAATTTTGCGCTCGCTCAGATCCCACGCCAGCCCACGCACCATGCGGGCGACGGCGGCTTTAGTTACGCCGTACACCGTGGAGCCAGGCCCCCGGCCTGCGCTGCTGACGATGCTGCCGATGGTGATAATCCGCCCGCCGGGCTGAAAATGGGGGAGCGCCGCTTTAACTGCGACAAACGGCCCACGCACGTTAACGTTGTAGCTCAGGTCGAAATCCTCCAGCGAAAAACTCTCGATATCACCCATCCGCAAAACGCCCGCGTTATAGACCAGAATATCCAGCCCGCCCAATGCCTGGGTCGCCTGATTTACGGCTTCTGTAAGCTGCGCGGCATCGCCGCTGTCGGCCTGAAATGCCTGCACCGCTTTTCCCTGCTGCCGATAATTTTCTACCTGTTGCTGCACGCGTTCGCCGGATGACACCCACGTGAAGGCGACGGTTGCGCCTTCATCGCTAAGCCTGCGAACAATCGCTTCGCCAATACCGCGCGAGCCGCCGATAACCAGAGCCTTTTTTCCTGCCAGTGATTGAGTCATTGCGCGACACCTTTTGTGAGAGGTTAAAAAATGACCATCTTGCAGGCTTAATCTCCTCCTCAACGCCCCTGAGCGTCAAGACTGATTTTGCTCACTGTGTATCACACTGTATCTGGCACGTACGGTGATACAGAGGCAGGCAAAAAGGGGGGAGTGGCGGAATACCTTCGACACATGCGGCTGTTTTGATAGCCAGGCGATGAGGCGAAGAGAAATAGTCCCTGCTGGTTAGAATTTACTCACTATAATTCCTTCGCTCACTATCGTTTTTGCTTTTTTATCGACCTCTCGTCCATGCCCATGTGCAGGAGTAAAAAATGAATATGTCGGCCCTCCCGGTTCAATGTTTAAAAAACAAAACGGTAAAATCTGCTTGTCTGCTCGCGATGTTGTTGACGCCTGTGCTTCCGGCGCTGGCGGCTGAGAATTACGCCAGTGAATTCAATAATATCCATCAGGTTAACGCGGGCGATCTGAATATCGGCTATGTCGATATTGGCCCGCGTGACGGGCAACCGGTGATACTGCTGCACGGCTGGCCCTACGATATTCATAGCTATGCGGAGGTGGCTCCGGCTCTTGCCAGCAAAGGTTTCAGGGTGATCGTTCCGCATTTGCGCGGCTACGGCACAACGCGTTTTATCTCTGAGACTGCACCACGTAACGGTCAGCCGTCGGCGATGGCGGCGGATATTGTGGCACTGATGGATGCGCTGAAGATCAAACAGGCGGATCTTGCCGGGTTTGACTGGGGGGCACGCACGGCGGATATCGTCGCTGCACTGTGGCCGGAGCGGGTGAAATCACTGGTGTCGGTGAGCGGTTATCTCATCAGCAGCCAGAAAATTGGTGAGCAACCGTTGCCGCCACAGGCAGAGCTGCTTTGGTGGTATCAATTTTACTTTGCCACCCCGCGTGGCGAAGCGGGCTATGCCAAAAATACCCATGATTTCGCGAAACTCATCTGGCAACAGGCATCACCGGGCTGGAAGTTTAGCGATAAAACCTTTGCCACCAGCGCAGCCTCGCTGGATAACCCGGATCACGTTGCGGTGACCATCAGCAACTACCGCTGGCGGTTAGGGCTCGAAAAGGGCGAAGCGAAGTACGATAAATACGAGCAAAAACTGGCGACGCTGCCGGCTATCACCGTGCCAACCATCACCCTTGAAGGCGGAAACAACGGTGCACCACATCCGGCCCCTAAAACCTATGCCGCCCGCTTTACCGGCAAATATGAGCACCGCACGTTTGGCGCGAATGTCGGGCATAATCCGCCGCAGGAAGACCCGGTAGCGTTTACCCAGGCGGTGATTGACGCCGATAAACTGTAACGGGGCCGCGATGGAACATATCGACACGGTGCTGGTAGTCGATGACGATCGTGATATTCGCGAGCTGGTCGTCGACTATCTGAATAATGCGGGCTATCGCGCGACGGGGGCCGCTAACGGGAAGGAGATGCGGGCGTATCTGGCACACCACCAGGTGGATCTGGTGGTGCTCGATATCATGATGCCGGGCGATGACGGATTGACGTTGTGCCGTGAACTGCGCAGCGATCGCCAGCAAAATCTGCCTGTACTGATGCTGACTGCCCGCAGCGACGACGCGGATCGGATCCTTGGTCTCGAAATGGGTGCGGATGATTATCTGGTGAAACCGTTCGTTGCCCGCGAACTGCTGGCGCGGATTAAAGCGATTTTGCGTCGCTATCGCGCCTTACCGCCGAATTTGCAAATCACCGATGCCGGGCGGCTGATTGCGTTTGGCCGCTGGCAACTGGATACTGCCGCTCGCCATTTGATTGATGATGACGGCCTGGTTGTCGCGTTGAGCGGGGCAGAGTATCGCCTGCTGCGGGTATTTCTCGATCACCCGCAGCGGGTTCTGAACCGTGACCAGTTATTAAGCCTTACTCAGGGGCGCGATGCGGAGTTGTTTGAACGCTCCATCGACTTGCTGGTTAGCCGCCTGCGCCAGCGGCTGAGCGATGACGCGCGCGAGCCTGCTTACATCAAAACCGTGCGCAGCGAAGGCTATGTGCTGGCGATGTCGGTGGAGATTCGCCAGTGAGGCTGTGGCCGAAAACGCTGCTCTATCGGCTGGTGTTGCTGGTGCTGGCCGGGCTGTTACTGGCGAACGGCCTGACGCTGTCGCTGTTACTGTATGAGCGCATGAGCAGCGCGCGCACGGTCATGCTCGATAACCTGGGTTATGACGTGGCGACCAGCGTGGCGATTCTTGACCGTCTTCCGGCGAACGAGCGCGCCGCGTGGCTTGCGCGGCTTGCGCGGGGTAATTATCACTATCAAACCGATGCGGGTGAACCGGGCCCCGTCCCTGACAGCTGGCGCTCGCGCCCGATAGTGGCGTCACTTCAGGAGGCGCTCGGCACGCAATACGCGTTGACGATGAGCACGATCCCCGGCCCGCGCGAACATATTCAGGCACATCTGCGATTAAGCGATGGTTCCCCGCTGACAATAGATCTGCGCCCGCAGTTGCCCGCGCTGGCGCGCTGGCTGCCCGTGGTACTGGTCATCCAGCCTCTGCTGCTATTACTCTGCGCCTGGCTGGCGGTACGCCAGGTGGTTCGCCCGCTTGCACGATTTACCGACGCGGTGGAAACCTTAGAACCCGCCGCGACGCAACCGCGAATCATGAATGACCAGGGGCCGCTGGAAGTGGCGCAGGCGGCCCGCGCGTTTAATGCGATGCAGGCGCGTATCCAGCGTTATCTGAAGGAGCGCACGCAAATCCTCGCCGCAATTTCCCACGACCTGCAAACGCCCATCACGCGGATGAAACTGCGCGTGGAGATGAGCGAGGAGCCGATGCTGCGCGATAAGCTCATGCAGGATCTTGAGAGTATGACGCGGCTGGTGCGCGAGGGTATAGCTTATGCCCGAAGCGCTGAACCCTTGCTGGAGCCGACGCCTCGGCTCGAGCTCAATGCCTTCCTCGACACCCTCGTTTGCGACTATACGGACACCGGCCAGGCGGTCACCTTCTTGCCTGCCCCAACGATTTTACCGCTGGAGACCCGGCCGCAGGCGCTACGGCGCATCATGACCAATCTGCTTGATAATGCGCTGAAGTACGGCAGTGAAGCGCAGGTTCATCTGCTTTTGCACGATGCGCAGTGGCTGGAAATTCAGGTGCGGGATAACGGCCCCGGTATTGATGAGGCCGAGCAGGATGCGGTGCTACAACCTTTCTACCGTATCGAAAACTCGCGCAATCGCCACACCGGCGGTACCGGGCTGGGGCTGGCGATTGCAGCTCAACTGGCGGCGCAACTTCACGGGCAATTACGTTTACATAACCATCCTGAAGGCGGTCTGGTGGTTACCCTGCGTTTGCCGCGCGCTTTGTATCCTTCTGTATCCCCTTCGTCACACGACAAGTAACGAGACAAAACGGCATTTTGCCGACACACCACGCACACATCGACGCGGTTAAATCGTCTCACCGCCTGATACCCAGGCAACCTAAAGGTGAGGTGAGATATGGCTATTATCATTGCGTTTATCGGCGGCATGCTGACGCTGTTAAGTCCCTGTACGCTGCCTGTTATTCCATTTTTATTTGCCAGCGTGAAGGGGCAGAAACGGCATCTGGCGGCAATGTTAACCGGGATGGTGCTGATGTTTACTCTGGTGTCATCGCTGGTGACCGTGGCCAGTGCCTGGGTGGCACAGGTCGCCACCGTCGGGCGCTGGATAGCGTTGCTGTTTATGAGCGCGGTGGCACTGTCGCTGATATTCCCGCGCGTGGCGCAGTGGCTGGCGAAGCCGGTGGTGCGGCTGGGCAATCAGGTGAACGATCAAAGCAACCATCATCGCGGGCTCCTTGCCGCGCTGCTGGCCGGGTTTGCCACCGGGCTTTTATGGGCACCCTGCGCCGGGCCGGTGCTGGGAACAATTCTCAGCCTGAGTTTGCTTCAGGGGAGTAGCGTTTCCGGCAGTGTTTTACTGGCAGCGTACGGTAGCGGTTGCGCGGCGATGCTGGCCCTGCTGTGGTTTGGTGGTAAACGTGTGATGCACGGGCTCCGGGCAAAAACGGCGGTGGTGGAACGTCTGCGTCAGGGCGCGGGTGTCGCAATGCTGGCGTCAGTGGCGCTGATTGCAACCTGTACTACCAGCGTGCTTCAAGGGGCCAGTGCGTTTTCACAACAGCTGGAACAGCGTCTGGTGGGCTTGCTGCGTGAACAACCTGTGCGTTTACAGCCGGTAGTTGACACCACACCCAGCAGTCAGCTCCCCCCACTGACGGGCGGAACAACGTGGATCAATAGTGCGCCGCTTTCAGCCGATTCGCTGAAAGGGAAGGTGGTACTGGTAGATTTCTGGACTTTTGACTGCATCAACTGTCAGCACACATTGCCCCATGTTCGTGAATGGTCGCAGAAATACCCTGGCCTCACGGTCATCGGGGTGCACACGCCTGAATATCCCCACGAGAAACCCGTTGATGCGGTCACGTCAGCGGTGAAAAAATGGCAACTGAGCTACCCGGTGGTGATGGATAACAACTACCGAATCTGGAATGCGTTCGGCAACCAATATTGGCCTGCGCACTACCTGTTTGATGCGCGCGGGCAGCTACGGTATACCTTCTTTGGCGAGGGGAATTATGACGAGCAGGAAGCGGCGATTAAAACGTTATTGCAGGAGAGCCATGCCTGATAGCGCACCTCACAATGCCCGATGGAACCGTCGAACCGTAGGCCGGATAAGGCGCAGCCGCATCCGGCAATTTCGCTGCTCAGGCTACTGAAAATAGTGGCGAAACGGCGGAAACATCCGCTGCCGTTTCGTCGCTTTTCTCTTAATTAAAGGCCACTTTGATCGGCTGTTCAGAGAGTTTTTGGCAGGCTTTCAGTGTATGACTCCTGGCGAAATAGAACATGAACTTATCGCTCTTTGGATGATGCATTAAGGTATCGCCGTTACTGAATTTGAAATATTCCGTACCATTATGTACCTCATGCCCTGAGCCGACATAATAATGACCTTTCCACAACTCAGAGATATGTCCAAAGGTATGCAACGTGATTTCAATCAGACCGCGTGAGGGGCATTTCAGTTTCAATACCGTTGAGTTGAAATTAAGCGCGAGGGCAGGGGAAGAAAGCGTCACCAGCGCAGCGATAAAAAACAATTTTTTCATAGGATAGTGTAGGACTTTTCTTATACGGGACGGGCTTTTTACCGTAACGGAAAGTTTACGAAATTGATATTGGTCAACTAAAACAGGGTTTTGATTTTACTACGGGGAGTTTTTCTTTTTTTTGCGATCTGTATCGGGGGCAAAGAAGAACAGCGCTCCGCAGAGCGCTGAGAATCAGGCGCGAATATCGGCGTATTCCGGGGTGGTATCGAATTCGTGTTTAGCGAAGGGGCAAAGCGGAATAATTTTGCGATTCTCGTTACGCATTTTTTCCACCACTTTTGCCACCAGTTTTTTGCCGACGCCCTGACCTTTCAGGCTGGGGTCTACATCGGTGTGCTCAATAATGCTCAGGTGCTCGCCGGTGGGAACAAAAACCACTTCGGCCAGTAGGTTACCTTCAGCATCGTTAACGTAAAAACGGTTGTTACCTTCCAGAATTTCCATTTGTCTCTCGCTATGGGTTATTTGGTACGGTATTTCAGCGCGCCGCTTGGGCAGGTATCAATGACCTGCTGCACCACGGTGCTCTCTACATTATCGGGCATAATCCACGGTTTGCGCTTCAAATTGAAGAGCTTGCTGTTGCCACGCACGCAGTTGCCCGAGTGCTGGCACAGGGCTGTGTTGAAATAGACGTCGATTTTTTCACCGGTGTATACCCGGTATCCGGCGTCGAGAAGTTCTTTATCCATGACATTGCCTCAATTCAAATAAGAGTACTGGCTGTGCTAATCATAGCCTGTCATGGCATAGGGAGGGAAAGGAATTACTGATTAATACGCAAGGAGTTGCTAACAAATATTGCAGCGCGAGGGTGGCTTTCTAAGAATTATTCTCAACTCTATCAGAATGTCCTAGCTCAGCTTTAACGCAGCCCATGCTTCGCTGGAAAAGCAGACAGACGAGAGAATCACGATAGTGCGATCCTTATTGTTATTAATGTAGTAAGTCGCATTAAGTGTTGGCGTGAGAACATCGCCCTTGTTAATGCTGAAGGCAGATTTGATTTTAGTTATGGTTTTAATTTTGCCGCACTGGGTGATGACTGAAAAAATATCGGTTTTTTCAGTTTTTAAGATATCAACAACCAGCCATTCCATGCATATATCCCCAGATAACCAATGTGTTTGTATACTAGCACAGCCTAATAGGGCTGGAGCCTAAACACAGGGTAAATGAGTGATGGATCGGTGAAACTGCCGGATGCAGCTCGCGCCTTATCCGGCATGCGGGGCATATCACGCGTGCTTTACAGCGCCAGACTCTTCTTCTGCGCCATTTTTTTCATCGGAATGAAGGCAATCACTACCGCGCCGAGCACGAGGAAGGCGGCGACCATATAAATTCCGGCGTTGAAGCTACCGGTGATATCTTTCATCCAGCCCATCAGCAGCGGCCCCAGCGCCGCGCCGGTCATCCCGGTGGCGTTAATCACCGCAATTCCCAGGGCGCGCGCCTGAACCGAGATGGATTGATCCGGCGTGGTCCAGAAAATCACCATTGCGGCAAATGCCCCGGCGGATGCCATTACGATACCGCTGAATTGCAGCATTGGATTGCTGCTGGTGGCGGTGAGTATCCAGCCCGCGGCGGCAAAAAGGTAGGGCAGCAGCGTGTGGATTTTCCGCTCATTCAAACGATCGGAACGCTTACTCCACCACACCATGCCAATAATGGTACACACTTGCGGAATCGCGCTGAGTAACCCAATGGTGATGTTATTACTCTCCTGATTAAAACTACGCAGAATAAGCGGCGTCCAGACGCTTAATGCGCTCAGGGTATTGGTCAGGCAAAAATACGCCAGGGTGTAGAGCATAATGACCGGCGTAAATAACTCGCGCAGCATACTGCGCTGCGACATCATTCCGGTGCTGATACCCTGCTGCGATTGTTGAATTGCCCGTTTATCCGCTTCCAGCATTTCATTCAGACAGGCTTTATCATCGTCGGTTAGCCATTTGGCTTTCGCCGGAGAGTCATCGAGCCAGAACCAGACCACCAGGCCTAATAATACGGACGGGAAACCTTCCAGCAAAAATAACCATTGCCAGCCCTTCAGGTTTAATAAACCATCCATATTCAAAATGTAGCCTGACGCCAGCGAACCCAATGCCATGGTTACCGGCATCGCTATCATAAACAAGGCGTTAGCGCGGGCGCGATATTGGGAAGGGAACCAGTAGGTTAAATAGAGCAGCAGCCCTGGCAGGAAGCCTGCTTCGGCGATCCCAACCAGCATGCGTAGGACATACAGGCTATTTGGCCCGGTCGCGAACATGGTCGCGGTTGAGGCAATTCCCCATACCACCATCAGCACCGCAATCCAGCGTCGGGCGCCGACAATCCCTAACATAATATTGCTGGGGATCCCGCAAATTACATACATCACATAAAATAAGGTGGTGGCCAGGCCAAACATGGTGCTGGTTAAGCCTAAATCTTTGCCCATCGTTAAACCGGCAAAACCAATATTAATACGATCGAGGTAAGAGAAAACAAATAAAATAAATAAGAAAACAATTAATCGGCGGAATAACTTTTTAATCACTGCTTGTTGTCGCGGGTCCAGTGTATCCTGCGTATCGGTAGGCGGCGATAATACGCTCGAAGAATCATTCATGTCGGGCTCCACATTGCAATGTAATATTATTTTGTTAGCAGGCGAATATTTAACATGCTCAGAATGTTTTATTGACAGAGGCCATCTGAACACGTGCGCTAACGTATAGGTAACAGCCTGATAAAGTGTCAATGGGAACCGTAAAAAATGAGACGAAATTGTTAGCTGTGTGGCGTTTTTTGAATCACAAGGTGGGTTTTAGAACATTCATGGCAGAGCGAATGCGCGATGATGCTATAGCGTGAACTTATAACCCGGTATACTCAGCGTATCGACGTCTTTTGACTAAGGAAGCTCATGAGTTCAATCAAAAAAACAGCGGATGTGAAGAGCGCGGATGCGGCTTTTCATCGTGAAGAGTTCCCGTTCTACTGGATTGTTAACGTCTATGCGCGCTACACCCAGGTGATGGAAGTGACGTTGAAAAAGGTGCAGCTCGACGTTTCTCGCTTTCGGGTGATGATGATTACCCATCAGTACGGCAAGGCCAGTATCTCGCAAATTTCGGAATATGCGATGGCGAAAATGCCGACCGTCACCAAAATCGTTGGCCGTCTGCGTGACGATGGGATGGTGACCACCGCCAGCAGCGAGCAGGATGCCCGGGTGACGGAGGTGATGCTCACGCCTGCCGGAAAGGCCAAAATTGAAGAAGCGCACCGCCTGGCACAGAAAGTTTTCGAAAAAGGGTTTAAGGGAATGACACCCGCGCAGGTAGAAAAAATGAATTTGTCGCTGTCGAAAGTCCTGAGTAACCTCAACGAACTGTAGCCTCGAAGAGCGATCGTTAAGATTTGTGATCGCGCTAAAATTTTCTTATAACTCACTGTAAATACTATCGTTAATTCTTATCTGTCGCCCCGAGTTTTCACGGCGACGTTGACGCGTTTCCTCCCTTTTTCTGCGACAATTCATCAACATAACGCAGTAGCCATGGTGAATGAATGGTTATATTTGCGTTACTGCATTGTGAAAATAACGTGAAATATTACTTGAATATTCACATAAATCTCTCATGATTGATTTATCGCCATTCAGGGTAAAAAAGCAGCGATGACTGTCCGCCTGAATGTGATTCACTTTTTCTGGTCAAGGTGTTAATCATGAAGCCAGTTTTTGAGAGCAATGGTTACGTTGAGCAATTCACGCTCGGCGCAGGCGAGCTGCGGTTCGCCGTCAAAGATACGCTGGATATCGCCGGTCACCCGACCCGCGCCGGTTGCCCGGCGCTGGCCGATGCGCCGAAAGCGAAACAGCATGCTCGCATCGTCAAGGTGCTGCTTGACAGCGGTTGCCAGTTGACGGGCAAAACCACCCTCCATGAACTGGCGTTTGGTGTCACCGGGATCAACCCGTGGAGCGGTACGCCGATAAATGCCAACTATCCTGCACTGATCCCCGGCGGATCATCGAGCGGCTCCGCGGCCGTGGTCGCCAGTGGCGAAGTGGATTTTGCCCTCGGCACAGATACCGGTGGTTCTGTGCGTATGCCCGCAGCCTGTTGCGGTGTGCTGGGGCTCAAACCGGGCTACGGTGTACTCAGCCGTCAGGGCGTGTTGCCTGCCTACAGCTCTCTTGATTGCGTTGGCATTTTTGCCCGCGAGCCGCACATTCTGCGCGACGTGCTGGCGCGCCTCGCGTTACCGGTTGACGCGCCGCTGGATTCTCTACCCTCAATGGGCTTTATCTTTGCGGCTCAGCCGGAGATTGACGCGCTGCTGGTGGATGCGCTGGAAGCGTTGGGCATCGCCGCAAACAGCGTGACGTTACCGCTGCTGGGCGAAGCACATCGTGCCGGGCTGACCATCATCAACCGCGAAAACTGGCTGGCGTTTAACGCGCTGCTGGCGAGCCACGCGGTCTCCCCGGATGTTGCCAGCCGAATTCAGGCCGGAGAATCAATCACCAGTGAACAGCTCGCCCGCGCGGAAAACGTGCGCGCGCAGTTCACCGCTCAGGTGAATGCCCTGCTGGAAGACACACCGTTACTGGCGCTGGCGACGCTACCGGAACTGCCGCCAACGCTGGAAGAGGCGGAAGATCCGCTTAGCGTGGTGAATCTGACGCGGCTGGTGCGCCCCTTCAATCTCAGCGGTCATCCGGCGCTCTCGCTGCCGATGGGCGAACTTCAGGGCCGACCTGTCGCGCTGCAACTGGTGGCAGGCTTTGGTGAGGAAGGGCTTCTCGTCCAGGCCGCCGAGTGGCTGATGCGCCGCCGCCTCTGACGCTCACCGCGTCCTGAAACCGTTGAATCGACCACTCAATGCCTTTCGGCGTTGCGGCATCGTGCACCTTTTTGCCGCCCGCCCACGTTAATCGGGAGTCAGCTATGTCCGTCGTACATGTCCGTGAAGAGCTTGTTCCGTTATTGACTGAAGTGACCGCACGCAGCGCCGATTTCGAGCGCCAGCGCCATGTTTCAGACGAAATCATCAGCCGCTTTAAACAGGTGGGCGTCTACCGTGCGCTGGTGCCGAAAATCTACGGCGGTGACGAGTGTTCTCCGGCGCAGTTTTGCGAATTGATTGAGCAAATTGCCACCGCAGATGGCTCGGCAGGCTGGGTCGCCAGTTTTGGCATGAGCCCGTTTTATCTCGGCGCGCTGCCGCCGGATACCCTGAAAGCACTCTACCGCGATGGCCCTGATGTGGTGTTTGCCGGGGGTATCTACCCGACCCACAAAGCGCAACTCGCCGACGGTGGATACCGCGTAAGCGGGCGCTGGTGCTTTGCCAGCGGCAGTATGGGCGCTTCGGTGTTTGGTGTCGGTATTCAGCCGGAAGGGGAGAACACGCTGCCGCGCATGGCGGTGCTGCCGCGCGAAAGCATTCATATCGACCCGGTGTGGGATACGGTCGGGCTGGCGGGAACCGGCAGCCATGATTTGCTGGTGGATGACGCCTATGTGCCGCAGGAGTGGACCTTTATTCGCGGCGGGGCGCTGAATCTGGAAGGCCCGCTGTATCGCTATCCGGTGCTGTCGCTCGCCACGCAGGTGCTGTCCGTTGTGGCGCTGGGGGTGGCCCGCGCGGCGCTGAATGAAATCTATCAGATTGCCCATCGTCAGCAGTCGGTCACCGGCGCACCGCGCCTGGCCGACCGACCGCAGGCGCAGATGCAAATCGCCCGTTGTGAAGCGGAACTCCGCTCAGCGCGGGCCTGGTTTTACGAGGCCATTGATGACGTGTGGCAGCGTCTGCTGGTTGGCAATGAGCCGAGCCAGCAGCAGGTCAACGCCCTGCGTCTTTCCTCTACGCACGTCACCCGGGTGGCGGCAGACGTTGCCCGTCAGGCGCTGGCGCTCAACGGGATGGGCGGCGTCACCATGACCAGCCCGCTCCAGCGTTATGTGCGCGACACGATGGTGATTACCCAACATGCCTTTATGGGCGACCTCTCGTACCTGAACGCCGGTACGGTCTTTTTCGGCGGCAAACCGCTGCCGGGTTATCTCTGAATTTCTGTAAGGAGCAACAAATGAGCCAGAACACATTACGCGTGCTGTTTTGTATCGGTGTGAACCAGAACTTTTTCGACGCCACCCCGGTGGAGGCCAAACAGGTGTGGGGCGCGTTCGGCGTGATGATGAAAGGTATGGAAGAGACGCCGGGCATCCGCGTCATCGGCAATATGGATGATGATCAGTTGATGGTCGGCCCCTCGACCACCGCCCCGTGGACTACCTACGTGCTGGCTGATGCCGACACCCTGGAAAGTGTCGCGGCGGTCTGCAACCTGTTCCGCACCACGCCGGTCGGCGAAAGCAAACTGTGGAAGTACTGCAAGATTGAAGCGCGCGTGGGCCGCGAGCTAATTATTCAGAATTAAGGAGCAGGCGATGAACTCACAGGATGCGCAGCGTTTGCAGCAGCTTGAAGATCAGCAGGACGCGCGGGTATGCATCAGCAACTATATGCGCCTGTGCGACCAGCTTGAAACCCCGGCAACGGTGCGAGCGATTGGTGCGCTGTTTACCACCGATGCCTGCTGGGAAGGGGTGGGCGAACCGTATGCCACGCGCCTTGGCAGGCATGTTGGGCGTAAAGCCATTGAAAGCATGATGGCCGGATACGTCAAAACGCCCGCGCATTTTGCGATGAACGCCCATTTTCTGTGTTCGGAAGCCCTCATCCAGCAGCCGGATGGCCTGCTTTTCGGGCGCTGGCTGATGCTGCAAACCTCCAGTTTTACCGCCGGAGGATCGCATCTCAATGCGGCGGAACTGAACGTGGAGTTCCGTCGCGAAGCCGGTGTGATGCGAATGCACCATTTCACGACGCGCAATCTGTTTAGCCGGCCCGTCGAACACTGGCACGCCGATGATGTGCTGCCTGTACCTGACAATAAATAGAGAGACGAGCGATGCAGTGTGATAACCAGATCCCCGTAAAAAATATCGAAGCCAATGTGCCCGACTGCGCGGAAATTGCCGCGCTGGTGCAGTCTGACCGGGTGCATACCTCACTTTATAATTCCGAGACCCTGTTCAACCTTGAGCTGGACAGGATCTTCACTAAAACCTGGGTATGGGTGGCGCATACCAGCGAAATCCCGGAAACCGGTAGTTTCAAAACCACCGAGGTAGGCACCCAGCCGGTGATCGTCGTGCGCGACCGCAAAGGCACCGTACATACGTTGCTCAACCGTTGCCGCCACCGCGCCGCCACCGTGTGCGAGCACCGCAGCGGTAAAACCAACAGTTTTGTCTGCCCGTACCACGGCTGGGGCTACGCGCTGGACGGCAGCCTGCGCGGCGTGCCGCACCCGGAAAGCTATGCCGATCAACTGGAAAAAGGCGAGCTGGGGCTGGTGTCGCTGCGCACCGAACAGTACGCCGGTATGATCTTCGCCACCTTTAATGAGCACATCGAACCGCTGGAAGATTTCCTCGGCGCGGCGAAAAAGTGGATGGATCTGTTTATGAAGCAGGGCGCGGGTTATCCGATTAAAACTGGCCCGGCGCACCGTTTCCGCTTCCCCGGCAACTGGAAGATCCAACTGGAGAACACCACCGACGGCTACCACTTCCCGGTCGTTCACCGCTCGTTTTTAAGTTCGGTCGATAAGCAGACCGAAGAGATGCTCAACTTCGTTGATGGCAGCGGTTACGTGGAAGATCTCGGCAACGGCCATAGCGTGATGGTAATGATCCCGGAACTGGTGGATCTGGAAGCCAATCTCGACGCGCCAATTCCGGAGCGCTTTATCGCGCTGGCCGATGAACTGCGAAAAGACCACGATGAAGATCAGGTGCGCCGTATTGTGCGTGCCGTCGGTGGCTCGGGTTTTAACCTCAATATTTTTCCAAATATCGCCTGTTCGATGGCCTTCTTCCGCGTGCTGCAGCCCGTCTCGGTGAACGAAACTGAAATTCATCATGCGGTAATCACCATGGACGGCGGCCCGGAAATTGCCAACCAGGCGCGTCTTCGTCTGCATGAACATTTCCAGGGGCCGATGGGCTTCGGCACGCCGGATGACTCCGAGGCGTGGGAACGTGTACAGCGCGGGGCGACGGCGGGCAACGACCTGTGGATCATGCTCAACCGTGGGCTGGCGGGTGAGTACCGCACTGATGATGGCCTGCGTAGCGACGTGAGCGCCGAAACGGGGATGCGCGCGGCGTATCAACAGTGGAAAAAACTGATGACGGAGGCGGAATAAATGGTAACGCCAGATGCAGTACTGATTGCCGCTATCGAGACGATTAACCTTGAGGGCGACTTGCTCGATCAGGGCGAGTTCAACGCCTGGCTGGAACTGTGGCAGCGCGATGGCCTGTATATCGTGCCAATCGATCCACAGGAAACGGATTTCAAAAACACCCTCAACTATGCCTGCGACGATCACGAAATGCGCGAGCGTCGGGTGAAGCGCCTTTACAGCGGTGAGTCTATCTCCACCACGCCACGCGCCCGCACGTTGCGCACGCTCTCCCGCTTCCGTCTGCTGGAAAGTGAGGGCGACGACATCGTGGTGCGCGGTGCGCAGTCGCTCTGGGAGCATCGCAAAGGCTTTAGCCGTCACTACGCGGCAGATATCACCTGGCACCTGCAGCCGCAGGGCAACCGACTTCTGATTAAGCAGAAGATTATCCGTCTTATCAACAGTGACGATGTGCTGCACAGCATCGGCTACATCCTGTAAGGGGCTTGTTATGACGCAAACCGTATTAATCACCGGCGCGGCCGCCGGGCTGGGCAACGTCATCGCCACGCATCTGTTGTCGCAGGGGTATCAGGTGGTGCTCTCGGACGTGAGTCTGGCGCGCGCGCAACAGGCGGTGGACAAACTCGATAACGGCGCGGGCCGCGTGCTGGCGCTGGAACTGGATATCCGCCAGCCGCAGGCGTTTGAGCAGGCGCTAAAGGCGATTGAAACCCGCTTCGGCAGCCTGGAAGTGCTGGTAAACAATGCCGCGCTGACCCTGGCGACACCGGTGATGGAGATTGATGTTGAAGAGTTCGACCGGGTGATTTCCACCAATCTGCGCGGCACGTTCGTTGGCTGCCAGACGATTGGGCGCTACTTCGCCAAAAAAGGTTACGGACGGATTATCAACCTCGCGTCGCTCGCCGGGCAGAACGGCGGCACGGCGTCCGGTGCGCACTATGCCGCGTCGAAAGGCGGCATTCTGACGCTGACCAAAATCTTCGCCCGCGAGCTGGGGAAATCAGGTGTGACGGTCAATGCCATTGCGCCGGGGCCGATGGATCTCCCGTCCGTTCACGCACTGGTGCCGGAAGAGAAAATGGCCGGGCTGTTACAGATGATCCCGGTGGGCAAGCTCGGCGACGCCGAGTTTGTTGCTCAGGCTGTGGCGCTGCTGGCTTCACCGCAGGCGGCGTTTGTCACCGGGGCAACCTGGGACATCAACGGCGGTCTGTTCATGCGTTAAGGAGTTGCCATGCTGACACTACAGATTTTGAAACGCGAGCTTCAGGGGGAGGTTGTTCTGCTGACGCTTGCCGATGCAACCGGTGCTGAACTGCCTGCGTTCACCGCCGGGGCGCACATTGACCTGCATTTAACCGACGATCTGGTGCGGCCGTATTCGCTGTGTGGCGATCCGGCTGATCGTCACTGTTATCAACTGGGCATCCTTAAAGATAGCCAGTCTAAAGGCGGATCGCTGGCGGCGCACGCGCTTCAGGAAGGCGAATCGGTGACGGTGAGCCTGCCGCGCAATTTGTTTGCCCTGGATGAAGGGGCAGCGCACAGCCTGCTGATTGGCGGCGGAATTGGTATTACGCCGATGCTGGCGATGGCGGCGGAACTCCACGCCGCCGGACGCGCATTTTCGCTGCATTACTGCGCCCGTTCGCGTTCGCAGGCGGCGTTTGTTGCCGAACTGGAAAAGTCGCCGTGGGCCGATCGTGTTTGGCTGCACTTCAGCGATGAGCAACGCATTGATTTGCCCGCGGTATTGAGTGATGTACCTGACAATACGCATGTTTATGTGTGTGGGCCGACGCGCTTAATGGACGCAGTAAGCGAACAGGCGAATGGCCTCGGGTATGCCGCTGAAAAAATTCATCAGGAGTGTTTCAGCGCGGAAGTGGAAGTTTCTGGTAAAGCGTTCGAGGTGGTGGCGGCAACCAGCGGGATTACCTTGCAGGTGCTGGAAAACCAGACCATTGTCGAGGCGCTGGCGCAGGCCGGATTAACGGTGTGCGTCTCCTGTAAGCAGGGGATTTGCGGCAGTTGCCTGACGGATGTGATTGAGGGCGAGCCAGATCACCGCGACAGCTATCTGACAGACGAGGAGAAAGCCGATGGCGACCAGATCCTGCTCTGTTGTTCCCGGGCGAAAAGCGCCCGTCTGATTATCGATCTCTGAGGAGTTCAGCATGAATTTGCAGACCGAGTTTCGTAATGCGATGGCGCAACTGGGCAGCGCGGTGTCGGTGATCACCACCGATGGCCCGGCGGGGAAATTTGGCTTTACCGCCTCTGCCGTGTGTAGCGTCACGGATCAACCGCCGACCCTGCTGGTGTGTATGAATCGCAACTCTTTTGCCAATGCGCACTTCAAGCAAAACGGCGCGCTGTGCGTGAACGTGCTTTCCGGCGCGCATCAGGCGTTGTCGGGTATTTTTGCCAACGCCAGCCTGCGCTCAGAAGAGCGGTTTGCACATGACCGCTGGCAGGTGATGGCGAGCGGCGCGCCGGTACTCAGTTCCGCCGTTGCCAGCTTCGATTGTGCGATAGATAACTGCCATGAAGTGGGCAGCCACACGGTTTTTTATTGCCAGGTGCAGGCGATTCGCATCAGCGAGCAGCCGCGCGGGCTGGTCTATTTTAACCGTCGTTACCATACGGTAGGCGGCGATATTGAGGTGAAAGCCTAACCCATTGAGGAGCCTGGCTTATGAGCAATACCGCAGCAGCACCGCACGACCCAAAGCAAATGCGTAAACTGGTGATTGCCTCCGTACTGGGCAACGCGCTGGAATGGTACGACTTCTTTCTCTATGGCACGGCGGCGGCGTTAGTGTTCGGCCCGCTCTTTTTCCCGGTTGGCGGCGACCCGCTACAGGGCACATTACTGGCGTTTTCCGGCTTTGCGGTCGGCTTTCTGGCGCGCCCGCTGGGCGGGATT
Organism: Pseudocitrobacter sp. RIT415; assembly: GCF_003057695.2. Classification (NCBI taxonomy): domain Bacteria; kingdom Pseudomonadati; phylum Pseudomonadota; class Gammaproteobacteria; order Enterobacterales; family Enterobacteriaceae; genus Pseudocitrobacter; species Pseudocitrobacter sp. RIT415. Next base: position 335,550 of record NZ_QBJC02000001.1, on the reverse strand, counting down.
GTCTTTGGTCATTTAGGCGATCGCTACAGCCGAAAGATGACGTTAATCATGACCCTGACGCTGATGGGCGCGACAACCTTCGTCATCGGCCTGCTGCCGACTTACAGCCAGATTGGCATTTGGGCGCCGATTTGTCTGATTACCCTGCGCTTTTTGCAGGGCGTGGCATCGGGGGGCGAGTGGGGCGGCGGCGTGTTGATGCTGAGTGAAAATGCCCCGGCATCAAGGCGCGGTTTCTTTACCGCCTGGAGCCAGATGGGCGTGGCTGGCGGGTTCGTACTCTCTGCCTTTGCCTTTTATCTGGTGCAGAAATTACCCGAGTCCGATTTTATGCAATGGGGATGGCGAGTCCCTTTTCTGCTCAGTCTGCTGATCTTCCTGGTGGGCGTTTATATCCGAAAAAACATTCGTGAAAGCGAAGCGTTTCGCCAGGCTAAACCCGAAGAGAAACATGAAAAAATTCCGCTGATCGTACTGCTGCGTGAGCATCCAAAAGCGCTGATGCAGGCCATTGCGCTGCGTCTGCCTGAAAATGGCGCGTCCTATATTTTCTTCACCTTTTCAGTGGTGTATGCCAAACATATTGGTATCTCAACAGACATCATCATCAGCGCGGTGACGCTGGCGATGGTGGTCGAGTTTTTCTCAATTCTGTTCTGGGGCGCGCTTTCCGATCGCATCGGTTTGAAACGTGTTTACTACATTGGTGTCATCGGCCTGCTGGTGATGGCCTTCCCGTTCTTCTGGCTACTTTCCAGCGGAGAATTCAGCGGGATCATGGTGGCGATGTTCCTCGGTCTGCCCGTCTGCCATGGGGCGATGACGGGGACGCAACCCTGCATCATGAGCGATTTGTTTCCGGTGCGTGTGCGTTACTCCGGCCTGGCACTGGGGCATGAAGTGGGATCTATCTTCTCCGGCGGTCTCGGGCCGATGCTCGCCGTCGCGCTGTTAATCGAATTTGACGCCGCCTGGCCGGTATCGTTGTTGTTGATTGTCTATGCGCTACTGGCGTGGATTGCGTTGTGGAGCCTGCCTTCGCAGGAGACACCTGTACTAAGTCAACCTACAAAAACCTTACCCTACAATGAGGTATAAGCAATGTCAGTGAATCCGGTTACGACATCTGAAGTGGAAAAATTACTCGCCGTCAGCAGCGGTTTTCTCTCTGAACAGGGGAACGAGCGCCTTAAGGAGATCATGCATCACCTGCTGGGTGATATCTGCAAGACCATTAAAAAATTTGATATCAGCGACGAAGAGTTCTGGCTGGCGGTGAACTATCTCAACGAGCTGGGCGAGCGCAAAGAAGCGGCGCTGCTGGCGGCGGGGCTGGGGCTGGAGCACTACCTCGACATTCGCGCCGATGAAAAAGAGGCGGCGGCGGGCAATGAAACAGGTACCCCGCGCACGATTGAAGGGCCGCTGTATGTGGCGAACGCGCCGCTGAGCCAAGGCTATGCGCGTATGGATGATGGTAAAGAGGCGGGTGAAATCATGTGGTTACAGGGCGTGGTGAAAGATAAGCAGGGGCGTCCGGTGACGAATGCTGTTGTGGATATCTGGCACGCCAACACGCTCGGCGGTTACTCGTTCTTTGACCAATCCCAGAGCGAATACAACCTGCGCCGCCGCGTACTGACCGACGCCAACGGTCACTATGCGGTACGCAGCATTGTGCCGTGCGGTTATGGCTGTCCGCCGGATGGCCCGACGCAAAAACTGCTCAACGGCTTAGGCCGTCACGGCAACCGTCCGGCGCATATCCACTTCTTTGTATCCGCGCCGGGTTATAAACACCTGACGACGCAGATTAACCTCAATGGTGATGCCTATCTGTGGGATGATTTCGCCTTCGCCACCCGTGATGGACTGATTGCTGACCCGGTGAAAGTGGAAGACGATGCCGTCGCCTATGAGCGGGGTATTCATCAGCCGCATACGGAAGTGAACTTTGATTTTACGCTGGTGGCGGCGGCGCAGAACAGTGAAGAGGAACGTGGGAAGCGGTTACGCGTGAAGGAGTAAATTAACGCTGTCGGCTCAGATTGCTGACAACGTGCGTATTGTGCGTGCCGGATGCGGCGTAAACGCCTTATCCGGCCTACAAGAACATGCAACTTCAATATATTGCAGGAACCTTGTAGGCCTGATAAGCGTAGCGCATCAGGCAATTTACTTAACGATAATCGGGGTTCGACATCACGCTGTAACGCCCGCCACCGAGTAAAAATATTACGATACCCAGCAGGAAATAGAACGCGGCGCTTTCAATAATCCACGCGCCCGTCGGTGCCAGCGCGAAAATATTTGTACCGTTTGCCAGTGCCACTGCGGTCAACATGGTGAACGAAACAATAATCGCCGCCCAGCGAGTGAAGATACCGAGAATAATCAAAATCGGACAAACAATTTCACCAATATACACGCCCCAGGCCATAAAACCCGGTAGCCCGGCTTTTATCAGCAACGCCTGAATAAACCCCAGATCACCGCCCGGTAAGGCTTTATGAATGCCATGAAACAGAAGTAACCCACTAAATGTCAGGCGGAGTAAAAGCTTAGCGCCATCCGGATGATCGAACCGTTGCGTTAACGCATTGAGCATAGAACAGTCCTTATTAAGTGAACCCAGAAGAATAAAAACAGAAATTTGGGCAAAAGAACCCGGATAGCATAGTGGCAAACTATTGTGGCGGATTAAAGGCAGAAAAATTAACGAAGTCGTTAGAAAAATTTAGTTAAAAAAGGCCGAAGAGGGAATAAACGCTTCGGCCTTTTGTCTGTCAGAACTTAATCTTCCAGCGCGTAAGCAATAATGTTGTCACCCACATCCGGCGAGTGGCTGGCACCACCTGCGGAAATAACGACATACTCTTTACCGGTTTTCGGTGATTTATAAATCAGCGGCGCGGCAACGGCGCCCACCGGCAGACGGGCACGCCATAGCTCTTTCCCGGTTGAGGCGTCGAGCGCACGCAGATAGTTATCCTGCGTACCGGCAAAGAAGACCAGGCCAGAGGCGGTTGAGGTTGGGCCGCCCAGCGTCGGCATTCCCAGCGGAATGTGCATGCCGGTTTTCATTCCCAGCGGGCCGGTATCTTCTACCGAACCCATCGGCACCTGCCACACCAGTTGACGCGTATTGAGGTCAATCGCGCTCATGGTGCCAAACGGCGGGGTGTTACACGGCACGCCCAGCGCAGATTGCAGAATATCGATACGTACACCGCCATAAGGGCCCGCGACCTGCGGGCGAACGGTGCCCATAAAGCCAGGGACTTCGTCGGTCGAGACGTGGTATTTCGCCATATCTTTTTGGCGCACCAGCGACATCCGCAGCGGCATACGCATATCGTTGACGAACAGCGTGCCGGTACGTTCATCGATGGTGATGCCGCCCCAGTTCATCCCGCCCAGCAGACTTGGCCATTCGATATACGGTTTCTCTGACGGTGGGGTGAACATGCCCAGATAGGTCGATTCTTTAAAATCGATTCGGCAAATCAGCTGATCGAACGGCGTGACGCCCCACATTGATTTCTCGGTTAGCGGTTCAACGCCTAACTGCGGCATGCCGGTAGAGAACGGTTGAGTCGTGGAAAGGCGTTCACCTTCCGCACCCTGATGCGGTACCGGAATCTCTTCCACTTTGGTGACCGGTTTCCCGGTACGGCGGTCGAGAACATAGATTTGCCCGGTTTTAGTGGTCTGAATCAGAACCGGGATCTCTTCGCCTTTCTCGTTCTTCATGTGGAACAGAACGGGCTGAGACGGTAAATCGTAGTCCCAGATATCATGGTGAACGGTCTGGAAGACCCATTTGGTTTTACCGGTACTGGCATCGACAGCCACCACGGACGAACCGTATTTCTCTTTGGCTTCGTTACGATCGCCGCCCCAGTAATCCGGCGGGCCGTTACCGGTTGGCAGATACACCAGATTCAGCTCTTTATCAAAGCCGGGTACCGTCCAGACGTTAGGCGTTTCAAGGGTGTAGGCGCGTGCTTTTTCCGGGTCGGTAATGTTTTCCGGCTGGCCGACATCCCAGGCCCAGACCACATCACCCGTACGCACATCATAGGCGCGCACCACGCCGGAAGGCTCGCCGTGTACAATATCGCGCACCCAGCCGCCAATCACCGCAATGTGTCCCATGATCATCGGAATGGATGTCGGGTGATAGCGCTTACTGTTTTCCGTATCGCCCATACCCTGTTTCAGATCGACGCTGCCTTTGTCACCAAAGCTGTCGCACAGCTCGCCGGTTTTGGCGTTCAGGGCAATCAGACGGGCATCGACGGTCGAGATGATAATACGCTGCGGGCATTGCTGAAGCGCCGGGCTGGCTTTCTCTTCCGCACTCAGCGAATCATCTTTTTGCGCGTCGTAATAACCCACGCCGCGACAGGTCACGTGTTCGGCGGTCTGCGCGTGCGGATCAAAGCGCCAGCGGGCTTTACCGGTATCGGCATCAATAGCCGCTACCACGTTCAGCGGGGTACAGGAGTAGAGTGTGTCGCCAATTTGCAGCGGTGTGTTTTCATCAACACCGATACCCGGCCCGGTTAAGCGGCGACCGGTGTGATACGTCCACGCGACTTTTAGGTTTTTTACATTCTCAGGTGTGATATCCGTGTAGGGGGCATAACGTGTACCAGATGCATCGCGGCCAAAGAATTCCCAGTTATCACTTTTTGACGCCAGCGTAGGTTCTTTACCAGCGTGGGTATCGACAACACCATTATGAATGCCACCGTGTGGGAAAAACGCCGAGACCAGTGTCGCCAGCAGGGCGACAAAAATCACCGTGGCGCTGCGGTTAGCCGCACGCACCGATGCACGCTGAACGGGCAACGTGGTGGTGAGCCACAGGGCGAGCATGAATAAGAGCGCGGGAACCACCAGACGAGGAATCAGCCCCCAGTAGCTGAACTGTACTTCATAGAGCGCCCAGAAAAGGGTAAGGACAAAGGTAATAATAGAAAGGGGGAGGGCAAATTTACGGCGCAGCAGATAGCCTACTGCGATAACCAAATACGCCAGGCCGGCGATCAGGTACCAGGCGCTACCGCCCAGCGACAGGAGCTTGCCGCCCCATATGGTTAAAAACAGCCCAGTGCCAACACTGAGCAATACGAAGAGTAAGCGGTAGAGCGTAAAGAACACGCCTCCGCCTCTGCTTTTTTGTTCGTCCATTGTTCATCCCATACAAAGTCAGTCATTCAATGCGTGATTGCTCAGCGGGCTGGCACATCATCCTGCGAAGGACGTTAGCCGCCTGAGATCCTGTTGTTATGGTGGGTAATCCGAAGGGGAAGTGCCTGCGCCTACAACGTAAGGAAGTTTATTTATTTGTAAGATAAATGTAAAACTTATGAGCATTAAATGTATAACAAATGGAGATTGATCAGAAAGAACACTGCAGGGAGCGGTGGGGAAGTCTCCCTGCAAAGTGCCTGGGATCAGGCGTCAGCGAGCTGAAGTGAGGACGCTTCTTCGGCGTCTTTTTTACGCTGCTGTTCCAGTTCCAGTGCCCCACGATGGGACAGGTAGCAGAACAAAATACAGCAGACAATCCCGCCCATCAGCAGATAAAAACCACCGTGCCAGCCCATTTTATCAACCATGACGCCAAACAGGCTGGTACCCAGTGAGGCGCCAAAGATGTAGCTCATAAAGCCGCGCAAACCGACTGCGGAGCCCACCGCAAAGCTGGGTACAATCTCCATTGTTTGCACAGAGGCAAGGAACTGCGGGACATAAATCAGACAGCCCACGATGGCGGCAAAAATGGTCACCATCAGCAAAGATTCACTTTTCCAGTAGCCGATCAGGCAAACGAAAATCAGCGCCATGCAGATCATTGCCAGTGGCATACGACGCCCTTTGAAGAGCTTATCGGATAACCATCCCGCCAGCAGCGTAGAGGGGATCGCGGCCCATTCAAAAAACAGGAACGCAATGCTCATTTGTTCTTTGGAAAAGTGTTTAACGGTCAGCAGGTAAATGGGTAACCAACTGATCATACCGAATCGCACCATGTAGACGAAAACATCGACCAGAGAGACGTACCATGCATTTTTATTGCGCAGGACATAGGTGCAGAAAATCTGGAACGCCGTCATGTTTTCCGGTGCGCTGACCGCATGGCGCGTTTTGAGCACCACTTTTTCTTCCGGCATCATCTCTTCCAGCGCAGGCAGACCTTCCTTACGCGGAGAGCCTTTACCCAGTGCCAGCACGATCAGTGCAAAAACGACGGCCACGCAGGCCGGGACAATATAGCTGGCGCTTTGCCAGTGTTCGCTTCCCAGAATAGCGAATCCAGCCCCAACGATTGGCGCGACAATACCGCCACCCACGTTATGAGAAATATTCCAGAATGCACCTACACGCCCGCGTTCCCGGCGAGGGAACCAGTTTGCAATGGTAATAAAAGAGGGGCCAACGCCCATCCCCTGAAACAGGCCATTAAGAATAACTAACGCGGCGAAAATCCAGAATGCGGTGCTGAAACCCAGCCCAACGTTGACGATGGCGCACAGTACCAGGCCCGCCGCCATAAATACTTTTGGGCTGGCTTTATCAGCCAGGCTACTCATCACACCCTTACTGATGCCGTAGGCAATTAGCATACAGCTGCTGAGTAAGCCTATCTGCGTTGCGCTGAGATCTAATTGCTCTTTTAAATAAGGCGTCGAGAGGGTGAAGTTATTACGAACAATATAATATGCCAGATAGCCCAAAAATACGCTAAGCAACGCTTGCATCCGGTATCGATTATAGGTTGCCTGAACTTTCTCCGCCGGAACTTTATCGGCGGACTGTCCTGTTTTAAATATTGATAACATGGTGTCACCTGTACTTTTAATTGATATAGACAGCAGGAGTAATCGACATAAAGAGTGCGGTAATTACCGTATGGCTTCAAGTTCAGGAAATGTGTCAAAAGTGACTCAAATGAGTATGCAGATAGGCCATTTTTGACTCAGTAATTTATGACTAACCAGTTTATTATTATTTTTGATATCAGATTTATCTTCGTCTTGTGCGGCTATTAACAAATTGCATTATCCTCCTCTGGTATCATTATTACAGTTCAGCAATGCTTGCCAGGATATCTCCGTATTCGTCAACGGCATTACGGATAATTTAAAACGGGTAAGTTTTGCCACAATTTTTATTTCGCGGGAATTTGAGATTTATGAGAGGGATCACATTCGTGTTTTGCCACCTGGTCAGAAGACTGGGCAAAATCGCTATTTTGTTATCGCTGTTTCTGCTTTCCAGGCCGACGTTGGCACAACATGGCGAACTGGTGATGGCGACAACATTTTCACCCGGCGCGACCGCGTGGATTATTCAGCGCTGGCAAACGCAGCCTGATTCCGTGACCATCCGGACACTCAACCGTACCAGCGCTTCTCTGGAGCAATTACTGGATACCTCCAACGCTGAAAATGTCGACCTTATTTTGACTTCCTCACCGATGCTGCTCCAGCACCTTCAGGAACATCAAAAGCTTGCACCGCTGGAAGAGGTTCCACAGAACAGTCTGCGCCTGGTGCCTGAGTCGATTCGATCTACCTCCGTTGCCGTTGCGATTTCGGGGTTTGGCCTGTTGATTAACCGCTCGGCGCTGGCTGCACGTCATCTTCCTGCTCCCGCAGATTGGGATGATTTGATGCATCCGCGCTACCAGGGGGCTCTGCTGATGAGCAGCCCGTCGAGGTCTGATACCAATCATTTGATGATTGAAGCGCTGTTGCAGCAAAAAGGCTGGGCGCAGGGCTGGGAAACGCTTCTGGCGAGCGCCGGCAATTTAGTGACCATTTCATCACGAAGTTTTGGCGTTGCCGATAAAATTAAGAGCGGGCTCGGCGTCGCCGGGCCGGTTATTGATAACTATGCCAATTTGCTGTTAAACGATCCGCATCTGACGTTTAGCTATTTCCCCCAATCGGCGGTTTCGCCTACCTATGTGGCGGTGCTCAAGAAAAGCCAGCATGCAGGGGAAGCCCGGCGTTTTATTCGCTATCTGCTCAGCCCGGAAGGTCAGCGTATTTTGGCTGATGCCAATACCGGGAAATACCCGGTGACGCCGCTGAGTTCCGACAATCCCAGAGCCGCGCAGCAGGCCGTGTTGATGAACCAGCCGCCGTTGAACTATCGACTGATACTGAAACGTCAGCAGTTGGTGCAGCGCATGTTCGATACGGCGATCAGCTTTCGTCTCGCGCAACTCAAAGATGCCTGGCGAGCGCTTCACAGCGCTGAAGCGCGGCTTAAACGGCCTTTGCCTGACATTCGCGCGTTGCTCACCCGCGTGCCGGTTGATGCTGCGAGCAGCGAAGATGAAGCCTGGCTGGCGCAGTTTGATAATAAAAGTTTTGCCGAGCAACAGATGATGGAATGGCAGCTTTGGTTTCTGAATAACCAACGCCAGGCAATCAATAAACTGGAAGAGTTGAAATGAAGGGCAAGTCGGTGCTGCAACGCGTGCGGCAAATGAGTATCAGTAATAGCTTACGCGGCGCTTTTTTAATGGGGGCACTTCTGACCTTAATTGTCAGTAGCGTTAGCCTTTACTCCTGGCACGAACAAAGTTCGCAGATACGTTATTCACTTGATGAGTATTTTCCGCGCATTCATTCTGCTTTTCAGATTGAAGGAAGCTTAAATCTGGCCGTCGATCAGTTAAACGAGTTTTTATTAGCACCTAACACCACGGTGCGTTTACAACTGCGAAATCAGATTATCCAGCAACTGGATAAAATTGAGCGGCTCAGCCAGGGCCTGACGCCCAAAGAGCATCAACAACTATCAATGATTTTGCAGGATAGCCGGAAATTGTTATCCGCGCTGGACAGAGCGCTTTATAACATGTTTCTGGTACGTGAAAAGGTCAGTGAACTTTCCGCCAGAATCGATTGGCTGCATGATGACTTTACGACCGAGCTAAATTCGCTGGTGCAGGATTTTACCTGGCAGCAGGGAACATTGCTTGATCAAATTGAAACCCGCCAGGGCGATACCGCGCAATACCTGAAGCGTTCCCGGGAAGTGCAAAATGAGCAACAGCAGGTCTATACACTCTCGCGCATTGAAAATCAGATTGTTGACGATCTTCGCGATCGCCTGAATGAACTGAAATCGGGAAATGATGACGGGATGTTGGTTGAGACGCATATTCGTTATCTTGAAAATCTCAAAAAAACGGCGGATGAAAATATCCGCGCGCTGGATGACTGGCCCAGCACTATTACGCTGCGGCAAACAATTGATGAGCTTTTGGAAATCGGCATGGTGAAAAATAATATGCCTGACACAATGCGCGATTATGTCGCCGCGCAAAAAGCCCTCATCGATGTCAGCCGCACGCGTGAAGCGACACTGGGGCGGTTTCGCGTATTGCTGGAGACACAACTCGGTAATAGTCATCAGCAAATGCAACGCTTTAATCAGCGAATGGAACAGATTGTTCGCGTGAGTGGCGGGTTAATTCTGGTCGCGACATGTCTCGCGCTTTTACTGGCCTGGGTGTTGAACCACTATTTTATTCGATCGCGACTGGTTAAGCGGTTTACCGCGTTGAATCAGGCGGTTGTGCAAATTGGTTTGGGCACTACCACCACGGATATTCCCGTGTATGGCCGGGATGAACTTGGACGCATTGCCGGTTTACTGCGTCATACGCTTGGCCTGTTACATTCACAAAAGCGACAACTTGAGCAGGAAATTACCGAGCGTAAAGCCATCGAAGAGGATTTACGCTCAACGCAGGATGAACTGATTCAGACGGCAAAACTGGCCATGGTCGGGCAAACCATGACCACGCTTGCGCATGAAATTAATCAGCCTCTGAATGCGTTATCGATGTATTTATATACTGCGGGCCGTGCTATCGATATGGGGCAAACCGATCAGGCTAAAACAACCTTGCTTAAAGGGGAGGGACTGGTCAGCCGGATTGGTGCCATCATACGGTCTTTGCGGCAATTCACGCGGCGTGCCGATCAGGACATAGCGTTAAAGCCCGTCGACCTAACGCAGACCTTTAATGCCGCCTGGGAATTACTTGCCATGCGCCATAAGCCGCAACAAGCCGTGATGTTTCTGCCCGAGACAAATGCATGGGTTCGCGGGGAAGAGGTTCGTCTGCAACAGGTGCTGGTGAATATTCTGGCGAACGCCCTGGATGCGTGCCCAGGCGGCGCAGAGATAAACGTAAGCTGGCAAAGAGAGGGAGACACGCTTTGTGTGCTCATTGCCGATAATGGCCCGGGGTGGCCCGAGCATTTGCTGCCGACGCTGTTGAAGCCTTTTACAACCAGTAAAGATGTTGGGCTGGGCATTGGTTTATCGATCTGCGTCTCGCTCATGACGCAAATGGAAGGAGAACTGCGTCTGGCATCGACCGTAACAAAAAATGCCTGTGTGGTGCTGCAATTTAAAATGATGGATGTAAATGATGTCGAGTAACGAGTTTTCCATTCTGCTGATCGATGATGATGCCGACGTGCTGGATGCCTATACCCTTCTGCTTGAACAGGCGGGTTACCGCATTTTTGTCTGTAATAATCCGCTGGATGCGCAGCAATGGATTGAGAAAGACTGGTCTGGAATCGTGCTTAGCGATGTCTGTATGCCGGGTTGCTCTGGCATTGATTTAATGACGATGCTGCATCGCGACGATAAACAGCTGCCTGTCTTATTGATTACTGGCCATGGCGACGTCCCTATGGCCGTCGAAGCGGTGAAAAAAGGGGCCTGGGATTTCCTGCAAAAACCGGTCGATCCCGGTAAATTGCTGACACTTGTTGATGCTGCCTTACGCCAAAGAAAGTCGGTTATCGCCCGCCGTTTACGCCACCAACAACGACTACAGGTCGAGGTGGTAGGGCGTAGCGAATGGACGCAACGTTATCGGCAACGTCTGGAGCAACTCAGTGAAACGGATATTGCCGTCTGGTTTCACGGGGAGGCGGGAACTGGGCGCATGACCGGCGCGCGTTATCTTCATCAATTAGGACGCAATGCAGACGGGCTGTTCATCTGCCACGACGTGATGCCTGAAAACAGGGCCCAGTTTCAGGACGTTATTGCCCGAGCTTATGGCGGCACGCTGGTAATAAGTCGTCCGGAAAATCTAAACCGGGAACAGCAATACCAGCTTGCTCAGCTTCAAAGCCTGGAACAGCGTCCGTTCCGTTTGATTGGCATCAGCCCCTCTTCTCTGGTTGAGTTAGCCGCTGCCAATAATATTGTTGCAGAACTTTATTACTGCTTTGCCATGACACAAATTTTCTGTCAGCCCTTATCCCAGCGACTGGACGATATTGAACCATTATTTCATCACTATTTACACAAGGCCTGCCAGCGTCTTAATCATCCTGTACCCGACGTAGGGGCCGAAGTCCTGAAAAGAATGCTGCGTCGGGGGTGGTCAAATAATATCCGTGAACTGGCGAATGCCGCTGAATTATTCGCGGTGGGCGTGCTGCCGCTGGCGGAAGTGGCTAACCCGCATCTGCATGTCAGTGAACCAACGCCGCTGGATCGACGTATCGACGAAATTGAACGGCAGATCATTACCGAGGCGTTAAATATTCATCAGGGACGCATTAATGAGGTTGCAGAGTATTTGCAGATTCCCCGCAAAAAGCTCTATCTGCGGATGAAAAAGCATGGTTTGAGTAAAGAGCATTATAAGATGTAGTGAGATAACACGTTGGCAGGAGGGCTGAATGGTGCCCCCTGCTAACGTCGAATTTGAGCACTCTCAGCTGTCATGCTCAACTCTGACTGTAAATGAAATGTTCTCTTCGGCACATAAAGCCGTTTTCGCTCCTGACGCTTCCTTATGGCAAACGCTGTGTTGCTCACATAAAGCAACGTTGTAATTTTCTGCTCCTTTTCTCTTTTTGACCTAAAACCCTATCTTCTAAAATGCATGGGGATTCTCGCTTTGTTTATATTGATTTAAATCAATCAACGATCATTCAGATAATAATTTCCCGATATCTTTAACTGCTTCGAGATAAATGTTTGCTTTGTGTAATAAAAGTAGTTCGTTTTACTGACATTTCAGTACCATTCACTAGATGTGCTCAGAGGAAAATTCCTAGAAATTTACTTAAATCAGATTAAAGATCGGTAAATTTGATCTCTTGTCGATCATTATTCTATTATGGCGTGCAATGAACTTTCGTTTGAAAAGTGTGCACAGCACTAAACTGAGGGATGATGAGATGGCTGATAGTTTCCAGAATGAAGTGCCAAAGGCACGTATTAATCTAAAGCTTGACCTGCATACAGGGGGCGCGAGCAAGAAAACGGAACTTCCACTGAAATTACTGGTGGCGGGCGATTTCAGTAATGGTCAGGAGTCTGCGCCGTTGTCTGAGCGCAAAAAAGTTAATCTCAATAAAAATAACCTTGACTCTGTGCTTTCTGAATATTCCCCAAAATTAAACCTCACCGTTAAGAATACGCTGGCTAATGACGGCAGCGAAGACAATATCAGTCTGACATTCCAGAGTATGAAGGATTTCACCCCGGAGCAGGTTTCCCGTCAAATTCCTCAGCTGAAGGCGATGCTTTCCATGCGTAATTTGCTTCGCGATTTAAAAGCGAACCTGCTGGACAATCAGGCTTTCCGAAAGGAGCTTGAAAAAATTCTACTCGACCCAGCATTAAGCGCAGAACTCAGAGCCGAACTTTCAGATCTGGCCCCAAAACACCCCTAACCGTCACCCGGTAATCACGGATTAACCAAGGAATGCTCATGTCTGTAAAAAATGAAAACGCCGCGGCTGGCGAAAGCGTTGTGCTGGAACGTCCTGCAGCAGGTGGGGTTTATGCGTCGCTGTTTGAAAAAATTAATCTTAACCCGGTGTCTGAACTGAGTGCGCTGGATGTCTGGCAGGACGCGCAGGCGATGTCGGATGCGACTGCGGATGAACGTCTAACGGCCGGAATGCAGGTGTTTCTCGAGTGCCTGACAAAATCGGGCTCAAAGATTGAAAAACTCGACAAAAATCTGATTGACCACCATATCGCAGAGCTGGACTACCAGATTAGCCGTCAGCTGGATGCGGTAATGCACAGTGAAGAATTTCAGGCGGTGGAGAGCCTCTGGCGCGGTGTGAAATCCCTGATCGACAAAACCGATTTTCGTCAGAACGTGAAAGTTGAACTGCTGGATATGTCCAAAGAAGACCTGCGTCAGGACTTCGAAGACAGCCCGGAAATCATCCAGAGCGGCCTGTATAAACACACATATATTGATGAGTATGATACCCCGGGCGGAGAGCCGATTGCCGCGCTGATTTCTGCCTACGAGTTTGATGCCTCTGCACAGGATGTTGCCCTGCTGCGCAACATCTCTAAAGTCTCCGCTGCTGCCCACATGCCGTTTATCGGCTCTGCCGGCCCGAAATTTTTCCTGAAAGATTCAATGGAGGAAGTGGCGGCCATCAAAGATATCGGTAACTACTTCGACCGCGCTGAATACATCAAATGGAAATCCTTCCGTGAGACGGACGATGCCCGCTATATCGGTCTGGTGATGCCGCGTGTGCTGGGTCGCCTGCCGTATGGCCCGGATACAGTGCCTGTACGCAGCTTCAACTACGTGGAAGAGGTGAAAGGCCCGGATCACGACAAATACCTGTGGACCAACGCCTCGTTTGCGTTTGCATCCAATATGGTGCGCAGCTTTATTAACAACGGCTGGTGCGTACAAATTCGAGGCCCACAGGCCGGCGGTGCCGTGCAAGATCTGCCTATTCATCTGTACGATCTGGGCACCGGTAATCAGGTGAAGATCCCGTCAGAAGTGATGATCCCGGAAACCCGCGAGTTTGAATTTGCGAACCTGGGCTTCATTCCTCTGTCCTATTACAAAAACCGCGATTTTGCAGCATTTTTCAGTGCGAACTCCACCCAGAAACCAGCCCTGTATGATACCGCAGATGCCACGGCCAATAGCCGTATCAACGCGCGTCTGCCGTACATCTTCCTGCTATCGCGTATCGCGCACTACCTGAAGTTAATCCAGCGTGAAAATATCGGCACCACCAAAGACCGTCGTCTGCTGGAACTTGAGCTTAACACCTGGGTGCGTAGCCTGGTCACTGAAATGACCGATCCTGGCGACGAACTGCAGGCTTCTCACCCGCTGCGTGACGCCAAAGTGGTGGTGGAAGATATTGAGGACAACCCGGGCTTCTTCCGTGTGAAACTCTATGCGGTGCCACACTTCCAGGTGGAAGGGATGGACGTCAACCTGTCACTGGTTTCCCAGATGCCGAAAGCCAAATCCTAAGGCGAGAGGAAATCAGGGATGAAAATTTACCGCCCACTTTGGGAGGATGGGGCCGCTCTGGCCCCGCAACAGTTCCAGCAGCAAGCTCGCTGGAATGAACACGTTGCTGACATGGTCGCCCGGATGGGAATTTCTCATCCCTGGGGCGTGGTTGCGGCAGAGTTTGATGATGCTGCACTGGCACTCTCGCGTCTCAATGCTACCCGTTTGGTGGTGCGCTTTCAGGACGGTACCTTTGTCGATACGGGCCTGGCAGATAATCTTCCACCGGTCTGCGATGTGTCTGTTGCTGCTGGCGCTGAGACTGTTGATGTTGTGGCCGCCTTGCCGCTGTTAAGCGCCAGTGGTGGCAACCTCGATAATGGACAGGACAGTGAGCGCCCGCGTCGCTGGAAAGCGGAGCGTGTGGTGGTGCAGGAACTGGCCGGCCATGAAAGCGGGGAGCTTGCGATCCTGCGTCATGCGCTGACCCTGCGTCTGTCCAGCCAGGAAAACACCGCATACCTGACCTGTCCGGTGGCCCGTCTGGTGCGTAATGCACAGGGGCAGTGGAGCCGTGACCCGGCCTTTATCCCGCCGATGTTGTCTGTTGCTGTAAGCCCGCTAGTGACGACGCAACTGGGTGACCTGCTGGTCCGTCTACAGGCTCGCCGCCGTCGCCTGATGGCCATGCGCCGCGAAAGCAATGAGCGGATGGCCGACTTTGCGGTAGCGGATGTCTCCCTGTTCTGGCTGCTCAATGCCCTGAACAGCGCCGAGCCGGTACTGACAGAACTGCTGCAGACGCCGGAACGTCACCCGGAACTGTTGTACCGAGAGCTGGCACGTTTGGCCGGCAGCCTGCTGACGTTCTCACTGGAGCATGACGCGAGCGATATTCCTGCTTATGAGCACGATGCTCCCGAACGGGTATTCCCGCCGTTATTGGCCTTGCTCGATAAGCTGCTGGAAGCGAGCCTGCCTTCGCGGGTGGTGAGTATCCAACTAGAGCATCAGGATCAGATCTGGAAAGGCGCCCTGCACGATACGCGTTTGCGCGAAGGTGCAGATTTCTACCTCTCTGTACGCTCCTCCATGCCGAACGCTGAACTTCAGACGAAATTCCCGCAGCTGTGTAAAGCGGGCAGCTTTGATGATGTATCTAATGTGGTGAATGTGGCCCTGAGCGGAATGGTTATCAAGCCATTGACCCATGTTCCGGCCGCTATCCCGTTACGTCTTGAGAACCAGTATTTCTCGCTGGATCTGAGTACTGATGCGGCTCGCGCGATGCTTGAGATGGGCAACTGCACCTTCTATACCCCGCGCTCACTGGGGGATGTGGATCTTGAACTCTTTGCGGTGCTGCGCGTATGAATAAATCCGAACTCAGCCAGATAGAACGTATTTTCTACCCGGGCTGGCTGATGGCCAGCCAGCTGCGCGGCGGGCAGGAAGTCCGGGACGGGGAAGGGCTCTATCGCCGGGCCAGTCGTCTGGTGCAGGAGGCGAAAACGGCGCTCACCGAGGCAGGTTACAGCGACATCAGCCGTGATCATATGGTGTATGCCTTGTGTGCACTGCTTGATGAGAGCGTGATGAACCGGGGAACTACCGACGATGGTTATCTAACCTGGCACCGTGATCCACTGCAGGCGCACTTCTTCGGCACCCTCAATGCGGGTGAGGAACTGTGGGAGCGCATCCGAAACTTGCTAAAAGAAACGGCACCAGATCCCGCCGTCCTGACCTGTATGCACCGGACTCTGCAACTGGGATTTGTGGGGCAATATCGCGCCCAGGATGATGAGCGTCGGGAAGATATTGTTCGCGCGCTTGCGGAACGGGTACCGGCCTTCATGCTGGCACAGGACGCTCCCATTGTTGCCCGGGTATCTGGCCTGCGTAGTGGTCGTCGGGGATACTGGCTGACCTGGGTTGTGGCTGCTGCTGCTCTGGCAGCACTCTGGTTCTTCCTTTCGTCTTCGCTTGCCGAACTGGTAAGCCAGACTGTCAGGCCGGGGTAAGCTATGCGGGATGCATACCGAAGTCTGTTAACTGCCATAGGGGCTGTGCTGGCGCTGTGGCTCATTCTTGGATTCTGGCCGCTGTCCACGGGCAGCCGCGTGGCACTCAGCTTGCTGGTTGTGCTGGTATCCGGGGGGATGTTCTGGCGTCAACGTCGGGCTTCGCAGGCACGTGCGACCGCTGTCGGTGAGATCGTGGATGAAAACCTGCCGCCGGAGGATTTTCAGGGGGCGGTGATCCTCGTCTGTGGCGATAACTCCCCGTTGTTTATGTCCGGAACCCGCTACCGGGAAACCCGTCAGGGTTGGTATTTGTGGGTGAAGGATGCGGAGCAGCTCCCCCTCTTTGCTCAGCAGCTGAGCCTGGTGCGCCCGGCCTTGTTGTCACAAATCTCCGTCATGCTGGCGGTGATACCTGAACAGCACACCTCCTATGAGGGTTTTACTCAGTCCCTGCGAGGCTGGCAACGTGCTGTCATTCAGTGCCGTGCGGCATTTAGCACGATCCCTCCGCTGTGGACCGTGACCTGGGTATCGCCCCCAGTGCCTGGCCCGGAAACTGAGCCTGTCTGGTTTACCACGTTAAGCCAACGAAGCGGTATTCAGGTGTTTCAACCCGGTCAGGGCAATGTGTCACTGACGGAGTGGGCCCGGGAGACCGGCTCTGATACACGCCATTCTCGTTTGAGTCAGAGCCTGTGGCTGGACAGTCTGCTGGCCTGGCAAAAAAGCGCAGTGGATGACCTGTTGTTAGTACGGCGAGGTGAGCTGCCGGAGATGAAGCCCTGCGCGCAGGGCATGTGCATGGTGCCGGTGAGCGGTGTCTCGGGCAATCTGTGGCAACAGCACATCACCGCCGTGACGGCGCTACCACCGGACGTCGTTGTCACCGCAGGGCCACTGCCTCTGCCAGAAATGCTCCTGCCAGCGTTACCGCGCCGACGTGGTGTTAGCCACAGAATGATGTTCTGGCGCAACGCCGGATTACTGGGCGGGATTTTCCTCGCACTGGCGATGCTTGCCTCCTGGATGAACAACCATCGGCTCATTCGTAATGTGGGTGATCACCTTGCGTTATATCACCAGCTGACGGGTGAGCCTGTTGCCCCGAAACTACGTGCCCAGCAGCGCCTGCGTGCCGATGGCGCATTGCTGGATGACTGGGCGCGTCGCGGGGAGCCACTGCGTTATCAACTGGGTCTGTATCAGGGGCTGCGCCTGGTGCCGCCCATTGAGGCTGCCGTCAGCGACTGGGCTCCTCCGCCACCGCCTCCGCCGATCATTAAGAAAATTATTCAGGGTCCGAAAACCATCCGCCTTGACAGCATGTCGCTGTTCGATTCGGGCAAATCGGCGCTGAAAGCCGGGTCCACCAAAATGCTGGTGAACTCTCTGGTCGGCATTAAGGCGAAACCGGGCTGGCTGATTGTCGTGTCCGGACATACCGATAACACGGGTAACCCGAAACTGAACCAGACGCTGTCCCTGAAACGTGCTGAAGCGGTACGTGACTGGATGCGTGATACCGGCGATGTACCGGAAAGCTGTTTTGCGGTGCAGGGCTATGGTGAAAGTCGCCCGATCACAACTAACGACACGGCGGAAGGGCGCACGCTCAACCGCCGTGTCGAAATCAGTCTGGTTCCGCAGGCCGATGCCTGTCAGATACCCGGCAAAACCCCAACGTCATCGCTGGATGGTGACGAATCACAATCAAATGGAGAGTAATTCCATGGCAATTCCTGTTTATCTTTGGCTGAAAGACGACGGCGGTGCGGACATTAAAGGGTCTGTAGACGTTCAGGATCGCGAAGGCAGCATCGAAGTGGTTGCACAGCAGCACAACCTGTATATCCCGACCGACAACAACACCGGCAAGCTGACCGGTACCCGTATCCACACGCCGTTCCTGTTCACCAAGGAAATCGACTCGTCCAGCCCGTACCTGTACAAGGCGGTAACCACCGGTCAGACCCTTAAGTCTGCGGAATTCAAATGGTACAAAATCAACGATGCGGGCCAGGAAGTGGAGTACTTCAACACCAAACTGGAAAACGTGAAAGTGGTGAAAGTGAATCCGGTGATGCACGACATCAAGGATCCTGCTTACGAGAAACATAACCACCTCGAGCAGATCGAACTGCGTTACGAAAAAATCACCTGGACCTACAAAGACGGCAACATCATTCATTCCGATTCCTGGAACGAACGCGCCACCGCGTAAGTCGCATGCGGACAGGGTTTCCTGTCCGCAGTTTTTGCTGAGTGCCTGTCTGATGCGGGCTTTCAGCAAAGAAAACCACAAACTGCCCGCCTGACCGTATGCGCTTTGGTCCCCTTCACGGGAAACAGCGATGGGCGGTAGCGTGTCCAGGAACCGACAAAGAGAGAGAGTCATGGAAAATCCAGCCATTCTGTTGCGACGTCTGAACCCTTACTGTGCCCGCGCGATGGAAGGCGCAGCGTCCCTCTGCCAGACGCGTGCTCATGCGGAAATTTTGCCGGAGCACTGGCTGCTGAAGCTGCTCGAACAGGGGGTAGGTGATCTGACGGTGCTGGCACGCCGCTACGAGTGGGATATGGATGCACTGTGGCAGGATTTGCTCGACTGGCTTGATGCGCTTCCTTGCTCTGTGCGTAAACGCCCACAGCTCTCTGACTCCCTTCAGACACTGCTTCAGGAGAGCTGGCTGATTGCCTCTCTTGCTGGAGAAGAACAAATCAGAAGTGTCCATCTGCTGATGGCGCTGGTGGGGAAACCTAAACTCGCGCGTTGTGATGGATTGTGGCCATTACTGACAATTGGCCAAACGCAACTGGAACGCCTGCGCCCGTTGCTTGATGCGCAATCCGATGAACGCCCGGAGGCGCAGCAGGAGGAAGCGTTATCCCACGCGGGAGGCGACGTGGAGATGGTCGGGCGGCCGATTGGCGCGGCGGTTGAAGAGGGGGTGCTCTCGCCCGCGCTGCAAAATGCACTGGATAAATTCACCCTCGATGTCACCGCCAAAGCCCGCGAGGGCAAGATCGACCCGGTGTTTGGCCGTGATACCGAAATCCGCCAGATGGTCGACATTCTCTCGCGCCGTCGTAAGAACAACCCGATCCTGGTGGGGGAACCGGGCGTTGGTAAAACTGCACTGGTGGAAGGGCTGGCCCTGCGCATCGCCGAGGGCAACGTACCGGGATCCCTCAAACCGGTCAGCCTGCGGACGCTTGATCTTGGCTTGTTACAGGCGGGAGCAGGAGTGAAAGGGGAGTTTGAGCAACGCCTGAAAAACGTCATTGATGCGGTGCAGCACTCCTCGACACCGATCCTGCTGTTTATCGATGAAGCGCATACCATTATCGGTGCGGGGAATCAGGCCGGTGGCGCGGATGCCGCCAATCTGCTGAAGCCTGCGCTGGCGCGCGGTGAACTCCGGACTATCGCTGCCACAACCTGGAGCGAATACAAGCAATATTTCGAACGCGATGCGGCACTGGAACGCCGCTTCCAGATGGTGAAAGTGGATGAACCGGATGACGATACCGCTTGCCTGATGCTCCGTGGACTGAAATCCCGCTATGCGGAACATCACCATGTACATATTACCGATGATGCGGTGCGTGCCGCCGTTACGCTCTCCCGCCGCTACCTGACAGGCCGCCAGCTACCGGACAAAGCCGTTGACCTGCTCGACACCGCCGCCGCGCGTGTGCGAATGAGCCTCGACACCGTGCCGGAAGCCATTGTGCGTCTGAAAGCACAGCTGACCGCACTGGAGCTGGAAGAACAAGCCCTGCTGGAAGATATCGCCGCAGGCTGCAACCGTCATGGCGAGCGACTGAACGCCATTGCGCAACTGCGCGATGAGCGGGAACAGACGCTGCAACAGCAGGAAAGCCGCTTCAGCACGGAAAAAGATCTGGCGCAGCAGTTGATGACCCGCCGTCAGGATATCAGCCAGCAGGCGGAGATCATGGTGTTGCAACAGCAACTGGAGGCAGAGCAACAGGGTGACGCGCTGGTGCAGGTGGATGTTGATACCCGCACGGTTGCCAACGTGATTGCCGACTGGACTGGCGTACCGCTCTCTTCATTAATGAAAGATGAGCAGAGTGAACTGCTGACTCTCGAAAATGAAATCGGCAGGCGCGTTGTGGGGCAGGAAGTGGCCCTCGAAGCCATCGCCCGGCGTCTGCGCGCAGCGAAAACCGGGTTGACGTCAAAGAATGGCCCACAGGGCGTGTTCCTGCTGGTCGGGCCGAGCGGTGTGGGGAAAACCGAAACCGCGCTGGCGCTGGCCGATGTGATGTACGGCGGAGAAAAATCGCTCATCACCATCAACCTCTCTGAATATCAGGAACCGCATACGGTTTCTCAACTGAAAGGCTCACCGCCGGGCTATGTCGGTTACGGCCAGGGCGGCATTCTTACCGAAGCGGTTCGCAAACGGCCTTACAGCGTGGTGTTGCTCGATGAAGTCGAAAAGGCGCACCGCGACGTGATGAACCTGTTCTACCAGGTGTTCGATCGCGGCTTTATGCGCGACGGCGAAGGCCGTGAAATCGACTTCCGTAACACCGTTATTTTGATGACCTCTAATCTGGGTAGCGACCACCTGATGCAGTTGCTCGATGAACAGCCGGAAGCCACCGAAGGCGACTTGCATGAACTGCTGCGCCCGATCCTGCGCGATCACTTCCAGCCAGCCCTGCTGGCCCGCTTCCAGACCGTGATTTACCGCCCGCTGGCTGAACGCGCTATGCGTACCATTGTGGAGATGAAGTTGTCACAGGTCAGCAAGCGCTTACATCGTCACTATGGCCTGACCACGCATATTGATGAGAGCCTGTATGATACGCTGACCGCCGCCTGTCTGCTGCCGGATACCGGGGCGCGTAACGTGGACAGCCTGCTCAACCAGCAAATTTTGCCGGTGCTGAGTCAGCAGTTGCTGACTCATATGGCGGCGAAGCAGAAACCACAGTCGTTGACGCTGGAGTGGAGCGAGGACGAGGGGGTGGTGCTGGCGTTTGAAGGCCTGGTAGCCCTTTAATTAAAGGATATCGATCATGGATAGTGCGTAAGAGATTGCCAGAGATATGCTGAATTCCATTAATGGGTGGCGAAAGGGATTATTTCATTTCCCGTAAGGGTGGCATATCTTGGGTATGATTTTATGGATACTGAACACCGCAGGGAGAATCAGGATGATAAATATCGGCTGGCAAGGTTAATAGAGAAAGTTACTTTCAATGATGAAGCTATTTATAAAGTCATTACCCCTTTGTTGATGAATACAATTCAGAAGAGTTCGCTAAGATTTGTAGATACTGCTTTGGTGAGTTATGAATTTTAAAAAAATAGGTATCTCTGTAGGCTTTAATATAATTTGCACTATTGGTGCGACGCTGGCACTTTTAGGGTTTATTCTTGCATGTTGGTTCTTTTTTGCATCAGAGCAAGAGGGGCGTTTCTATCGGGGGGGGATTTCTCTGGTTGCTGCGTTTATTGGTTATGCGATCTATTGTTATACATTTCCAAAAATACATAAAAAATGGACCGATCGCTATTAATTTTATATCGGAAAGTGGTGAGGTGATGGTTATGGATATTATAACTTTACGCTAGCCTGTATTTAGGATGAGTGAGAGCATTTCAAGTGGTCATTCATTATAATTGCAAGGTTTTACTTAATATCATTCTGAATGTGGATGGTGCTTATAGAATGGATATTTAATTAAAATGGCCAGGGCCATACTCAATATGGGCACGGGGAAGTTATTCAACCCTGTTGTTGGCAAAAATCGGTGCGCGTGGACAGCCTGCTGAATCAGCAGATTCTGCCGGTGCTGAGTCAACATATGGCAGCGAAGCAGAAACCACGCTCCCTGATGCTCGGCTGGAGTGATGAAGGGGGGATTTTGCTTGAATTTTTAGGCGCGACTGAACGCTAATCCGGAGGCAGAGAATGACCATTCATGATGATAGTGAGAAGAAAAATAAGAACGACAAGAAGCAGGATGATGAATTAGTCAGAAAACTGACCTCCGGGGAAATCGCCTTAGCCAGAACGGTATTTGGTAGCCGGATCGATTACGAGAAGGTTAAAATCCATCGCAGTAGCTATCTACCATTTGGGTTGCAGGATGAATATACAGCAATGACGCCGAATGGTGAGATATATTTCCTGTATTGGTATCGCGATGACTTCTCAAAAAGCTTGCCATTTTTACAACATTTATTTATTCACGAAATGAGCCATGTTTGGCAGAGAGAGCGGGGAATGAATGTCATTGCCAGAGGATTGATAAGCTGGATGGTGAGCTATCGATATGTGCTCGATGGACGGCTGTTAAGCGAATATCCAATGGAACAGCAAGCGCAAATCATTGCAGATAATTTTGCGTTGCAAAGTAAAGGGTATTATGGTTGGTTAAAGCTGAGGATTGACCATAGTATAACTTTGGAGGGCGATATTTCTGAATCTGTCATTAAGCAAGGGTATAAAAACGCGTTAAGAGGTTTTCCATGGTAATTCCGATCATTGTTCGGGTTCTGCGTGCAAGCCTGCTTGCTGTCATATGTTTGCAAACTTTAACAGGATGTCCAGGGCCTGGCGATAGACTGCAGCCAGATGAAGAGGGGCATATCATTGTTAATGATGGGAGTGTTTGCTTCTCTGTCAATGATGGCGATGACTATGAATTAAAGTACATATCCATTAATCCTCGGGGGACGGAACCCAAAGATGAAAAAATAATTTTCAGCCCACAGTTACGGATAAGTAATGAATTACTTTGTATTCCACCATCGTTTTATAATTTTAATAAAGATGGTCAGTATTTCATTCAAGCCAGTTTTGCCTCTTTAAGGCATGCAGACAGTCCTCGGCGTATTGTTTCAGCGCTTGAAGTGAATAACGGCGTGGTCCATAGCATACGACCCAACGATATGGAGATCCTAAGGCCGTATGATGAAATGATAAAGAATTGATGAATGGCAGTCTCGGGAAGTGAGTAATTTTCTTTAGCATGAACATTTTTGAAATGCCCGAATAAATGATTAGAGCCCTCGTTGCGCTGTCGGGGCTGGAATGGTAATAACTTTTTCGTACTCGCTGAGTACCCCTGATTAAATCTGCTACTTGCCCTTCATCAATAGAGTCATGGACAGCAGGTTATCCCATGGAGTCAAAATCATGAGTCTGACAGATACGCTTAAGAACACCCTGTCTGCCCTAACTGAAGATGGGCTGAACCGCTACCGTCTGGATATACCGTCCTGTACTGCCTCACTGGATGTGGAAGAGTTTAACGGTAATGAGTTCATGAGTGAGCTTTATACCTATACCATCATATTTACCAGTAGCGATCAGAATATCAGTTCAGCGCAACTGTTGACCAAACCTGCCACGCTGACCATGGGTACCGGGCCATTGATGGGGCTGACCGGGCAGAAAGTGGTGCATGGCGTGGTGACGCATTTTAAGCGTATCAGTGGTTCACGTGACCAGGCGATGTACCAAATTATTATTGAGCCGTTCCTGTCTCTGCTGCGCAATCAATTCCGTACCCACCGCTTTTTTGTCGATAAGTCGGTACCAGAGGTGGTTACTGAGGTGCTTCAGGAACATGGCCTGAAAGACTGGGAGTATGAGTTCACCCTCAAAGCCGACTATCCGAAGCGTGAACAGATTAACCAGTACAAGGAAAATGACCTCGAGTTCATTGAGCGTCTACTGGCCGAAGTGGGGATTTTCTACTTTTTCACTTTACAGCCCGATACCCAGACCGAAGTGGTGCATTTCGCCGACAAGCAGAGTGCATGGATGTTCGGGAAGTCTCTGCCGCTCAGCAGCCCATCGGGAATGAGTGATAATGCAGCGGACTCGGTATGGGGGATTAACGTCCGACAGAACGTGGTTGAGCGCTCTGTCACCGCCAGCGATTACAATCACCGTGAAGCCCAGAATGTCCTGACCTCTGTACCGGCGGACATGACCCGAGGCGACGGTGACGGTGTTACCTACGGTGAGGTTTATCAGTACCTGCCGCGCCATCTTGAGCGCGGAGACAAAATCACACCATCAGCTGAAACAGGCAACTTTTGGGCCCGCCTAGAGCATGAGCGCTTTCTGTCCGGACAAACGACAGTCAGCGGATGCAGTAATGATGCTCTGCTTTCTCCGGCCCAGGTGCTGACCATAAGTGAAAGTGTGGTTCTGCCGACACTGCCATCAGAAACGGACAACGGCGTAATCATTACCCGCACGGACTATATAGCCAGCCGTAAAGATGCCCTGATTGTGATGTGGGAGGGGATGCCGTACTACGAGAACCGCTGCTGGCGTCCTTCCGCCAAAAAACGCCCGGTGGTCAGTGGTACGCTGATGGCGCGTGTGACCAGTGCCAAAGATAACGACATCTACGCCTGGCAGGATGCATCCGGCATGTACCGGGTGAAGTTTGATGCCGACCGTGATGACAAAAAACAGGGCATGGAAAGCATGCCGGTGCGTTTTGCCAAACCTTATGGGGGTGACAAATACGGTTTTCACTTTCCGCTGATACAGGGTACTGAAGTCGCCATTGCGTTCCATGAAGGTGACCCAGACCGTCCATACATCGCTCACGCCCTTCACGACTCCCGCCACGTTGACCACGTCACTGAACTGAACAGCACGCGTAACGTTATCCGCACCGCTGGTCTGAACAAACTGCGGATGGAGGACAAGCGCGGCGAAGAGCACATTAAGCTCAGTACCGAATACGGGGGTAAGACCCAACTGAATTTAGGGCACAACGTCAATGCTTCCAGGGTTCTTCGTGGTGAAGGGGCAGAGTTGCGCACTAACGACTGGGTCAGTCTTCGTGGTGGTAAGGGCATTCTGCTTACTGCAGATGCTCAGCCTGACGTCGGCAGTAAAATGCTTGAAATGGACAGGGCTGTAGAACAACTGGAGCAGGCACTCTCGCTGGCAAGAAGCCTCCAGGCCGCTGCGAAAGGGGCACAGGCAACAGTATCTGACATCGACAGCCAAAAGACGCTAAACAGCTCACTGAAATATCTAAAAATGCCAGGATTGCTGGCCAGTGCTCCCGCTGGAATAGGTATTCTCAGTCCTGAGGCTGTCCGGCTTGCTTCAGGCGGGGCAAGTATTGGCCTTATGTCAGGTAAAAACACGGATATCAGCACCGGGCAATCGTTCACTGTAGCGGCAAGCGAGGCTGTAAGTTTGTTTGCACAGGCTGCAGGAATGAAAATGTATGCAGGGGCAGGGACGGTTGATATTCAGGCACAAGCTGATGCCATGAATGTCTCAGCATTACAGGACATCACTGTCGCCAGTGGTCAGGGTAGCGTGAAGGTAAATGCCAGCAAGGAACTGATTTTAAGTTGTGGTGGTGCTTATATAAAACTGAGTGGCGGGAATATTGAGCTGGGATGTCCGGGAAATATTTTGCTGAAAGCGGCCAATGTTAATCAGACAGGTCCTGCAACACTGGATACACCACCGGCGACTTTCCCGAAAGGATACAGCGAAGGGTTTACCACGACGTCATTAGCAAGCGGAGCAGTCAAGCCTTTCACGACATATAAAATTACGACGGCTGAAGGGGAGGTTTATGAGGGCATTTCCGGTGCAGAAGGAGAGACTTCTCCAATATTTACGTCTATGCCATCGCAGTTAAAAATCGAATATCCGCGCAATATTGCTGATAGCCAGGAGGGCGAATAACATGACTACCGCTGTATCCTCACTCTGCCGTAAAAACCCCCATGCTCCATGTGACGAGCAAATGCCCTACTGGGTCGAATTTCAACTGGTTGATGAGCAGGGCGATCCCGTGGCGAATATGCCATGGACTGTTGAAAGTTCTCATCCAGTTTCCGGACCAGTCGATAACTTTACGTATACAGGTCAAAGTGACTCAGATGGGCTTATTCGCATTGATATGCCGCATGGACTTGAATTGAGGCTGACGTTAGATGGCAATCAGTTGGCAAGGGAAATGGAAAATCGTTCCTTACGCGTTAGTCGCGATGCGGAAAATGATTCAGTTGTGCGTCCTGACGCTGAAGAGAAAGGATATATCTGGCATTATGCCGTGATCGGTGAACTTTGCCGGACTCTTCCTTCTATTGAGTTAAGAGATGGAGAAGTCTGGCCGCCATTCCACTTTCCTCAGAATAAAATTCTGAAAGGGGTGGTAATAAGAACCAATGAACTTGAAAAGCGACACGTTATAGAAATATGTCCGTTCAGAGCCTGGGAGCTTGTTCTGCATCATCAAAAGGACTATTCCATTGCAAATGGAATTAATCTTGGTGCTGCAGCAACGCTTGCCTATGCAGACGACAGTACTCTGGATACGGTGTCAATTACGCGCTTTTTTATCAACCAGTGCCAAGATCTTTCTCGCTTACCTCTGCTTTATAAAGACGACTCAGCATGGAATACGTTAGTACAGGATGTTCCCTACAGTAAGCGGTATTATCCCCCGGTATTTATGGATACCTCGCGCGATACTTCGACTAAGGTAGATGAGAAGACCCCACATGGAACAGTACAGGCAGAGGACGATACTGCTGCAACAAAGGCAGATGGTGATACGCAGCTTTATTATGTCTATAACGCGGATAAGGTGATCATTGCCTGGCGTGGAACAGCCAGTTTATTTGATGTGGGAACGGATCTTGCATTCAGACCGGTAAATTCAGAATTATGTAATATAGATAAAACGCAATGTACTAGCTTACTGCCTGCTGGAAAAGTACATACCGGATTCTGGAGTGGATATAGTCGGGTTGAGAAAAAATACACTGCCGAAATTAGAAAGCTAGAAGAGTTATCTGGTTCTCTAAAATTATTTATATGTGGCCACAGTTTAGGAGGCGCACTAGCATTAATTCATTCGGTAAAATTAAAAAATATCAATCCAGTTCTTTACACTTATGGTATGCCGCGAACCTTTACCCGCGAAGCCGTAATGCAATTATCGGAGATTACCCATTTCCGGCATGTTAATGATAACGACCCGATCCCTGCGGTCCCGGCAGAAGCTAATCTGGATAATGAGCTATATAAACTCTGGGGATGGCTTGGGGGGACGCTCGGTTTCTTCTGGTCAGTTGGTGAACTTCTCGCTTATCAGATGGTTGCGTGGGGAGACTGCTTCTGGCACCACGGTAATACGGTGGCCTTTCTCACGGTCACCCAGAGCCGAGAGTGGCAGGAGTGCAAGAGAGACCTGCCAACTCCGGCAGGATGTATTACCATCAGGAACTTACTACCTCTTAAGGCTAAGCTTTACCTGGTCCCTGCACTGGCAGAGCAGGAGATGCAGCAGGCAGGTCAGAAGCAGAAAGAATTTAAAGCGTCACTGACGCAAGCAGATCTAACTGGCTTTTTTCCTAAAGGTAGTAATCCGGACAGAGGCGTTAATTTAAATTTTTTTGATCACTTTATGACCTCATACATGCCCTATATGTATAACAAAGTGTTAGAACTTATTGATAACGCCGGGATAGTGGAAAAACGTACCTTTACTGAGCATCTGAATAATGTTGATGCTTTCAGGGAGCAAATGGCAGAAAATAAAAATGGCATACCGGAGAGAGAGTTAACAAGAAATAGCATCTTTCTGAATATAGAAGGACTGCTGGATGCATCGCTTTCCCCTACGTTATCTATGCCGTCTGGCAACGATACGCTTTTGCGGTTTGCTCAATACGGAGAAGAGGCAATGGAAAATGTATAACCAATCAAAAAGTGTTCTGCTTTCTCTGATGTTTTTTACTGTGGCGGGTTGCAGTATGAGCCGGGCTGTAAACAAAACCTTATCTCCGCCAGCGGATACAAAATGGGTCAATGTTGAAGTAAAAAATCCGTCTCAGTATACAAAACCCTTCCCGCTGGAAGTCAGATACATCTCGTATGAATGTAAGAAAAAAAGAATCAGTGGATTTGATGGCTCAGTTATTACGGAACCCAGCTATAATGTTATCGGGATCCCCATGCAGCAAGAGAGCGGGGATATCTGGAAAGCAAAAGTGGCTATGATCGGTGGTGGCTCGTGTAAGTGGACGTTGAGTGCGGTCAATTTAGGTATCGAGTATATAGACGCGACACATCTTGGTAAGGATCTTGTACCCGGTACTGCGGTAGGAGTGTCGCTCGCTTTTGATAATGATGCTTCTCGAAATGGACAATATAGAATTGTGAAAGGGGATTTAAATTTATCACCAAAATATTACCCATATATAAAAGAGTGGCGATTAATACGAAACGAGAATGAATTGACTCTCTTGGGGGAGAAAGATTTTTTGTTGTATCATGTTATTGGTGCTAATAACGTTTTATTTCAACCGTTATTAGATGAAAGGAAGGTTATTAGACGTGTTGAACCAGAAAAAAAAATTGATGGTGTCTACTCCAAGATAATTTACCCAGACGGAAGTATTGCACCTGAAAGATCACTATTCCCTGATTTTGATAAAGTCGATAAAATGAAAGTTGGCAAATAATGATAGACGAGTTTTGCGTTTAATGTCTATTAAGTTAATTAACTATCACGCTTATACGCCAGCACTTTGCTTTTGAGGATTGCTGAATGCGGATAAAAGTTAATTGAAAATGTCTAACCCATCAAAATTATTCTGCTCTCCCTAGAGTTGTTTTTCTATGTGGGTTATGGAATGAATCTATATTTACTTGATTTAAAATTCGATGAGGGTGAGTGAATTATGAAAAATGTAATATCGGCAATGGTTGTTGTTGTTACTTTAAGCTTTTTCTCAAACACTGCGACAGCAGCCCGAGCATTTAACTTTAACAAAGAATCAGTTAGTTTTATTGAAAGTGTATCGAATGTTGCAATAAAAGATAAGCGTGTTTTCTTTACAACGGATCCCGTAATCGACAGAAGAGCAAAAACAATTGCAATCTATTTTGATGTTTATGCGGGTAGTTCAGCTAAAGATGTATATTACTTCGTTGAAAAGGCACTCAAATTATATTGTAAAAGTGAATTGCCAAATAATTCCAATGTGGAATTGTTCTTGAGGAAAAACAACATTAGCTCATTCAATATCAATATGTGTTAAAACTCACCACCTCGCACCAATCTGGATAGTCCAATTCTATTAGTAGTGCACAAATTTCCTGTGCTAATGATCCTTTAGCTGGGTGGGCAATTAATGCATGAAAAAGAGAATCAGTGGCTTTGATGGCTCTGTTATCACAGAATCTAGCTACAACGATATTGGGATCCCCATGCAGCAAGAGAGCGGGGATATCTGGAAAGCAAAGGTCGCTATGATCGGTGGTGGCTCATGTAAATGGACGTTGAGTGCAGTCAGCTTAGGTAACGCGTATATCGATGCGACACATATTGGCAAAGATCTTGTATCCGGTACGGCGGTAGGTGTGACGCTTGCTTTTGATAATGACGCTTCGCGGAATGGTCAATTCACCTTTTCTACAGGCGACTTAAATATTTCTCCTAAATATTACCCACACATTCGAAAAAGGAAAATAGCAGAGAAAACAAAATCGCTCTCCCTATTAGGCAAAGAGAACATCCTTTCTTATAGAGTTTCTAAGCTTAGCAATATTTATTTGCTGCCCTTAAGTTGATGAAATGAAAGTTGTTAGATATATAGAGCCAGAAAAAATTGATGGTGTGTACTCCAAGATAATTTTTCCGGATGGAAGTATTGCTCCTGAAAGAGCGATTTTCCTGATTTTGATAAAGTTGACAAGATGAAAATTAATTAATTGTTTTTCTATCGGAAATGAAATATGGCAAAGGGTCTGGTTCTACTTGGTGACAATACTTCTCACGGCGGAAAAGTGATCTCCGCCTCTTCCAATATTACTGTCGACGGGAAAAAAGCCGCATTAGTGGGTGATATGGTGAGTTGTCCGGTAGATGGGCATGGAACTAATCCTATCGTGGAAGGATCACCGCACCGTACCTTTAACGGTCGCGCTGTTGTCATTGATGGCTGCAAATGTCAGTGCGGTTGTACTGTAATTTCAAGTGCTCAGAAGAGCACAGTAGGATAATCAATGGGCTGGGAAAGGACGAAAGCAACGACAATGGAGTTGCCTCCTGAGCCATCTTTTACGGGATGGCTGTTGGCAGGGGGTGTTGCCGCGGTTGTGGGTATTTTGCTGTTTATTCTGCATGCGTCAGGCATGGTTAAGGCACTGGCTGCATTCAATATCTGGTGGCTGGCATCCAGCCCGATTCTTGGCTGGTTTTTCCTGTTTTGTTTGCGGGGGTGGCTGTGGGGCAGAACCGTCAATGAACATCAGTTTTTGCAGAAGGAAGCTGCATATGGACAGCAACATTGGGAGGCCTGGGCTGGACGCTATCTGGCCGTACTCGGAAGCAGCATACTGCTCCCTTCCGGAGTGACCTCTGACGCCATTGCTAAATCAGATGCTGCAGATGCACCGCAATTTCTTTCACTAACCTGTCATTTTGATGCGAAATCGACGACGTCCACCTCCTTGCTCGAACTGGGGCTGGCCGGTGTACAAAAGGCAATCGCGATGTTGCCTGCGACAGTGCCGTTCAACGTCACCATTGTGAGCGACACGATTTCGTCTGACTTCGAGACCCGGTTTCGCAAATCATGGGGAAAAATTTATCCAGGGCGTGCGCTGACAGGTTCGATTTCATGTTGTGAAGTCCTTTCTTTTGCCTGGATCGAAGAGCGCCTTAAAAATCCCGTTTTCGATATTGATTTGATCCTGATATTGCAGAATCAGGGGGCTGAACAGTATTCCGATGCACTCGCAGCGATGGTACTTACCAGCGATGATGTTGCTGAAAAATACCAGCTTTCACACTCCGCCCGCATATTGCGACCGATGCCGCTGGACATGACAAATTTCAGGGCTGATATGGGTTTGTTCCTCGAAACACAAACGATCGCCTGTCAGACGTCAAACGTGTTCTGTGATTACGGGCACTGGAATGACGGGTTTGCTGATCTAATGACTGCGTCTCAATCACATCTGACACCGTGGGTGCCCCAGGAAATTGATGTACTGGAAAAATATAACGGTATTCCAGGGGCCGGGAGTGCGTGGCTTCTGGCCACATTACTGGCCGACATCGTGTCCGTCAGCAACAAACCTGTTTTAGGGTTGTTTACCTCAGGTGCTGATCGTTTTGTCAGTACTGTTACCTCAGGGAGTGAAAATAATGATGCCGGGTAATACATGGAGCAGAGTGGGGCTTGCCGGCATAATAGCCTGCATCTCAGCGATTATAGTGGCCTTGATCCTGCATTTTGGTCCCTCGTATGGCCTTGATACCCGACTGAAGCAAGTGCTTGCATTTGTTGCCGTATGGATAGTCTTGCTGATTGTTTTCTATACGCCGTTCATGTTCCGGTACATGCGAGAAAAGTATCACCGCTGGCGGGAACAGAAGAACAATGCGTTACCTTCTGATGAATCAAGAGTTGCCCGGACTCCGCCACGCAATGTCACCGTTGATACTATCCGTGACGCCATGCGTAACCTCTACGGTCGGCGCTGGGGACGCAAAACACGCATTCTGCTGGTCACCGGGACCATATCTGAGGTGGAGCAGTTGACTCCGGGTCTGACGGGCCAGCTCTGGCAGGATGACCGCGGCACACTGTTGCTGTGGGGCGGTGACCTCAATACGCCAGCGGACAGTGCCTGGCTGAACGCGCTGCGCAAACTGCGCCGTCGCCCGGTAGATGGGCTGGTGTGGGTCACCTCGGCCTTTGACCAGCTCTCAGCACCAGGGCTGGAGCCGCCGCTGCCGGTACCGTCTGAAAGCACCATGGATTCCCTGTCTCACGCCATCAGCGTGCGTATGGAAACGCTTGGCTGGAAACTCCCGCTGTATGTCTGGTCCCTGCACCCGCGCGCCGGTCAGCCGGAGGGGCGCATTACGCAGGCGACCGGCTGCCTGTTACCTGTCGGGTGTCGCACCGAAGGGCTGGCAGAACAACTCTCTGCCCTGACGCTGGATTTGATCTCGCAGGGTCTGCAGCAGACCTGCGGCGAGGTGAAACATAACTTCCTGCTGACGCTTGCCGACCAGCTTATTCGTGAGCCACAAAGCGTGACGGCTCCGCTGTCGGTGATGCTCAATCCGTACCGCCCACTGCCGCTGGCCGGCGTGGTGTTTAGTCAGCCCTCTGCCGGTGTTGAACGTGCCGTGACGCACCACTGGGGCATGGATAATCGCTGGGATATTCTGCCTGAATCCGACCGGACGCTTCCTGCCGGACTGCGTCCGCGCAAGCCGGGCATTCCATGGCGCAAGGTGATGGCGTCTGCTGCTGCGCTCACGATGGTGAGCTGGGCTGTGTGGATGGGCATCGCGTATGTCATCAACCGCAACCAGATTGCTGGTGCGAATGCTCAGGCCGCACTTACCGCCAAACAGACTCAGCCGCTGGAGCAGCGCCTGCACGCGCTGTCTGAACTTCAGAAAACCTTGGCCCGTCTGCAGTACCGTTCTGTGCATGGTGTGCCGTGGTACGAGAAGGCCGGGCTGAGTCAGAATAACGCCCTACTGGCGGCACTCTGGCCACGCTATCAGGATAGCGCATTGCCGCTGTTGCGAGATGCGGCCGCAGACCATCTGCATAAGCAAGTCAGCGCCTTTAACGCACTGCCGCCGGGCAGCCCGCTGCGTGAGCAGATGGCAAAAACCACCTGGGAGCAACTTAAGCTCTACCTGATGCTGGCGCATCCGGAGCATATGGACGCCGCCTGGTTCAGTTCTGTGCTACTGCACGACTGGACGAATCGTGACGGAGTGAAAGACGCCGTCTGGCAGGGTGTGGCGCCGTCACTGCTATCTTTTTATGGCGCGCAACTGGTTGCGCATCCTGAGTGGAAGCTCCGTGCTGATGAAAACATGGTCAGCCAGGCGCGTTCGCTTCTGGTACGCCTGATGGGTGTACGTAACAGTGAATCGACCCTGTATCAGAAAATGCTTTCTCAGGTGGCGCGTCTGTATGTCGATATGCGCCTCGAAGACATGACCGGTGATACTGATGCTGCCCGCCTGTTCAGCACCACCGAAATTGTACCTGGTATGTTTACCCGTCAGGCCTGGGAACAGGCTGTGCAACCCGCTATTGAGAGGGTGGTGAAGGCACGCCGGGACGAGCTAGACTGGGTGTTGACCGACAGCAAGCAACAGGTAAATAAACAGGATGAAACATCGCCCGATGCACTGAAAAAGCGCCTTACGGAGCGTTACTTTGCAGACTTTGGCGGGGCATGGCTGGCGTTTCTCAACAGTCTGCGCTGGAACCAGGCCGCCACGCTATCTGACTCTATTGACCAACTGACCCTGATGGCCGATGTGCGTCAGTCACCTCTGGTGGCGCTAATGAACACTCTGAATGTGCAGGGGCGCACCGGGCAAACCGGCGAGGCGATTTCGGATTCACTGGTGAAATCAGCCAAAAATCTGCTGGGCGGTGACAACAGAGATGCCATTGACCAGAGTGCAGGCGTTCATGGCCCGCTGGATGCGACCTTTGGTCCGGTACTGGCAGTGATGGACAAAAACCGGACAGGTACACAGGAACTGAGCCTGCAGTCGTACCTGACCCGTGTAACGCAGGTGCGTCTGCGTCTACAGCAGGTGACCAACGCTGCCGACCCTCAGGCAATGACTCAGACCATTGCCCAGACCGTATTCCAGGGCAAGGCCGTGGACCTGACCGAAACCCGCGACTACGGAAGCCTCATTGCCGCCGGTCTGGGGCAGGAGTGGAGTGGCTTTGGGCGTACGGTGTTTGTGAACCCGATGGAGCAGGCCTGGCAGCAGGTGCTGACCCCGGCGGCCGAGAGCCTCAATGCCCAGTGGCAGCAGGCCGTCGTGGCTGAGTGGAACAGTGCTTTTGGAGGCCGCTATCCGTTTAACAACTCCAGTAGTGATGTCTCCTTGCCGCTGCTGGCCAAATACCTCAACGCGGATTCCGGGCGTATCGCTCAGTTCCTGCAGACCCGTCTCAAAGGCGTGCTGCACAAAGAAGGGAATCACTGGGTGCCGGACAGCATCAACTCGCAGGGGTTGGCCTTTAACCCAGAGTTCCTCAATGCCATTAATACCCTGAGTCATATCTCGGATGTGGCCTTCACCGAAGGCAACGCCGGGATGAACTTCGAACTGCGCCCCGGCACCGCCGATGGGGTTATGCAGACCGACTTGATTATCGACAGTCAGAAGCTGACCTATGTGAACCAGATGCCTGCATGGAGGCGATTCACCTGGCCTGCTGATACTGAAGCCCCGGGGGCCAACCTGAGCTGGATTAGCACGCAGGCGGGCACTCGCCAGTACGCTGATATTCCGGGGGCCTGGGGCTGGATACGCCTGCTCGATAAGGCTGCGGTCAAAGCTTATCCGGGGGCAGGCAGCAGCTACAGTCTGAGCTGGAAGGCACAGGACGGTCGCACACTTAATTACACTCTGCGTACCGAAGCCGGCGAGGGGCCGCTGGCGCTGCTGAAACTGCGTAATTTCCGTCTGCCGGAAACCATCTTCAGCACTACCGGAGTTGCACCATCAGAGTTGGTCATTAGTGCGAACAGTGATGCAGAGGAGATTTACTGATGAGCACGCTCAATGCCTTACTTAGTGCTTGCCAGACAGAACAGGAACCATTGCTTGTTGCAACCCGTGAACGTGTGGCACAGTGGGAAAGCTGGCTACAACCGCTGTCAGGGCAATCGTCCGCTGGCGAAGACCCTGGTTATGATGATGACTTTCAGCAGATGCGCGAGGAGGTCAATAAACTCTCCGGCGCTGACACTGAACTCATTTGTCGGCTGGCGGAGAAGCTGCTGACCACGACCGCCAAAGATATCCGTGTGGTGACATACTACTGCTGGGCCAAATTGCATCGTGAAGGCGAGCAGGGGCTGGCTGAAGGACTTGAACTGCTGGCTGGCTTGCTGGAGCGTTTTGGTTCACAACTGCACCCGCAGCGTGACCGCAGCCGTAAGGCGGCACTGGAATGGCTGGCCGGGTCGCGCATGACTGATTCGCTTTCCCTGTATCCGGAAGTGGTCAGGATCGATGCGATGCGAACCACTGGTGCGCTGCTGCTGATATCACAGCTTATTGAGAATGAGTTGGATGAAACCCGTCCTGAACTCAATGCGCTTTATAGTGCGCTGGAAAGTCGTCTGCAGAAAGCGGGAGGTGTGGATGCGGTGGTACCGCAGAATGCCAGTACCAGCGAAACCCCTTCGGCTGCCAGTCACAGCGACGCCCCCTCCATCGGACGCATCACGTCCGGTCAGGATTTGCTGGCCCAGGCTCGCACGCTCACCGAATACCTGCGTGAGCAGCCAAATGGCTGGCTGTCAGCACACCATCTGATGAAGAGCTTGCGTCACGACACCCTGCGGGCCATCCCTGCCCCGGATGCGCAGGGACGTACACGTATCGAACCGCCAAGGGCGGATCAGCGCGCGTTACTCAAGCGTCTCTATTTGCAGCAGAACTGGGCTGAAATGCTGGAAACGGCCGACAGCACGTTTTCCCGCGGTGCCAACCACCTGTGGCTGGATTTGCAGTGGTACATCCATCAGGCGTTGACGAAATCCGGCCAGGAGACGCTGGCCGACATTGTCGCGGCTGACCTGAAAGGGCTTCTGTCGCGACTGCCCGGGCTTGAAACGCTGGCGTTCAGTGACGGTACCCCGTTTGCGGACGAAGTGACGCAGAACTGGATCCAGCAGAGCGTGCTGGATACCGTCGGAGGATGGGGAGATGACACGCCATCCGCTCCGGTCGCCTCGGATAACGATGACATCCTGGCGCTGGAGCCGGAAGCCGTGGCGCTGGCCGACAGTGAAGGCACGGATGCCGCGCTGGGCTGGTTACAGACCCGGCCAGGAATAACCACCGAGCGTCAGAAGTGGTTATTGCGTCTGCTGATGGGCCGCATTGCTGAGCAGTACGGTAAAAATGAGCTGGCGGTACACCTGTTTGCAGAGCTCGGTGATCGTGCCCGTGTAATGACCCTCAGAAACTGGGAGCCTGAGCTGTTGTTCGAGGTGCAGGCCCGCCATTTGAAACTCCTGCGTCTGAAAGCCGGTCGCAGTGAGGCTGATAAAGCCCGTCTTACACCGGTAATGGACCGGTTACTTGCCGGGCTGATCGCCGTCGATCCCGCCCGTGCCGCCGTGCTTTGCGGTTAAATCCACAGGAACAGAAATAAATGGAAGATTTGACTCTGCGTTATTACGACGCGGAAATGCACTACCTGCGTGAAGCGGCCAAAGAATTTGCTCAGACCCACCCGGGCAGGGCCGCGATGCTGGATCTGGATAAGACCGGCACACCCGACCCGTATGTTGAACGTCTGTTCGAAGGCTTTGCTTTCTCGATGGGACGATTGCGGGAGAAGATTGACGACGACCTGCCGGAACTGACTGAAGGGCTGGTTAGCATGCTCTGGCCACACTACCTGCGTACCATTCCTTCGCTCTCGGTGGTAGCCTTCACGCCTGCGCTTCAGGCCGTGAAGATGGCGGAAGTGATGCCCGCGGGTCTGGAAGTATACTCCCGCCCGGTGGGGCCGAAAAACACGGTCTGTCGCTACCGTACCACCCGTGATGTAATGCTCAACCCGCTGAATATCTTTGGGGTGACCATGACCACGGAGCCGGACGGGCGCTCGCTGCTGCGGATGCGTTTTGCCTGCAGCACGCAGGCGGACTGGTCCCATGCTGACCTCAGCCGCCTCAGTTTGTATCTCGGGGCGGATGCCCCGGTCAGCAGCCAGCTGCACCTGATGCTGACCAAACGGCAGGCTGCCCTGTATATGCGACTGCCCGGGCAGGCCGACCGTATTCGCCTCGACGGGTACTTCTCGCCGGGGGGATTTGCGGAGGAGGACAGACTGTGGCCGAAGGGCGATACCGCCTTCAGTGGCTACCAGCTGCTGCTGGAGTATTTCACCTTCCGTGACAAGTTTATGTTTGTCCATCTCAACGGACTGGATGGCATTACACCGCCTCCCGGAGCGGAGTATTTCGACATCGAAGTCGTGTTCAGTACGCTGTGGCCATCAGACCTGCCGGTCACCGATGACGCGGTTCGTCTGCACTGTGTGCCGGTGATTAACCTGTTCACCCTGGAAGCCGATCCACTCACCATTACCGGGCTTGAAAGCGAATATCTGCTGCGGCCTAAGCGATTGCAGGACGGACATACCGAGATTTATTCGGTGGATTCGGTCACCGGTTCGAACCGGACAAGTGACGCAGAGTATGTGCCGTTCAGCAGTTTCCGCCACAAAGGCGGGATGATGCGCCGTCACGCGCCACCCCGCTATTACCACACCCGTGTGAAGCGGGGCGTCACCGGGCTGTATGACACCTGGCTTATTCTCGGCGGTCACCAATGGGAAGATGACAGACTTTTTGAACGTGAAGCTGTTTCACTGCAAATCACTGGCACCAACGGTCAGTTACCGCGCCGGGCACTGCAGAGCACCCTGCTTGACCGCTGTGAGCAGGTAGTCAGCACACCGCTTTCAGTACGCAATCTCTGCAAACCGACGTTGCCGGTCTATCCGCCTGCCGAAGACCGTTTCCACTGGCGGGTGCTGAGCCACCTGGGATCCGGGTTCCTGAACATGATGAGTACTGCAGAAGTACTGCGCGGGACGCTGGCACTCTATAACTGGCAGGAAGATGAACTGAATACCCGCCGTCTGGAGGCAATTCAGCAGGTAGAACACCACCGCCTTCAACGTTTTGAGCAGGGCTACCTGCTGCGGGGGCTGGATATCGAAGTGACCCTCGACAGCAACGGCTTCACCGGTGAGGGCGATATTCACCTGTTCGGTGAAATGCTTAACCGATTCTTTGCGCTGTATGCCGACATGAATCAGTTCAACCAGCTCACCCTTATCGTACAGCCAGAAGGAAAATGTATCCGGTGGAAAGAGAATCACAGTCCACGCCTGCCCGGCTGATGGAGCAGTTGCGGCAGTACCTGCCGTACATGAACTTTTATCGCTTCTGCCAGATACTGGAACAGAGCCATCCGGATAACCCCGTAGTTGGGAGCACCTGGCAGGTGCGACATGAACCGGTACGCTTCAGGCCACATCCGGGCATGGGTTTCCCGGCTTCTGAAATCAAGGGGATTGAGCAGCCTGAAGATCAGCATCTGCCGCCCACGGTACGTATCACCTTTATGGGGCTCTACGGCGTGGAATCGCCGTTGCCGACGCACTACATTGATGATATCACTCAGCGACGTGAAGGATATGAAGCTACGGCAGACTTCCTCGATATCTTCAACCATCGGCTGATAGCCCAGTATTATCGTATCTGGCGTAAATACTCGTACCCTGCGACCTTTGAAGAGGGTGGGAAAGACAAAACCTCTCAGTATCTGCTGGGGCTGGCTGGGCTTGGTATTGACGGTTGCACGGACTGTATCGCGACCCCGGCTTCGCGCTTTCTGGCACTGCTACCGGTCATGTTGCTACCCGGACGTACCGCGGAAGGTATGGCCTCGCTGGTGCGCCTGCTGGCACCCAATTCACAGGCGATAATTTGGCACCATGACAAACGTCGTGTACCGCTGAATAAGCCGCTGACTCTGAGCGTCAGCCATCCTGCCTCCCTGGCAAATCGCCCGGTGATGGGCTGCTATGCCACCGACGTAAATAGCCAGGTGCTGATGCGTCTGACCACCACTGACCCGGCAGAAGTGCAGGGCTGGTTACCGGGGGGGGAGCTTCACACGGATTTAATGGCGCTATTGCATGTCTATCTTGGCTCCCGCCTTAATGTGCGGTTACAGCTACGTGTCGACCGAAGCCTGCTGCCTGACGCGACCATGAGCAGTAAACCCAACGCTGGGGCGGTGCAGTTGGGCCGCACCGCTGTGATGCGGCCGCTGAATACAGCGAACACCGTCATGAAGCCCAAAACTATAACTATCAATCTTGGCCGCTATGAGCGGTTACAGGAAAATTTTCACCGCAGGGAGACCGATGAAGATGGCGATTACCACTGGTAAATTTTCTCTGGTTGCGCTGGCCGCCAGTATCACCCTGATGCTGGCGGGCTGTGGGCTGACGCAAAAAGTGACAGATGGCACCGTTGCTATGACTAAATCGATTTTTTATAAGCAGATAAAGACGCTGCATCTGGATATTCGTGCCCGGGAGGCTGTAAACAGTAATGCAGGCGGCGTGGCGCTGTCGACGGTGGTACGTATTTACCAGCTCAAAGACCGGAAAACATTCGACTCGACGGACTACCCGTCACTGTTTAAGGCTGACAGCCAGGTTATAAAAGCAGACCTGGTAGCAGAAAAAGATATCCGTCTGCAGCCGGGAGGAGCGGTTTCGGTCGATATGCCTATGGCGGAAAGTGCGCAGTTCGTGGCGGTGGCCGGGATGTTTATGTCACCGGACCAGGTGAACAACACCTGGCGGGTGGTGCTGAGCCGTGATGATCTCGATCCGGATAAAGCCCGGGTAATTGAGGCCGGTAATAACCGCCTGATCCTGAAGGCGCTGAAAGATGAGTGAGTCATCCCGTCCTTCACTGTATGAGACTCTTTATGGCAACTTCACCGGCGGCCTCGACCTGCATCAGGTCAGCGAGCAGAGCCAGGCCATTCTCTCTGTACTGGACAATATGCAGCGTATCCTTAACTGCCGTGCCGGCACGCTGGCACATCTGCCGGACTATGGTCTGCCCGATATGACGAAAATCCTGCAGGGCATGCCTGGAACGGCCCATGAGCTTATAGGCACTCTGTCTGCTGTTCTGCTCAAATATGAGCCACGTCTGAAAAAAATAACGGTTGTCCTGCTGGAACAGAATGTTCCTGGTGAACTGCGTTATGCCATTGATGCCGAGCTAAAGGGCATCGGGCTAGTGCGTTACGGCACAGAGTTCATGCCCGAGGGGCGAGTGATGCTGAGGCATCTGAAACAACAACACTTTCTGGACACCACAACGGGGATCTAGAGGTGATATTTCATAATGAAGGAGACGTGACACCTCCGGGAGGAGTATTTATGTGGTCAGGTGTGGTTAACAACCGGAACTTTGCTGCGTCCGTTGCGTTATGCCATAGCGGGTACCGAATAATGAGTCATCATTTTTTATTTTGAATCGTTGGAAGTTTCCCTGACGAAACGGTTAATAGTGTTGGAAACATTTAGTTCCAAAGTAACGAATAAAAAAGATATAGAAATGAAAAAAGTAATTTTCCTTCTGGCTCATGAATTCTTTCATGCGCTTTTGGTTTACTCATAGCTATCTGGAATGCTATCGGATTAACCTGCGTAAGACGTTTTTCAGGCCTTTTTCAGACGCATTATCGAAGAGGTGGCACGTCGCCAGGGCGGGTTGAATATATTGCCGACTCTGTGGTGCAAAAATATCTGCAGGGTTTTGAATATGCAGAAAGTGAAGCTGTATAAACAATAACTTTTAATTGTTCCTTACTTGTCAAATGGGCTACTGGTCATGAATGACATCACCCCGCGTAAATTAAAAATGGGTGGCGATCCACGCACACTGCCGGACTATGCCGCCCTGCGCGATGAAATGAGTAAATTGATACATCCGGCTCGCCCGGATGTCAGTTGGCAGTTTGTCGAGAAACGTTGTCTCTCACTCTTTGAACAGAACGGTGTAGAGCTGCAAACGGCTGCCTGGTATACGCTGGCCCGAACCCAGCTGGCTGGTTTATTCGGCCTTAATGAAGGGCTGGCGATACTCGAAGCACTGATAAGCCATCAGTGGGGGGCTTTTTGGCCGCAGCCAGTCCATGCCCGCATGGAGATTCTCAGCAGTCTGAGCCAACGTCTGCAGCAACGGATGCGCTCGCTACCGTTGAATTACGGCGACCTCAGTCAGTTGTATCGCGCGGAGCAATTGCTCAACGCCCTGGGAGAGGTATTGCAGCGTCTGGAGCTTAAGCACTTCAGCCAGTTCGATACGTTGCGTACTCTAATGCACAACACTGCGGTCCGGCTGGAAAATAGCGATAACTCAACCAGTACCGGACAGAATATTCAACCTGGGATCGTCGTGCCTGCCTCCGTGATGAATGACGCGACAGCAGCAAGTGGGAACGTTTCTGGGGGGCCGGATGAAGAACTCCAGGGGCCAGGTAGTGCCGTGAAGTGGGTATATGTCGCGCAACCGGAACAGCGGCCGAAGGTGGAAGTGCTGGCTACTGTGCCTACACCAGTAAAAAAGTGGAAATCCTTTGTCGCCGGAATGTGTACCATGCTGGCGGTAACCACCGTCGTAGTGTGGGGCTGGCAGTTGGTTCATCGTCCAGATCCATTACACATGCAACTTGCTGCTTCATTGGCTCCGTTCCCTGCCACTCTCACGCCTGAACAACTGGATATGTTGCGGCAGACTCCGTTATCGCAAGACCTTATCGCGCAGACACAGAGGCAGCTTGCCCGACTGGATAAGTTGGCGCCTGACTGGAATATTACATACAGCAGAAAACTTATCGAACAGGTTCAGGTGTTGTGGCCCGAGCAGGCTGAGCCTTTGATACAGCAGTGGCAGCAACAGATTAACGTCTCTGCATTATCAACGGATGCAATGAACGGATGGCATGAAGGCATGATACAGCTTCAGGCACTTGCCGATAAACTGAATGCGCTTGACGGTCAGAAGGGAAAATACATCACCGTCAGTGAACTTAAATCGCAAGTCTTTGGCATGCTCACAAGTTTTCGACAGACCGTGCCGGTGGAAGAGCAGTTCCGGTTGCTGAATCAGTTGCCTGAAGACTCGCTGCAGCGTCAGCAGCAGGCCCGACAGCTCGAGCAGCACCTACGGGCTCAAATCTCTACGTTGGCGCAGGAAAAACAGCCCGACTGATGTAAACATGGAGAGGGGCACAGCGTTTCATAATTTTTACAGTCTTAAAGTAAAGGGATTTAAATGTACCGATTTTGCATAAATAAAAATTGACAGTGCCACATGGCTGATGGTGGCCAAAAATGCGGTTAAAAACGCTATCGTGAAAGCAGTTCAATGGCTTCTTGCGGACAAAAAGAAAAGGGATGTTGATTGATGGAATTGTGAACTTGATGATTCACGAGGGATGAAATAGCAACTGAGTGCAATAGATGTGAGGCTGGATTCAGGAATATGGTGTCCCCTGCAGGAATCGAACCTGCAACTAGCCCTTAGGAGGGGCTCGTTATATCCATTTAACTAAGGGGACGAAGCGGCACGAGTATAGCGTTTTTTGCCCTGTCGGGTAAGCCTCGTGCCGCTTAACTGCTCAAAGCATCACCATTTAGCGCTGTTTTTTCGACATTTTTTCCTGCTCCCGCGCTGTTTCTCCTCTTCCTTGCGCTTGTTACTCATGTCGTTGCGAATTTGCGCGTGGCTCATCAGGGCGAAGATAAAGGTGCCGCCGCAGATGTTTCCGGCGAGAGTGGGAAGGGCGAAAGGCCAGAAAAACTCGCTCCAGTGCACGGTGCCGTTGAAGACCAGATAGAGAATTTCGACCGAACCGACCACTATATGCGTAGTGTCGCCCAGTGCGATAAGCCAGGTCATCAGGATAATGACCACGATTTTCGCTGCACCTGCTGCCGGGAACATCCAGACCATTGTGGCAATCAGCCAACCGGAGATGATTGCGTTGGCAAACATCTCGGTGGGGCTGTTTTTCATCACGTCCATACCAATTTTGACAAACGCATCGCGCGTCTCTTCATCAAATATCGGCATATACTCGAACGCCCATGCCGCCACGCCGGTGCCCAGCACGTTGCCAAAAAGCACGATGCCCCACAGGCGCATCAACAGGCCGAAATTACTCGCGGTCGGTTTTTGCATGATCGGCAGAACCGCGGTGACGGTGTTCTCTGTGAAAAGCTGCTGGCGCGCCATGATGACGATAATAAAGCCAAAGGTGTAGCCAAGGTTCTCCAGCAGAAAACCCCCAGGGACGCCATCCAACTGGACGTGAAAAATGCCTTTTGCCAGCAGCGATGCGCCCATCGAAAGCCCGGCGGCGATGGCAGACCACAGCAGCGCCATGGCGTCGCGCTCCAACTCTTTTTCGCCGTCCTGGCGGATATGCTCGTGGATAGCCATCGCGCGCGAGGGAAGGCGCTCTTCATCTATCTCAATCTTCTTCCCGCTTTGCTTCTCTTCGCTCTCGACTTCCAGCTCATCGCTGTGAGCGTCAATTTTATCGTCTTTGAGGTTGTCCATCGCGTTGTCCTTTTCTGTACACAAACCAGTTAAAGCGTAGCGGCTTTTGTAACAGTCAGGTCGGGAGTTATTCTGAAATGGCAAGAATAGTAACGTTTAATGTCAGCGGCTTCGGTAGAATAGATATGCACAATGCGGCGGTTACCAGGCTAAAATTAGAGCAACGAGACCGCGAATATAGACATCATTCGACGTGCTGTTACAATCGCTCACACCTAAACAGGCGGACACTCATGCGTTCCGTCATGGATGGCAATCAGCGATAGCCATAATTTACAGGGAGACATTTATGAAGCTTCGCCTGTCGGCGGTTGCGCTGGGCACCACACTGCTTGTCGGTTGTGCGAGTTCCGGCACTGAACAGCAAGGGCGGTCAGACCCTTTTGAAGGTTTCAACCGCTCGATGTACAACTTCAACTTTAATGTGCTGGACCCTTATGTGCTGCGTCCGATGGCTGTTGCATGGCGCGATTATGTTCCGCAGCCTGCGCGTACCGGCCTTGGCAACTTTACCAGCAACCTGGAAGAGCCAGCGGTAATGGCCAACTACTTCCTGCAAGGTGACCCCTACCAGGGGATGGTGCACTTCACGCGCTTCTTCCTGAACACCATTCTGGGGATGGGCGGCTTTATTGATGTGGCCGGGATGGCAAACCCTAAACTGCAACGCGTAGAACCGCACCGCTTCGGCAGTACGTTGGGCCATTATGGCGTGGGTTACGGCCCGTACATGCAACTG
The DNA here is from genome assembly GCF_003057695.2 of Pseudocitrobacter sp. RIT415. Lineage (NCBI taxonomy): Bacteria > Pseudomonadati > Pseudomonadota > Gammaproteobacteria > Enterobacterales > Enterobacteriaceae > Pseudocitrobacter > Pseudocitrobacter sp. RIT415. Next base: position 291,210 of record NZ_QBJC02000001.1, on the reverse strand, counting down.
CCGTTCTACGGAAGTTTCACCCTGCGTGATGAGGGCGGCGATATGGCCGATACCCTGTATCCGGTGCTCTCCTGGCTGACCTGGCCAATGTCTATCGGTAAATGGGCGGTGGAAGGGGTGGAAACGCGCGCCCAGTTGCTCGACTCCGATGGTCTGCTGCGGCAGTCTTCCGATCCGTACATTCTGGTGCGCGAAGCTTACTTCCAGCGTCACGACTTTATTGCCAATGGCGGTAAGCTGAAACCGGAAGAAAACCCGAACGCCCAGGCGATTCAGGATGATTTAAAAGATATCGACTCTGAATAAATCGCGGAGTGTAGATAGAGAAAAGGTGAGCACTGAGGCTCACCTTTTTTATTGGGGTAAAACTTAGAAGCGATAGTTGAAGTTGGTACCGAACAGCCAGGCTTTACCTTCTGATTTAAAGGTGTATGGGCCTTCCTGGAATTTAACACTCTGGCCGTGCATGTAGGATACCCCCACATCGACAGATGCATCTTCATTAAATGCATAGGTCGTACCGGCGCTCAGCCACAGGCGATCCTGATCCGGAATAGAGATAGAACGGTAATTAGACGGGACCGGGCTATCATCGAAAGCGATACCGGTACGGAATGTCCAGTTATCGTCATAGTAATAGGTAGTACCCAGCGCCAGGCGCCATGCGTCTTTAAAGTTTTCGTCTTTCTGGAACAGTGTGCCACTGCTGTTGGTTGCCTTCAGCTCTTCGAACTGGCTCCAACTGGTGTAGGTGGCGCTATAGTGGATAGCCCACTGCGGAGCCACACGGTTATAACCGGAGATTTCCCACATTTCTGGCAGATTCAGCGTCAGAGAACCATTCGTGGTGCTGCCGTTGGTGCCTGCCGGAAGGCCGAAATTACCCAGAATTTGGTTATAGGCTGACGGAAGATCGCTCTTATAATCGCCATCAAAGTCGATTTTCACTTCAGAACGGTAGGTAAAGCCGTAACGGTTATTCTTATCAAGCTCAAACAGAATACCGGCATTCCAGCCAAAGCCCCATTCGTCACCTTTCAGGTGCGCAATTTTCGTGTTTGCCGGGATCTGGCTTACCTGGCCTGCCAGAGCAGGTGGCAGAGCCCCAGAACCAGCAACGATCTGACCTAAATCACCCGCATAGCGGTCGATTTTTGCACGGGCGTAGACTGCGTTGAAGCCAGCCCCGAAGCTCCATTGAGGACTCAAGCGGTAAGCGCCGCTCAGGTTCAGGTTCAGGGTTTCAAGGTCAGTGGTACCGCCGTACGCGCCAGCGGCGTAGGTATCGTTAAACTCGGTTGCCAGACCATAGTTAGAGGTAACAGATGCCCCCCAACCGAATTGATCGTTGATAGGCATCACGAAGTGAACGTTCGGTACCCATGCGGTAGGCGCGATGTTGTCCGCTTTCAGGCTGTTGCCGGTTGGCGAGCGGCCTGAAACGTTTACATCCGGGTCAATATAAACCGCACCGGCAGAAAACGTCGGGCGATCAAACATCATAATCAGCGCGGGGTTACGGCTGGCGTTGCCTGCGTCGTCAGCGATGGCACCTTCACCGGAATAGGCGCGGCCCAGACCAGAGGAAGAAAACTCATTAAGCTGGAAGCCTGCAGACCAGGCGTGGGTTGAAACGAGTGCCACTGCGACTGCGAGAGCAGACTTTGTAAACCGGGTTTTCTGGCTCATGACCATAACCTCATTGAGTTATTTTTATACAAAAAATGTTACATGTAGTAACAGAAGCGCGAAGTGTAGGGGCTGGACTACGTCAGAGAAATCAGACCAGTGACGAGAGTATAGGTCTGACCAGATATGATGTTGCAATATTGTTTCTCAGATTTTACGTAGATGATCACCGAAACGGGATCTGGTTAGCAAATTTGGCGAGGTTGAGCTTTATCTGTTTGGGTGATTTTTGTTTTAGATCATTTTTAAGTGTGATTTCGGTCACTTATCTCAATTGGCACAACGAACAACTGGAGGGAGCTTTCCGGGGAGCGTAAAATAAGGGCATCGTTTATCTGGCACCTTCGCGTGCATGTACAGAGGAAATCTACAATGAGTAAATGCAGTGCTGATGAAACCCCGGTTTGCTGCTGTATGGATGTTGGTACCATCATGGACAACTCCGATTGCACAGCCTCCTATAGCCGCGTTTTTGCAACTCGCGCTGAAGCTGAAGAAACCCTCGCTGCGCTGACTGAACGTGCGCGTGGCGTCGAATCCGATCCGTGCGTCATCACCCCGGTCTTCAAAGACGTTGAGGGCGGTGTACAGATGGACATCGATTTTGTCTTCGCCTGCGAAGCTGAAACGCTGATCTTCCAGTTAGGTCTGCGTTAATCCTTCCCAAACGCCTCTGCACCGCAGGGGCGTTTTCTTTTCTCCCTTCAGTGTGTTTTAGCTCCCATTTTTCTCTCTCTCCGATTGGCTTAATGTAAAAAATTAGTTAAGACTGTTATCAGGTCAGACCACTTTGGTTTTATTTTTTAACAGGGGAGTTTTATGAGTCAGGCATTACCGCTTATCACCCGTCAGGGCGATCGCATTGCCATTGTCAGTGGTTTACGTACCCCATTTGCCCGTCAGGCCACCGCGTTTCACGGCGTACCGGCGATAGATCTCGGCAAAATGGTAGTGGGCGAAATGCTGGCGCGTAGCGAAATTCCCCCTGAAATTATCGAACAGCTGGTTTTTGGCCAGGTTGTTCAGATGCCAGAAGCGCCTAACATTGCCCGCGAAATTGTCCTCGGTACGGGGATGAATGTGCACACGGATGCCTACAGCGTCAGTCGCGCCTGCGCCACCAGTTTTCAGGCGGTCGCCAACGTGGCCGAAAGCCTGATGGCAGGGACGATTCGCGCAGGGATTGCAGGCGGGGCGGACTCCTCCTCCGTGCTGCCGATTGGCGTCAGTAAAAAGCTGGCGCGGACGCTGGTTGACGCCAATAAAGCGCGGACGCTCGGCCAGCGCCTGAAACTCTTTTCCCGCCTTAAGCTGCGCGACCTGATGCCGGTTCCCCCGGCGGTTGCGGAGTATTCTACCGGCCTGCGCATGGGCGATACGGCTGAACAGATGGCGAAAACGTACCACATTACGCGTGAAGAGCAGGACGCGTTGGCGCATCGCTCGCATCAGCTGGCAGCGCAGGCATGGGCGGAAGGCAAACTGGCGGATGAAGTGATGACGGCCTACGCGCCACCGTTCCGTGACCCGCTGGAGCAGGACAATAATATACGCGGTAGCTCGACGCTGGCGGATTACGCCAAACTGCGCCCGGCCTTCGACCGTAAACATGGCTCGGTCACGGCAGCCAACAGTACGCCGCTGACTGATGGCGCGGCGGCGGTGATTTTAATGACTGAATCGCGCGCCCGCGAACTGGGTTTAACACCGCTGGGCTATCTGCGCAGCTACGCGTTTACCGCCATTGAGGTGCAGCAGGATATGCTGCTCGGCCCGGCGTGGGCCACGCCGCTGGCACTCGATCGCGCGGGGCTCACCCTCGCAGATCTCACGTTGTTTGATATGCATGAAGCGTTTGCCGCACAAACGCTGGCAAATATTCAGTGCCTTGCCAGCAATCGTTTTGCCCGCGACGTGCTGGGGCGTACCCAGGCGACCGGGGAGGTTGACGAAAGTAAGTTCAATGTGTTGGGCGGATCGATAGCCTATGGGCACCCCTTTGCCGCCACCGGTGCCCGAATGATCACGCAAACGCTCAATGAATTACGCCGCCGGGGAGGCGGTTTTGGCCTTGTCACCGCCTGCGCGGCGGGTGGTTTGGGCGCGGCAATGGTACTGGAGGCTGAATAATGACGACAATATCCGCATTTTCTCTCACTGTTCGCCCGGATAACGTCGCCATAATTACCATCGATGTGCCGGATGAAAAAATGAATACCCTGAAGGCGGAGTTTGGTGCGCAGGTGCGGACGATTCTCAGGCAAATTCGCGACAATAAAGCGCTTCAGGGCGTGGTTATCATATCTGCCAAGCCTGACAACTTTATTGCCGGCGCTGATATCAACATGATTGGTAACTGCGCCAGCGCGCAGGAAGCCGAAGAGCTGGCGCGGCAGGGGCAGCAGATCATGGCGGATCTGAACGGTTTGTCGATCCCGGTGATTGCCGCCATTCACGGAGCATGCCTTGGCGGCGGGCTGGAACTGGCGCTTGCCTGCCATGGGCGTGTCTGTTCTGACGATCCCAAAACGGTGCTTGGGTTACCGGAAGTGCAACTTGGTTTGCTGCCGGGCTCAGGCGGTACCCAGCGATTGCCGCGTCTGATTGGCGTGAGTACAGCGCTGGATATGATTCTGACAGGCAAGCAACTGCGCGCGCGCCAGGCGCTTAAGGTTGGGCTGGTGGATGACGTGGTGCCACAGACGATTTTGCTGGAAGCCGCGGTTGAGCTGGCAAAGCAAGCGCCATCCCGTTCACGTCATCTGCCGGTCAAAGAGCGCATTCTGGCGGGCCCATTGGGGCGCAATATTCTGTTTACGCTTGCCGGAAAGAAAACCGAGCAGAAAACGCACGGCAACTATCCGGCGACCAAAAAGATCCTGGACGTCATTGAAACCGGGCTGGCACAGGGCACCAGCAGCGGCTATGACGCGGAAGCGCGCGCCTTTGGCGAGCTGGCGATGACTCCGCAGTCTAAAGCGCTGCGGCATATTTTCTTCGCCAGTACGGAGATTAAAAAAGATCCGGGTGCCAGCGTTGAGGCCGGGCCATTGCGTGCGGTGGGGATCTTAGGCGGCGGCCTGATGGGCGGGGGGATCGCCTTCGTGACCGCGACCAAAGGCAAGCTGCCGGTACGTATCAAAGACATCAATGCTAAGGGCATCAACCATGCGCTGAAGTACAGCTGGGAGCTGCTTGATAACAAGGTGCGCCGCCGCCATATCAAGGCTCATGAGCGTGATAGTCAGTTGGCGTTGATTTCCGGATCGACCGACTATCGCGGGTTTGCGCATCGGGATCTGGTCATTGAAGCGGTGTTTGAAGATCTGGCGCTGAAACAGAAAATGGTGAGTGAAGTGGAGCAGCAGTGTGCGCCGCACACCATCTTTGCGTCGAATACGTCGTCGCTGCCGATTGGCGATATTGCCGCCCAGGCACAACGGCCTGAACAGGTGATTGGCCTGCACTTTTTCAGCCCGGTCGAAAAAATGCCGCTGGTGGAGGTTATCCCACACGCGGCAACCTCTGAACAGACTATCGCCACCACCGTGAAGCTGGCAAAGAAACAGGGGAAAATGCCGATTGTGGTGGCCGATCGCGCTGGGTTTTATGTAAATCGTATTTTAGCGCCGTACATTAATGAGGCGATGCGTATGCTCACCGACGGTGAACGCATCGAAGATATTGATAATGCTTTGGTTAAATTCGGTTTCCCCGTTGGGCCTATCCAGCTTCTGGATGAGGTGGGAATTGATACAGGTACCAAAATTATGCCGGTGCTGGAAGCAGCATATGGGGATCGTTTCAGCGCCCCTGCAACGCTTATTTCAGCGATTTTGAACGACGATCGCAAAGGCAGAAAAAACGGTCGCGGATTCTATCTTTATGGCGCAAAAGGGCGTACAAGCAAGAAACAACCGGATAGCGCAATCTATTCGCTACCTGGGATGGCTTCGCGTAACAGCCAGCTTTCGCCGCAACAGATAGCTGAACGCTGTGTGTTGCTTATGCTCAACGAAGCGGCGCGCTGCTTTGATGAACGCGTGATCCGCCGCGCGCGCGATGGTGACATTGGCGCGGTGTTTGGCATTGGTTTTCCACCGTTCTTAGGTGGCCCGTTCCGTTACATGGATTCGCTGGGCGCGGGTGAAGTGGTTGCCAGATTACAACGCCTGGCTTCACAGTACGGCCCACGTTTTACGCCGTGCGAGGTGTTGGTCGCCATGAGCGAACGAGGAGAAACTTTTTATTCTCCGTTGGAAACTGGCTCAGAGGGTTGAGGTCAAAGGTATATCACTCAGCGAGTGACGCTGTGCTGGTCATTTTGTAAACAAATATTGACTATACTTACGCCATTAAGGTAAAAGACAGCGTTTCATTCATTGGATGGATCAGGCACAATGCCCGGCTACCGAAACATCGCAGGTCTCGTTTTCTGCGATGTTGATCGGTGCTTCTGTTTAACAAAAGCGGTGCAATATGCAAGTTTTTATTATGCGTCACGGCGACGCTGCTCTTGAAGCAGCCAGTGACTCGGTTCGTCCTCTTACGGGATGTGGTTGTGATGAATCCCGTCAGATGGCAACCTGGCTGAAAGGCCAAAAAGTGGATATTGAACGTGTTCTGGTTAGCCCGTTCCTGCGTGCGGAACAGACTCTTGATATGGTAGGGGAGTGCATGCACTTGCCTGAAGATGTCGAAGTGCTGCCTGAACTGACGCCATGCGGTGATATCGGACTCGTCAGCGCGTATCTGCAAGCGCTGGCGAATGAAGGTGTCGCGTCTGTTCTGGTGATATCCCACCTGCCACTGGTTGGCTACCTGGTCTCTGAACTTTGCCCTGGCGAAACGCCGCCAATGTTCACCACCTCTGCGATCGCCTGCGTCACGCTGGAAGCGGACGGCATGGGCGTCTTCAAATGGCAAATGAGCCCCTGCAATCTGAAAATGGCGAAAGCGATTTAAGACCTTGCCTGCTGTTGTGCCGGATGGCGCCTGCGCTTATCCGGCCTACAGATATACCCGAGTCGCCATCCGGCAATGCTTTGCGCCTACGGCAATTCCGGCGGCAGCCACTCTTCCACTTCAATCAGCACCAGCAACGCGGCGTCTCCGCCATACTCTTTCGATGCCTGATGAAATGCCATAACGTGCGGATGCTGCGCCAGCCATAGCGGCGTTTGCTGTTTAAGAATATGCTTTCCGTGCCCGTGCATCACGCAGGCGCAAAACACATGTTCGCGGCGACAGGCGGCAATCAGCGCGCCCAGTTCTTGTTTAGCCTGCTGCTGCGTCAAACCGTGCAAATCGAGAAACAGCTCCGGGGAGTAATCGCCACGGCGCAGTTTTTTCAGCTCGAAATGGCTGACGCCTTCGCGCACGTACCTTACCGGCCCTTCGGTATTCAGCAGCGGTTGAAATTCGTCGGAGAAGTAGTGGCTGTTGTCCACCTGCTCCTGAATAAGCCGCTTCACCGGCACGTCACTCACTTTCTTACGTAACGGGCGATGGACAATGGTGTCCTGCTTAATTTTGCGCGTGCCCGTCATCAGTTGCTGAAACAGCGCCTGATCCTCCTCGCTAAGCGATGCTTTCTTTTTCATGGATTCTTCTCATCTGGCATTTCCGTTAGTTTACCTTCTGAAGACGGCGGTTGGCAGTGAAAACGGTTTTTTCCCCGGTCGCCTGCGCAAGAATGCTGATTTATCGGCGTCTTCGTGGCAAACTAGCCGCCGAATTTACCCCGACGCATGCCCTGGAGAATAATGTGGATAAGATTTTTGTCGATGAAGCGGTCAATGAGCTGCAAACCATTCAGGACATGCTGCGCTGGGCGGTAAGCCGTTTTAGCGCGGCGAATATCTGGTACGGGCACGGCACCGATAACCCGTGGGATGAAGCCGTACAGCTGGTTCTGCCTTCACTCTATCTGCCGCTGGATATTCCGGAAGACATGCGCAGCGCACGCCTCACCTCCAGTGAAAAACACCGCATTGTTGAGCGCGTGATCCGCCGCGTGAACGAGCGTATTCCGGTCGCGTATTTAACCAACAAAGCCTGGTTCTGTGGCCATGAATTTTACGTCGATGAACGCGTGCTGGTACCGCGCTCGCCGATTGGCGAATTAATCAACAATAAGTTCGCCGGTCTTATCAATCATCAGCCGCAGCATATCCTTGATATGTGTACCGGCAGCGGCTGTATCGCGATCGCCAGCGCTTATGCCTTCCCGGAAGCGGAAGTGGACGCCGTGGATATTTCGCTGGATGCGCTGGCCGTGGCCGAACAAAATATTGAAGAACACGGCATGATCCATAACGTCACGCCAATTCGCTCAGACCTCTTCCGCGACCTGCCGCAGTTGCAGTACGATTTAATCGTCACTAACCCGCCGTACGTCGATGCTGAAGATATGTCCGATTTGCCAAGCGAATACCGTTTCGAGCCAGAGCTGGGCCTCGCTTCGGGTACGGATGGGCTGAAGCTGACGCGCCGCATTCTGGCCTGTGCGCCGGATTACCTTGCGGACGATGGCGTGCTGATTTGTGAAGTCGGCAACAGCATGGTGCATCTCATGGAACAGTACCCGGACGTACCGTTCACCTGGCTGGAGTTTGATAACGGCGGTGACGGCGTCTTCATGCTGACCAAAGCGCAGCTGGTGGCTGCCCGCGATCATTTCGCGATTTACAAAGATTAATCCAGCACGCAACAACACAACAACGACAGCGGAGCCGTGATGGCAGGAAATACAATTGGACAACTCTTTCGCGTAACCACCTTCGGTGAGTCGCATGGTCTGGCACTGGGCTGCATCGTTGATGGCGTGCCGCCAGGCATCCCGTTAACGGAAGCGGATTTGCAGCACGACCTCGACCGTCGTCGCCCTGGTACCTCGCGCTACACCACCCAGCGCCGCGAGCCGGACCAGGTGAAAATTCTCTCTGGCGTGTTTGAAGGCGTGACCACCGGTACCAGCATTGGCTTGCTGATTGAAAATACCGATCAGCGCTCGCAGGATTACGGTGCTATCAAAGATGTGTTCCGCCCAGGGCACGCTGATTACACCTATGAACAGAAATATGGCCTGCGCGACTATCGCGGCGGTGGCCGTTCTTCTGCCCGTGAAACGGCAATGCGCGTGGCGGCAGGCGCCATTGCCAAAAAATTCCTCGCGACGAAATTCGGTATTCAGATCCGCGCGTGCCTGACTCAGATGGGTGATATTCCTTTGGCGATAAAAGACTGGGATCAGGTTGAGCAGAACCCATTCTTCTGCCCGGATCCAGACAAAATCGACGCCCTGGATGAACTGATGCGCGGCCTGAAAAAAGAGGGCGACTCTATCGGGGCGAAAGTCACTGTGGTTGCCGATGGTGTACCTGCGGGCTTTGGCGAGCCAGTCTTTGACCGCCTGGATGCCGATATCGCGCACGCACTGATGAGCATCAACGCGGTGAAAGGCGTGGAAATCGGCGACGGTTTTGACGTAGTGAAACTGCGTGGCAGTGAAAATCGCGACGAAATCACCAAAGACGGTTTCCAGAGCAACCACGCGGGCGGCATTCTGGGCGGTATCAGCAGCGGTCAGCAGATTGTCGCGAACATCGCTCTGAAACCCACCTCCAGCATTACCGTGCCGGGTAAAACGCTCAATCGCTTTGGTGAAGAAGTTGAGATGATCACCAAAGGCCGTCACGACCCGTGTGTCGGTATTCGTGCGGTGCCTATCGCGGAAGCGATGCTGGCGATAGTTTTGATGGATCACTTTATGCGTCAACGTGCGCAAAACGCCGATGTGACGACCACTCTTCCACGCTGGTAATCATGAAAAAAACCGTTCTCGCTCTGCTGGCCCTTGTGGTCAGCACCGCCAGCCTGGCGGCAACGCCGTGGCAAAAAGTAACGCAGCCTATTGCGGGCAGTGCGCAGTCAATCGGCGCGTTCGCCAACGGCTGTATTGTCGGGGCAGAAGCGCTGCCGCTGCAATCGAACACGTATCAGGTGATGCGCACCGATCAGCGTCGTTATTTCGGCCACCCGGATCTGATGCGTTTTATTCAGCGCCTCAGTCAGCAGGTGCAGAACCACGGCATGGGAACGGTTCTGATTGGCGATATGGGCATGCCAGCCGGTGGGCGCTTTAACGGCGGCCATGCCAGCCACCAGAGCGGGTTGGATGTCGATATCTTCCTGCAATTGCCGAAAACCCGCTGGACGTCGGCGCAACTGCTGAAACCGCAGGCGCTGGATCTGGTCGCGGCGGATGGTAAAAGCATTAACTCGCGCGTCTGGCAGCCGGAAATTGGTCATCTGATTAAGCTTGCCGCGCAGGACAACGACGTCACGCGCATCTTTGTGAACCCGGCAATTAAGCAACAGCTTTGTCTGGAGGCGGGGAGCGATCGCGACTGGTTACGTAAAGTTCGCCCGTGGTTCCAGCATCGCGCGCATATGCACGTGCGTTTGCGTTGCCCGGCGAACAGCCTTGAATGTGAAGATCAAGCTTTGCCGCCGGCAGGTGACGGTTGCGGTGCGGAGTTGCAAAGCTGGTTCGAACCGCCTAAACCGGGCACCACCAAACCTGTGAAGAAGACGCCGCCGCCATTACCGCCTTCCTGCCAGGCGTTACTGGATGAGCACGTACTCTGATGGACAGTTTTGTTGAGATATTCACGGTATCACCCCTCATGCTGGTGGCGCTGTTTTTTATCGCCGCACTGGCCGGATTTATTGATTCTTTAGCGGGCGGCGGCGGCTTACTCACCGTTCCCGCGCTGATGGCGGCGGGCATGTCGCCGGCGCAAGCGCTGGCGACAAATAAATTGCAGGCCTGCGGCGGATCGCTTTCTGCGTCGATCTATTTTATCCGCCAGAAGGTGGTGAATCTGGCCGATCAGAAGCTCAATATCCTGATGACCTTTATCGGTTCAATGGCGGGTGCGCTGCTGGTGCAGTATGTGAAAGCTGACGTATTGCGCCAGATTTTACCGCTGCTGGTTATCGGTATTGGTCTGTACTTCCTCTTGATGCCGAAAATCGGTGAAGGCGACCGCGCACGTCGTCTGCACGGTCTACCATTTGCGCTGGTGGCGGGGGGGGGCGTCGGTTTTTATGACGGTTTCTTTGGCCCCGGCGCGGGGTCATTCTACGCACTGGCGTTTGTCACCCTGGCAGGCTTCAACCTCGCCAAATCGACCGCCCATGCGAAAGTGCTGAACGCCACGTCAAACGTCGGCGGGCTGCTACTGTTTATTCTGGGCGGCAAAGTTATCTGGGCAACCGGCTTCGTGATGATGGTCGGCCAGTTCTTCGGTGCCCGAATGGGGTCACGGCTGGTTCTCAGCAAAGGGCAATCGCTTATTCGCCCGATGATTGTCATCGTCTCGGCGGTGATGAGCGCCAAACTTCTGTATGACAGCCATGGACAGGAAATCCTTCAGTGGTTAGGGATGAATTAAGTAATGAACGCAACGCATAACGCGCAGCAGCTGATTGATATTTTCGATAGCTGCTTTGCCGATGATTTTAATACCCGTCTGATTAAAGGCGACGACGAACCGATCTATCTTCCTGCTGATGCCGATGTGCCCTATAACCGCATCGTCTTTGCCCATGGCTTTTACGCCAGCGCGCTGCACGAGATTTCGCACTGGTGTATCGCCGGAAAGGCGCGTCGTGAGCTGGTCGATTTCGGTTACTGGTACTGCCCGGACGGACGCGATGCCAAAACGCAGGGGCAGTTTGAAGATGTGGAAGTGAAACCACAGGCTTTCGACTGGCTTTTCTGCGTGGCGGCGGGCTATCCGTTTAACGTAAGTTGCGACAACCTGGAAGGCGACTTCGAGCCGGACCGCATTGTTTTTCAGCGCCGCGTACATGCGCAGGTGATGGAATATCTGGAGAAGGGCATTCCTGCACGCCCGGCCAGATTTATCAACGCATTACAAAACTATTATCAGACGCCGCCGCTCGCGGCAGAACAATTTCCGTGGCCGGAAGACCTTAACTAACGCCACGTTCAAAAAGAGGAAAGAAGATGATCGCCGAGTTTGAATCACGCATTCTGGCGTTAATTGATGACATGGTGGAGCACGCCAGCGACGATGAACTGTTTGCCAGCGGTTATCTGCGTGGTCACCTGACGCTGGCGGTTGCCGAGCTGGAAGAGGGCGACGATCACACTGCTGATGCGGTGTCGCATAACGTGACCCGCAGCCTGGAGAAAGCGATTCAGGCCGGCGAACTGTCACCGCGCGACCAGGCTCTGGTGCTGGGGATGTGGGAGACGCTGTTCCAGAAGGCGCAGCAGTAGGGCCCTGGCCCGATCCCCTCTCCCTGTAGGAGTGGGGATCGTTCGTGCGTTTTGGTTTTTCTCTCTTTCCCTGCGGGAGAGGGCCGGGGTGAGGGGGAGCTTACTTAACCTTCTTTCCCTTCAATAACTTCCTTACCCACAACCGATTCGGATTTAACGCCGATAACGTGCGTGCATCCAGCGGCGGTGGTTCATGGCTCATTTGCGATGCCAGCACTTCGGCCGCCAGCGGGGCGGTACATAATCCGCGAGACCCAAGCCCACCCAGCATAAACAGATTCGGGTAAACCGGGGCTGTTGCTGCGGTGTCCTGCTCCTCCAGCAGATGGGCATATTGCACCAGCGTAGTGTCGTAATCCGGCACATTGCCGAGCATCGGCAGATGATCGCGCGTGGCGCAACGCACACCAACGCGCGCCTCGTTGGCGCTGACATCGACCGCTTTTGCCCATTCGGCATCGGGGAAACAGTCGATCAATCGCTGACGATTATGCTGCTGGTCTTCCTCGTTAAAGGTCATCTCGCGTTCACCACGATGGTAGCTTGCACCAATGCAGTGATGCTGATTAGCCGGGTTTTGCGGCGTCAGATAACCGTCATAGCACAGCACCTGGCGAAGCTGCGCCAGCGCAGGGCGAGTGGGGATATGGCTTACCTGCCCGCCAACAGCGTACACAGGCAACGCGGCGGTTTGTGGAAGCTGGTTAATATTATGCCCGGTCGCCAGCACCACGCTCGCGGCGCGGGCGCTTTCTCCATCAGCGAAATGCAATTGCCAGGCCTCATCCTGTTTTTCCAGCGAAGTGAGGGATTTGTTCCAGTGCACGACCAGCCCCTGCTGCCGGGCCAGTGCAAATACGCCCGCCGTAAGCTGTGCCGGAGAGAGCCAGCCGCCCGCCGGGTACTGAATGCCACCGCAGCCAGTTTCCACACCCGTAGTGGCGGCAACCTCCTGTGCGCTTACCGCATGAGCCAATCCTTCAGGCAGCCCCAGCAACAGCATGTGGTCGATTTTCTGCTGACTTTTTGCATCCCAGCCAAGCTGGGTGACGCCGCACCACCGATGATCAAAGGCCACCGGAAGCGAATCATAAAGTCGGCGTGCGAAAGTAAACGCCGCCGGGAAGAACGTTTCCAGCGCAGCATCGTGCGCGCTTAACAATGGATACAGCGCGCCCTGACGATTGCCGGATGCGCCCTGCGCCGGGGCATCATCGGCACAGTAAAGCGTCACCTGCCAGCCGCGTCTCAGCAGGGCCAGTGAGAGCAGGGCACTGGCGATGCCGCCGCCGATAATCGCGGTTTCACGCGAGCTGGCGCCGGTGCGGGCAAACCACGGCGCACGTGCGGGAAGTGCGTTCGGTTGCGTCATTTCACCGACCAGCATCTCACGCTTGCGACCAAAGCCTTTGGTTTTATGCATCGTAAAACCAGCGTCCTGCAACCCGCGACGGACAAACCCCGCCGAGGTGAACGTGGCCAGCGTGCCGCCGGGGCGGGCCAGGCGTGCCATCGCGGAAAAGAGCTGCGGCGTCCACATATCCGGGTTTTTCGCCGGAGCAAAACCGTCAAGGAACCAGGCATCCACCTGCTGATTAAACGAATCATCCAGTTGATCGGTCAGTTCGTTAATATCGCCAAACCACAAATCAAGCGTCACCCGCCCGCCATCAAGCAATAAACGATGGCAGCCCGCCAGTGGCAATGGCCACTGGGCCTGAAGCTGTTCCGCCCACGGCGCCAGTTCCGGCCAGTGCTGATGCGCTAAGCGCAGGTCGGCTGCGGTGAGCGGGAATTTTTCAAAGCTGACAAAATGCAGCCGCTGCAGTGTCGCCTCAGGCCACTTGAGACGAAAGGCATCAAATGCCTGCCAAAGGGTCAGGAAGTTGAGCCCCGTTCCGAACCCGCTTTCCGCTACTACAAACAGAGGATGCGGATGGGTGGGGAAGCGTGCCTCTAACTGGTTACCTCCCAGAAAGACGTAGCGCGTTTCTTCCAGACCGTTGTCGTTGGAGAAATAGACGTCGTCGAAATCTCGGGAAACAGGTGTACCCTCACTGTTGAATTCGAGGTTGGCAGATTGTATGGCGTTTTGTTTCACGTAAGTTACTCGTGCGGCAAGGAGTCTGCCGATCTTAGCGATGCGTGCCGGAAGGCGCAAATTTATGCATAAATTGGCTGATCGGACTTGTTCGGCGTACAAGTGTACGCTATCTTGCCTCTCGAAACTTTAAAATAGTGATGACTTACAGAGGTTATGAATGAAACGTGCAGTGATTACTGGCCTGGGCATCGTTTCCAGCATCGGTAGCAACCAGCAGGAAGTCCTGGCATCTCTGCGTGAAGGACGCTCGGGGATCACTTTCTCTCAAGAGTTTAAAGACTCTGGTATGCGTAGCCACGTATGGGGTAACGTCAAACTGGACACCACCGGTCTTATCGACCGCAAAGTGGTCCGTTTCATGAACGATGCCTCTATTTACGCTTACCTCTCTATGCAGCAAGCAGTTGAAGACTCTGGCCTGAAAGCTGAAGATTATCAGAACAACCCGCGTGTGGGGCTGATCGCTGGTTCCGGCGGCTCCTCTAAAGCGCAGGTGTTCGGTGCCGACGCAATGCGTAGCCCACGTGGCCTGAAAGCAGTCGGCCCTTATGTGGTGACCAAAGCCATGGGCTCCGCGGTTTCCGCGTGCCTGGCAACACCGTTCAAAATTCACGGTGTGAACTACTCTATCAGTTCCGCGTGTGCCACCTCCGCACACTGCATAGGTAACGCGGTAGAACAAATCCAGTTGGGCAAACAGGATATCGTGTTTGCCGGTGGCGGCGAAGAACTGGGCTGGGAAATGGCCTGCGAGTTCGATGCAATGGGCGCGCTGTCCACGAAATTCAACGACACCCCGGAAAAAGCGTCCCGTACGTATGACGCACATCGTGACGGTTTTATCATCGCGGGCGGCGGCGGTATGGTTGTTGTCGAAGAGCTGGAACACGCTCTGGCGCGCGGCGCGCATATCTATGCAGAAATCGTGGGCTACGGTGCAACGTCTGATGGCGCTGACATGGTTGCTCCGTCTGGCGAAGGCGCAGTACGTTGCATGAAGATGGCAATGAACGGCGTTGATACTCCTATCGACTACCTGAACTCCCACGGTACGTCTACGCCGGTTGGCGACGTGAAAGAACTGGGCGCTATTCAGGAAGTGTTTGGCAGTAACAGCCCGGCTATCTCTGCAACCAAAGCCATGACCGGTCACTCTCTGGGTGCCGCTGGCGTGCAGGAAGCTATCTATTCTCTGCTGATGCTGGAACATGGCTTTATCGCGCCAAGCATCAACATTGAAGAGCTGGACGAGCAGGCCGCTGGCCTGAACATCGTAACCGAACCGACCGAGCGTGAACTGACCACCGTGATGTCCAACAGCTTCGGCTTCGGCGGCACTAATGCAACGCTGGTGATGCGTAAGCTGAAAGCGTAATTGCTGAACGCCTTAAAAAAGGAGCCGGAAGGCTCCTTTTTTGTGCGTTGACATCTTGCTGTTAAAAAAGGCAAAATCGGCCCTCAACACTCTCATACGAGTGCGTAAGCGTTTAACGTCAATCAACGCGCCGACACCCTGATTATCAGGTGGAGGAGGCGTGGTCTATTCCCCGCCTTACTCTGCATTCTGGAGTAAAGCATGTCTGAAGTTTCTCAATCTGTTCCAGCATCTTCCGGTAACGGCTCGCTGTTCCGTATCGCCTTTGCTGTTTTTCTCACCTATCTGACCGTCGGTATTCCGCTGCCCGTTATTCCGTTGTTTGTGCATCAGGAACTGGGGTATGGCAATACCATGGTCGGTATCGCCGTGGGTATTCAGTTTCTCGCCACCGTATTAACGCGCGGCTATGCCGGGCGTCTGGCCGATCAATACGGTGCGAAGCGTTCGGCGCTTCAGGGAATGGCCGCCTGTGCGCTGGCCGGGACGGCCTGGCTGGCGGCGGCACTGCTGCCCGTTGATGCGATGGTGAAGTTTGGCCTCTTGATTGTTGGCCGTTTGATTCTGGGCTTTGGTGAAAGCCAGCTGCTGACCGGAACACTTACCTGGGGAATGGGGCTCGTTGGCCCAAAACGCTCCGGAAAGGTGATGTCGTGGAACGGGATGGCGATTTTTGGCGCACTGGCGGTCGGTGCGCCATTGGGGCTTTTCCTCAACAGTCATTACAGTTTTGCCACGCTCGCCGTGGTGACGATGTTGCTGCCTGTGGCGGCGTGGGCATTTAACGGCAGTGTACGCAAAGTGCCCGCCAACGCAGGCGAGCGGCCTTCGCTGTGGAGCGTCATTGGGCTTATCTGGCAGCCGGGTCTGGGCCTGGCGTTGCAGGGCGTGGGCTTTGCGATGATAGGTACCTTCGTGTCACTCTACTTTGCCAGCAACGGCTGGGCGATGGCGGGTTTCACCTTGACGGCCTTCGGCGGCGCGTTTGTGCTGGTGCGTATTCTGTTTGGCTGGATGCCTGACCGCTTTGGCGGCGTGAAGGTGGCGGTGGGCTCGCTGCTGGTTGAAACGGTGGGGCTTGCGCTGCTGTGGCAGGCACCGGATGCATGGATGGCGTTGGCCGGCGCGGCGTTGACCGGCGCAGGTTGTTCGCTGATTTTCCCGGCGCTGGGCGTCGAAGTCGTCAAGCGTGTACCGCCGCAGGTGCGCGGCACGGCATTAGGCGGCTATGCGGCATTTCAGGACATCGCGCTCGGTGTCTCCGGCCCGCTGGCGGGGATGCTGGCGACAATGGCGGGATATCCTTCCGTCTTCCTCGCCGGGGCGATTTCGGCGCTGCTGGGTATTGTGGTGACGCTCGTCGCGTTTCGTAAAAAGTGACGCCTCGCAGCGGTAAATTTGATTACCGGAACGAATGATGATGACGCGGTGATGACCACCATCATTCGTCTGTTGTTACTGCAGGCTTAGAGCACCATCCATAACAGCGCCATCACCACAACGAGCACGATAAGCATCAGGCCCGGTCGCGCAGAGGCGGATTTATATGCCTCAATGATCGGTGCGAATGGGCTGGTGATGGGCTGCACATATTGCACATCCAGCGTGTCCTGCGAACGCTCGACGCGCTTGAGGAAAAGCTGATTCAACAGCGTTTGCACCTGCGTCATTGTCAGCACCGTCTGTGGCGTGATGTTCCAGTTTTGCTGACCGTAATCCTTCAGGGCCTGCCACTCGTGCGGTTCCATCGGCTGTTTGAGCGCCGCCTGCAGTGCATTGAGCGTCGGCGCCGGCTGGGTGCTTAGTGTCTGACGCGCCTGTAGCCAGGTCGCCAGTGCCGTAAAATGTTTGGCCGGAATTAACTCGCCGGTTTTCACGCCGGAAAGCTCCAGCATTGATTGCCAGATAATCTTGCTCGACTCGCCCGTGGCAGCGGCAAGTTTGGTCACCAACTGATTCAGCGTATTGTGCTCGGCTGGCTGCAGCGGGCGATCGGTTGCCGGGCGTTGCTGCGGTTGCGGAATCGACAGCTGGCCGTTTTGCAGGAGTTGCAGCACGTTTTTCAGTTGAGCGGGTGTTAACTGACTCAGCGCGGTTTGCCCATACTGCTGGCGAATAAAATCACTGACCGCCTGGCGATTATTACCGTGATTCAACAGTTCCGTCAGCTGTGACAGGGTTTGCCGGGTGCTAAGATTCTGCTGTGCCGTTTCGAGGCGCTGATTCAGATTCTGCTCGGCGGCAGGAAAATTGCGCGACACCAGCGGTGAATCATTCTTCAACCCCAAATCGTGACGCACGCCAGCCCACACCTGCGCATTCGTTTGTGAGGTCAACGCCATAAGACGCGTGATGAGACGTTCAAGTACCGTGCGCTGCTGCGTGGAGAGCGGTTGTTCTCCGGCGACAGAAGTGGTGGTTGAACCTTCCCCCGGAGGGCGCGAGGGCATACCTGAAATGGGTTGCGTCATGATTTATCCTTAACCTTATTGCTCTACTTAACCAGGATGTCGAGTATGCCTGGCGGCCAGATTATGGCACACTTCCCCGGTTAACTCTCGTTCTCAGACAGGTACCGTAACGTGAAAATCCTTGTTGATGAAAATATGCCCTACGCCCGTGAGCTCTTCAGCCGTTTGGGTGAGGTGAAGGCTGTTCCAGGACGTCCCATTCCGGTAGCGGAACTGGCGGGCGCCGACGCGCTGATGGTGCGATCCGTCACGAAGGTGAATGAGTCCCTGCTGGCGAATCAGTCAATTAAATTTGTTGGCACGGCGACCGCGGGTACTGACCATGTCGATCAGGCGTGGCTTGCGCAGGCGGGCATTGGTTTTTCCGCCGCCCCTGGCTGTAACGCCATTGCGGTCGTGGAATACGTTTTCTCCTCACTGTTGTATCTGGCTGAGCGCGACGGTTTTACGCTCACTGACCGTACGGTCGGGATTGTGGGTGTCGGTAATGTAGGCGGACGGCTGCAAAAACGTCTGGAAGCGCTGGGTGTGCGCACGCTGCTGTGCGATCCGCCGCGTGCCGATAACGGCGACGAGGGCGATTTCCGCGCGCTCGATGAACTGGTACAGGAAGCCGATATCCTGACCTTCCATACGCCGCTGTTTAAAGATGGCCCGTATAAGTCGCTGCACCTGGCCGATGAAGCGCTGATCCGCAGTCTGAAGCCGGGCGCGATTTTAATTAACGCCTGCCGTGGCCCGGTGGTGGATAACGCGGCCTTGCTAAAATGCCTTGAAGCCGGTCAGGATCTTAGCGTTGTGCTTGATGTCTGGGAGCCGGAACCGGATCTCAACCTGGCGCTGCTCGAAAAAGTGGATATCGGCACGTCGCACATCGCTGGCTACACGCTGGAAGGCAAAGCGCGCGGCACCACGCAGGTGTTTGAAGCCTATAGCAAGTTTATCGGCCAGGCGCAGCAGGTGGCGCTGGATACGCTGCTGCCGCCGCCGGAATTCGGCCGCATCACCTTGCACGGTAAGCTCGATCAGCCAACGCTGAAAAGGCTGGTGCATTTGGTGTATGATGTGCGCCGCGATGATGCGCCGCTGCGAAAAGTGGCGGGCATTCCGGGTGAGTTCGACAAGCTGCGTAAAAATTACCTTGAGCGCCGCGAGTGGTCGTCACTGTATGTACAATGTGATGACGCAGATGCGGCAACGCTTCTGAAAAAGCTCGGGTTTAACGCCGTTCATCATCCGATTCGTTAAGATTATTTCTTTTGTGCCTTGCTCGTCGGCGAGGCACGTCGCTATTTCTGGAGTTAATCACCATGTCTGAAGGCTGGAATATTGCCGTACTGGGCGCAACGGGCGCCGTTGGGGAAGCCCTGCTTGAAACACTGGCGGAGCGTGAGTTCCCGGTAGGTGAACTCTATGCGCTGGCGCGTAGCGAAAGCGCCGGGGAATCGCTGCGCTTTGGCGGGAAAACCGTGCGCGTTCAGGATGCGGCGGAATTCGACTGGACACAGGTTCAACTCGCGTTCTTTGCAGCGGGTGTTGAAGCCACGTCAACGTATGTGGAAGAAGCCACTAACTCAGGCTGCCTGGTTATTGATTTGAGTGGACAGTTCGCGCTTGAACCGGACGTGCCGCTGGTTGTGCCGGAAGTGAACCCGTTTGTGTTGGCCGATTACCGTAACCGTAACTTGATTGCTGTGCCGGACAGCCAGACCAGTCAACTGCTGGCAGCGCTGAAACCGCTGATCGACCAGGGCGGTCTGGCGCGTATCAACGTGACCTGCCTGCTTTCCGCATCGGCTCACGGCAAGAAAGCCGTCGATGCGCTGGCGGGGCAGAGTGCAAAACTGCTCAACGGCATTCCGATTGATGATGACGATTTCTTCGGTCGCCAGTTGGCGTTCAACATGCTGCCGCTGCTGCCGAATCGTGAAGGTATCGTGCGTGAAGAGCAGCGAATCGTCGATCAGACGCGCAAAATTTTGCAGGATGAAGGCCTGATTATCTCCGCTAACTGCGTCCAGTCGCCGGTCTTCTATGGTCATGCGCAGATGGTCGGATTCGAAGCCATGCGTCCGCTGGCAGCAGACGAAGCTCGTGATGCTTTCGCTCGTGGCGAAGATGTCGTGCTCTCTGAAGAGAATGAGTTCCCGACGCAAGTGAACGATGCTTCCGGCAGCGCGCATCTTTCTGTCGGTTGTGTGCGTAATGACTACGGTATGCCGGAACAGGTACAGTTCTGGTCGGTCGCTGATAACGTTCGCTTTGGCGGCGCGCTGATGGCGGTGAAAATCGCTGAAAAATTAGTGCAGGAGTATATGTACTAATGTCGGAAGTGCAGCAACAGCCCGTCTATAAAATTGCGCTGGGCATCGAGTATGACGGCAGCAAATATTATGGCTGGCAGCGTCAGAACGAAGTCCGCAGCGTGCAGGAGAAGCTGGAAAAAGCGCTCACTCAGGTGGCCAACGAACCGATCACCGTGTTCTGCGCCGGGCGTACCGATTCCGGCGTACACGGTACCGGGCAGGTGGTGCATTTTGAAACCACCGCCGATCGTAAAGACGCGGCGTGGACACTTGGTGTAAATGCGAATTTACCTGGTGACATCGCCGTGCGTTGGGTGAAACATGTGCCGGAAGATTTTCATGCACGTTTTAGCGCCACGGCTCGCCGTTATCGCTACATCATCTACAATCATCGGTTACGTCCGGCGGTGATGAGTCAGGGAGTAACCCACTATCATCAACCGCTGGATGAGGCGCGAATGCACCGTGCCGCCCAGTGTTTGTTGGGCGAGAACGATTTCACCTCGTTCCGCGCGGTGCAGTGTCAGTCACGCACGCCGTGGCGCAACATTATGCATATTAATGTTGCCCGCTATGGCGCGTACGTGGTGGTAGATATTAAAGCGAATGCCTTTGTGCATCATATGGTAAGGAATATCGTCGGCAGCCTGATGGAAGTCGGCGCCCAAAACCAGCCAGAGAGCTGGATTGCTGAGTTGTTAGCCGCAAAAGACAGAACGCTGGCGGCAGCAACGGCGAAAGCGGAAGGTTTGTATCTGGTTTCTGTTGATTACCCGGAACGTTTTGACCTGCCGCGCGTACCCATGGGGCCGCTTTTTTTAGCGGACTGAGAGCAGTTCACAAAGGCTGAAGACAATTATGGATCTGATTCACTTTCTCATTGATTTTATTCTACATATTGATGTGCATCTGGCAGAGCTCGTCGCGCAATACGGCGTCTGGGTTTATGCCATTCTGTTTTTAATTCTTTTCTGTGAAACAGGCCTGGTTGTTACGCCGTTTTTACCGGGCGATTCCCTGCTGTTTGTCGCCGGGGCGCTGGCTTCGCTGGGCACCAACGACATTAACGTCCATCTGATGGTGGCATTAATGTTGATTGCGGCAATTGCCGGAGATGCGGTGAACTACACGATTGGACGGCTGTTTGGCGAGAAGCTGTTCAGTAACCCGAACTCGAAAATTTTCCGTCGCAGCTACCTGGATAAAACGCACCAGTTTTATGAAAAACACGGTGGAAAAACGATTATTCTGGCGCGCTTCGTGCCGATTGTTCGCACCTTCGCACCGTTTGTCGCAGGGATGGGGCACATGTCCTATCGCCATTTTGCCGCCTATAACGTAATTGGCGCGGTATTATGGGTGCTGCTGTTTACCTATGCGGGTTACTTCTTCGGTACCATCCCGATGATTCAGGATAACCTTAAGTTACTGATTGTCGGGATTATTGTGGTCTCTGTTTTGCCAGGGGTTATCGAAATTGTGCGCCATCGTCGCGCGGCGGCAAAACAAGCGAAGTAAGCGCGAATTCGCGGTTCGACCACTTTTTTATCCAAAGTTTCGGGCTGTTATGTTTTAATGTGCAACATTCATGGTCTGTAAGGGGCAAAAATGGCATTATGCGCCCCTTATGACAAAACTGGCATCGACCAGGTTCAGGCAGAAAGGTTATCAATGAGCTGGATTGAACGAATTAAAAGCAACATCACCCCTACACGCAAAGCGAGCATTCCTGAGGGTGTATGGACCAAGTGCGACAGCTGTGGGCAGGTTCTGTACCGCGCCGAGCTGGAGCGTAACCTGGAGGTTTGCCCTAAGTGTGACCACCACATGCGTATGTCAGCGCGTAATCGCCTGCATAGCCTGTTGGATGAAGGATCACTGGTGGAACTGGGAAGCGAGCTTGAGCCCAAAGACGTGCTGAAGTTCCGTGACTCCAAAAAATACAAAGACCGTCTGGCGTCTGCTCAGAAAGAAACGGGCGAGAAAGATGCGCTGGTGGTCATGAAAGGCACGCTGCACGACATGCCGGTGGTGGCTGCGGCATTCGAATTCGCCTTTATGGGCGGTTCGATGGGCTCCGTAGTTGGCGCGCGTTTTGTTCGTGCGGTTGAGCAGGCGCTGGAAGATAACTGCCCGCTGATTTGCTTCTCTGCATCCGGTGGGGCACGTATGCAGGAAGCGCTGATGTCGCTGATGCAGATGGCGAAAACCTCTGCGGCGCTGGCGAAAATGCAGGAACGTGGTCTGCCGTATATCTCGGTACTGACCGACCCGACCATGGGCGGTGTATCGGCGAGCTTCGCGATGCTGGGCGACCTGAACATCGCTGAACCGAAAGCGCTGATCGGCTTTGCCGGCCCGCGTGTTATCGAACAAACGGTTCGTGAAAAACTGCCGCCGGGATTCCAGCGCAGTGAGTTCCTGATTGAGAAAGGGGCAATCGATATGATTGTTCGTCGTCCGGAAATGCGCCTGAAGCTGGCGAGCATCCTGGCGAAGCTCATGAATCTTCCGGCACCAAATCCGGAAGAAGCCCACGAAAGTGTGGAGGTACCACCGGTACCGGATCAGGAACCAGAGGCCTGATAATGCAAAGGGCAGGGCCAGACGGCGCTGCCCTTTTTGCTTCTCATCACCGTTAAACAAATCGCGGGCATCATGGACAACAAACTTATTCCTCAGGCCACGTCGCCCCTGGCTACGTGGCTTTCTTATCTGGAACACCTCCATAGCAAAACCATCGACCTGGGCCTGGAACGCGTGGGCGAGGTGGCTGCCCGGCTGAACGTGCAGAAACCTGCGCCATTTGTCTTTACTGTTGCCGGAACCAACGGCAAAGGCACCACCTGCCGGACGCTGGAAGCGATGCTGACGGCGGCGGGCTACAAAGTGGGCGTTTACAGTTCTCCGCATCTGGTGCGTTACACCGAACGTGTACGCGTGCAGGGCGCAGAACTCACGGAGAGCGCGCATACGGCGTCGTTTGCCGCTATCGAGCAGGCGCGTGGCGATATCTCGTTGAGCTATTTTGAATACGGTACGCTTTCCGCATTGTGGCTGTTTAAACAAGCCGCGCTGGATGTGGTCATTCTGGAAGTTGGGCTCGGCGGGCGACTGGATGCCACCAACCTGGTGGATCCGGATGTCGCGGTCATTACCAGCATCGCGCTGGATCACACCGATTGGCTGGGGCCGGATCGCGAAAGTATTGGCCGTGAAAAAGCCGGTATCTTCCGTGCCGGGCGTCCGGCCGTAGTGGGTGAACCGGATATGCCGACGACGATCGCTGATGTGGCGCGTGAAAAGGGCGCACAGCTGTTACAACGTGATATTGCCTGGCAGTATGGCGTGGACGCTGAAAGCTGGTGGTTTAGCGATGCGGCAGGCCGCCTGGATGCGCTGCCGTTGCCGCAGGTGCCGCAACCTAATGCGGCGACCGCACTGGCGGCACTGCGTGCCAGTGGCCTTAACGTTAGCGAGCAGGCCATTCGTGACGGTATCGCCGGTGCCATTCTGCCGGGGCGCTTTCAGACTATCCAGACCTCACCGCGCGTGATTCTGGACGTTGCTCATAACCCGCATGCCGCCGCGTACCTCGCCGGGCGTCTCAAATCTGAGCCGCTGACCGGGCGCGTTCTGGCGGTTATTGGTATGCTGCATGATAAGGATATCGCCGGTACGCTGGCGTGTCTGGAAGGTGTGGTCGATAGCTGGTATTGTGCGCCTTTAGAAGGGCCGCGCGGGGCCACCGCTGAAGAGCTGGTGAAACACTTACGCGCAGGAACCGTCTACGCCAGCGTGGCGCAGGCGTGGCACGCGGCGATGGCCGATGCCGGGCCAGAAGATACGGTGCTGGTGTGTGGCTCATTTCACACGGTAGCGCATGTAATGGAAGAGTTAGACGCGGGGAGAGCCGGTGGCAAGTAAGTTTCAGAACCGCTTAGTCGGGACAATTGTGCTGGTAGCGCTGGGCGTCATTGTGCTGCCAGGGCTGCTCGACGGGCAGAAAAAACACTACCAGGATGAGTTTGCCGCGATCCCGTTGGTGCCAAAACCGGGCGACCGCGATGAGCCCGATATGCTGCCGACGGCGACACAGGCGCTGCCAGCTCAGCCGCCGGAAGGCGCGGCGGAAGAAGTGAGAGCGGGCGATGCGGCAGCACCGTCGCTCGATCCGGGGCGTTTTGCCGCGGCGAACAACAACGGCATCGATCCTGCGCCGGTGCAAGTGGAACAACCGAAGCCAAAACCCAAACCGGTTGAGCCGCCGAAACCGAAGCCGCAGCCAACGCGTGATGTCGCCAGCGAGCAAATCGCCGCCGCGACTGAAACACCGCCCGCCAAACCGACGCCTGCTGAAAAACCGGCCCCGGAAGGGAAGGCGTACGTCGTGCAGCTTGGCGCGTTGAAAAACGCCGATAAAGTCAACGAGATTGTCGCGTCGCTTCGCGGTGCGGGCTATCGCGTCTACACGTCGCCTTCCACGCCAGTTCAGGGTAAAATTACCCGCATCCTGGTAGGGCCTGATGCGTCGAAAGAGAAGCTTAAAGGTTCGCTTGGCGAGCTTAAGCAGCTCTCCGGGCTGAGCGGGGTGGTGATGGGGTATTCGCCGAATTAAAGGCGACCCTCACCCTAGCCCTCTCCCTGAGGGAGAGGGAACCGATCGAGCATGGTGTAAAGGTCGGTGCGGGTTTTCTCCCTCTCCCTAAGGTGAGGGGGATTAAAAACCCCTCCAGAAGCGATGGCGTTGAACATTTTTTCAGCGCCATTTTTATTTTCGCAGGGAAAGGAAATCCCTACGCAAACGTTTTCTTTTTCTGTTAGAATGCGCCCCGAACCGGATGACAGGGCGTAGCATCGTGGGACACATATGGTCTGGATTGATTACGCCATTATCGCGGTAATAGGTTTTTCCTGTCTGGTTAGCCTTATCCGTGGCTTTGTTCGTGAAGCGTTATCGCTGGTGACATGGGGCTGTGCCTTCTTTGTCGCGAGTCATTACTACACGTACCTGTCCGTCTGGTTCACGGGCTTTGATGATGAACTGGTTCGCAACGGGATTGCTATCGCGGTACTGTTTATCGCGACGCTTATCGTCGGCGCTATCGTTAACTACGTTATCGGTCAACTGGTGGAAAAAACCGGTTTATCGGGAACGGACAGGGTGTTGGGCATCTGTTTTGGTGCGCTACGCGGGGTGTTAATCGTCGCCGCTATTCTGTTCTTCCTTGATACCTTTACCGGTGTGGCGAAAAGCGAAGACTGGCATAAATCGCAGCTTATCCCGCAGTTCAGTTTCATCATCAGATGGTTCTTTGACTATCTGCAAAGCTCGTCAAGTTTCTTGCCCAGGACATAAGTCCTGAGATGTGGCTTAACGAGGAAAAGACGTATGTGCGGTATTGTCGGTATCGCCGGTGTTATGCCGGTCAACCAGTCGATTTATGATGCGTTAACGGTGCTGCAGCATCGTGGACAGGATGCCGCGGGCATCATCACCATTGATGCAAACAACTGTTTCCGTTTACGTAAGGCAAACGGGCTGGTCAGCGATGTCTTTGAAGCTCGCCATATGCAGCGTATGCAGGGCAACATGGGGATTGGCCACGTGCGCTATCCAACCGCTGGCAGCTCCAGCGCGTCTGAGGCGCAACCTTTCTACGTCAACTCCCCGTATGGCATCACCCTTGCCCATAACGGCAACCTGACCAACGCGCACGAACTGCGTCAAAAACTGTTCGAAGAGAAGCGCCGCCACATCAATACCACCTCTGATTCCGAGATCCTGCTGAATATCTTCGCCAGCGAACTCGACAATTTCCGTCATTATCCGCTGGAAGCCGATAACATCTTCGCCGCAATTGCGGCGACCAACCGTCAAATCCGTGGCGCTTACGCCTGCGTGGCAATGATTATCGGTCACGGCATGGTCGCCTTCCGCGACCCGAACGGCATTCGCCCGCTGGTGCTGGGCAAACGCGATATTGGTGATGGCCGCACGGAATATATGGTTGCTTCCGAAAGCGTGGCGCTCGATACCCTGGGCTTTGAGTTCCTGCGCGACGTGGCGCCGGGCGAAGCGGTGTATATCACCGAGAAGGGACAGCTCTTCACCCGCCAGTGCGCGGATAACCCGGTCAGCAACCCGTGCTTGTTCGAGTACGTCTATTTCGCGCGCCCGGACTCCTTTATCGACAAGATTTCCGTTTACAGCGCGCGCGTGAATATGGGCACCAAACTGGGTGAAAAGATTGCCCGCGAGTGGGAAGACCTGGACATTGACGTGGTGATCCCGATTCCGGAAACCTCCTGCGATATCGCGCTGGAAATCGCACGTATTCTGGGCAAACCGTATCGTCAGGGCTTCGTGAAAAACCGCTACGTTGGCCGTACCTTTATCATGCCGGGCCAGCAACTGCGTCGTAAATCGGTGCGCCGTAAGCTTAACGCCAACCGTGCCGAGTTCCGCGATAAAAATGTCCTGCTGGTCGATGACTCGATCGTGCGCGGCACCACCTCAGAGCAGATTATCGAGATGGCACGTGAAGCCGGGGCGAAGAAGGTGTATCTGGCCTCCGCCGCACCGGAAATTCGTTTCCCGAACGTCTACGGTATCGACATGCCAACCGCGACCGAGCTGATAGCCCACGGTCGTGAAGTCGACGAAATTCGCCAGATCATCGGCGCAGACGGTCTTATCTTCCAGGATCTGGACGATCTGATCGACGCGGTACGCGCAGAAAACCCGGATATTCAGCAGTTTGAATGTTCTGTATTTAACGGTGTATACGTCACTAAAGATGTCGATCAACAGTACCTCGATTATCTCGATTCCCTGCGTAACGACGACGCCAAAGCGGTGCAGTTGCAGAACGAAGTGGAAAACTTAGAGATGCATAACGAAGGTTAACGCGTCTAACGCCAGGGCAACCTGGCGTTTTCTTTTCTGTACCCCCAATCCTATCCCTCTCTTTTCGCAGTAATTTCGTCTTCCTCACATTTTTCAGAATCCGTTTTTCAATAGTGTGAACAAACCGGATAAACATCACTGCCATAAATTTTATAGTAGCGTCCATTAACCATTTTTAATATGTGGATAATACCAATCAGGGGTTAGTGAGGTGGTAAGAAAAACTGCTTTCATTGGTTACAAAACCCTCTCGACCCTTCGTTTTGTCTATATGGCGGAGTAGTATGCTGTCAATAACCATAAAATAAATGTGGTCAATGGTGCGCCTTTTGCAACCTGCGAGAGGTGCAGGAGAAACCCAAGTCTTCGTTACGGAATAACAACAAGATGACTGGAGATAACACCCTCAGCACTTCTCATGGCGTTAACCGCCGTGATTTTATGAAGCTTTGTGCAGCACTGGCCGCCACGATGGGGCTCAGTAGTAAAGCGGCCGCCGAGATGGCCGAATCAATCACCCGCCCGCAGCGTCCGCCGGTAATCTGGATTGGCGCGCAGGAGTGTACCGGATGCACGGAATCTCTGCTCCGCGCCACCCATCCAACCGTCGAAAACCTCGTGCTGGAGACTATCTCTCTGGAATACCACGAAGTGCTCTCCGCCGCTTTCGGCCATCAGGTTGAAGAGAACAAGCACAACGCCCTTGAGAAATACAAAGGTCAGTATGTGCTGGTGGTCGATGGCTCGATCCCGTTAAAAGATAACGGAATTTATTGCATGGTCGCCGGCGAGCCGATTATCGACCATATCCGTAAAGCGGCAGAAGGCGCGGCGGCGATTATTGCTATCGGCTCTTGCGCAGCCTGGGGCGGCGTGGCGGCGGCGGGCGTTAACCCGACCGGCGCGGTAGGGCTTCAGGAAGCCTTGCCGGGCAAAACGATAATCAACATTCCGGGTTGCCCGCCCAACCCGCATAACTTCCTCGCGACCGTCGCGCATATCATCACCTTTGGCAAACCGCCGAAGCTCGATGGCAAAAATCGCCCAACCTTCGCCTATGGCCGTCTGATCCATGAACACTGCGAACGCCGTCCGCACTTTGACGCCGGGCGCTTTGCGAAAGAGTTTGGCGATGAAGGACATCGCCAGGGCTGGTGTCTGTACCATCTGGGCTGCAAAGGGCCAGAAACGTACGGCAACTGCTCCACGCTGCAATTCTGCGACGTCGGTGGCGTCTGGCCGGTGGCGATTGGTCATCCCTGTTACGGTTGTAACGAAGAGGGCGTCGGTTTCCACAAAGGTATCCACCAACTGGCAACGGTTGAGAATCAAACGCCACGGGCGGAAAAGCCGGATGTAAACCTGAAAGAGGGCGGCGAGATTTCTGCTGGCGCCGTGGGTTTATTGGGCGGTGTGGTCGGCCTGGTGGCGGGCGTCAGCGTAATGGCTGTGCGCGAACTGGGGCGTCAGCAGAAGAAAGACAACACTGACTCACGGGGAGAATAACCGTGAACAGAAGACACTTTATTAAAGCTGCCTCCGGTGGCGCATTTCTGCTGGGGGCTGCGCCTTCCGTGGCTCAGGCTGCGGAAAACCGCCCGCCCATTCCGGGTTCGTTGGGCATGCTATACGACTCAACACTTTGCGTCGGCTGCCAGGCCTGCGTGACCGAGTGCCAGAATATCAACTTCCCGGCACGCAATCCGCAGGGCGAACAAACCTGGTCCAACAACGACAAACTTTCGCCCTACACCAATAACATCATTCAGGTGTGGCGTAGTGGAACGGGCGTCAACAAAGACAAGGAAGAGAACGGGTACGCCTACATCAAAAAACAGTGCATGCACTGCGTAGACCCCAACTGTGTCTCCGTCTGCCCGGTTCAGGCGCTGAGAAAAGACCCGAAAACCGGCATCGTGCATTACAACAAAGATGTCTGCACCGGCTGCCGCTACTGCATGGTCGCCTGCCCGTATAACGTGCCGAAATACGACTACAACAACCCGTTTGGTGCGATTCACAAGTGTGAACTGTGCAACCAGAAGGGCGTTGAACGCTTGGATAAAGGCGGATTACCCGGCTGCGTTTCCGTTTGCCCGGCGGGCGCGGTGATTTTTGGCACCCGCGAAGAACTGATGGCGGAGGCGAAAAAACGTCTGGCCCTGAAGCCGGGAAGCGAATACCACTACCCGCGTCAGACCCTGAAAACCGGGGATACCTACCTGCATACGGTACCACACTACTATCCACATCTTTACGGAGAGAAAGAGGGGGGAGGAACGCAGGTGATGGTGTTGACCGGTGTGCCCTATGAGAATTTGGGCTTGCCGAAGCTGGATGAGCTTTCTACTGGTGCACGTTCCGAGCATGTTCAACACACGGTTTATAAGGGCATGATGCTGCCGCTTGCTTTGCTGGCGGGGCTAACCGTGCTGGTGCGTCGCAATACGAAGAGCGGCCCTCACGAAGGAGGAGACGATCATGAGTCATGATCCAAAACCGCTGGGCGGGAAAATTATCAGCAAGCCGATCATTATTTTCGCGCCGCTGGCTGTGCTGTGCCTGATCATGATCGTCAAACGTCTGATCTGGGGATTGGGTTCCGTTTCCGATCTTAACGGTGGATACCCGTGGGGGATCTGGATCGCTTTCGATTTGCTGATCGGCACCGGCTTTGCCTGCGGGGGCTGGGCGCTGGCCTGGGCGGTGTATGTGTTCAACAAAGGGCGTTATCACCCGCTGGTGCGTCCGGCGCTGCTGGCGAGCCTGTTTGGTTATTCCCTCGGTGGACTGTCGATTACCATCGACGTTGGGCGTTACTGGAACCTGCCGTACTTTTACATTCCGGGGCACTTTAACGTTAACTCGGTGCTGTTTGAAACCGCCGTCTGTATGACCATCTATATCGGCGTGATGGCGCTGGAGTTTGCGCCCGCGCTGCTGGAACGTATGGGCTGGAAAGTACCGCTGAAGTTCCTCAATAAACTGATGTTCTTCATCATCGCGCTCGGCGCACTGCTGCCGACGATGCACCAGTCTTCCATGGGGTCATTGATGATCTCGGCGGGCTATAAAGTGCATCCGCTGTGGCAAAGCTACGAGATGCTGCCGCTGTTCTCGGTGCTGACCGCTTTCATCATGGGCTTCGCCATTGTGGTGTTTGAAGGTTCGCTGGTGCAGACTGGGCTACGGGGAAGAGGGCCGGATGAGAAATCGCTGTTTGTGAAGCTGATGAATACCGCCAGCGTGTTGCTTGCCCTGTTCCTGGTGTTACGCGTAGGCGAGCTGATTTATCGTCACAAGCTGTCGTATGCCTTTGCAGGGGATTTCTACTCCTTCCTGTTCTGGCTGGAAGCGCTGCTGATGCTCTTCCCGCTGGTGGTACTGCGCGTTGGGAAACTGCGTAATGATTCGCGCATGCTGTACCTGTCCGCACTGAGCGCGCTGCTTGGCTGTGCGACCTGGCGTATCTCCTATTCACTGGTAGCGTTCAACCCCGGTGGCGGTTACCACTACTTCCCGACCTGGGAAGAGCTGCTGATTTCTATGGGTTTTGTGGCAATTGAGATTTGTGCATACATTCTGCTCATTCGTCTGTTGCCGATACTTCCCCCTTTAAAACAAAACGACAACAAGCGTCATGAGGCGAGCAAAGCATGAGCCAGAGAATTACGATTGACCCGGTAACCCGAATTGAAGGGCACCTGCGTATTGACTGCGAAATTGAAAATGGGGTGGTGTCTAAGGCCTGGGCGTCCGGCACCATGTGGCGCGGCATGGAAGAGATTGTCAAAAATCGCGATCCGCGTGACGCCTGGATGATTGTTCAGCGTATCTGCGGCGTGTGTACGACCACCCATGCGATTGCCTCCGTGCGTGCGGCAGAAAGCGCGCTGAAAATTGATGTGCCGGTGAATGCGCAGCATATCCGCAATATCATTCTGGCGGCCCACACCACGCATGATCACATCGTGCACTTTTATCAGCTTTCGGCGCTCGATTGGGTGGATATCACGTCAGCCCTGAAAGCGGATCCGGCGAAAGCCTCGGCGATGCTGAACGGTGTATCGAGCTGGCACCTGAACAGCGCGGAAGAGTTTACGAAGGTTCAAAATAAAATTAAGGACTTAGTTGCCAGCGGCCAGTTAGGCATTTTCGCAAACGGCTACTGGGGGCACCCGGCGATGAAACTGCCGCCGGAAGTAAACCTGATTGCTGTTGCGCACTATCTTCAGGCGCTGGAGTGCCAGCGTGACGCGAACCGCGTGGTGGCGCTGCTGGGAGGTAAATCGCCGCACATTCAGAACCTCGCTGTTGGCGGCGTAGCGAACCCAATCAACCTGGATGGCCTGGGCGTGCTGAACCTTGAACGCCTGATGTACATCAAATCCTTTATCGACAAACTGAGCGATTTCGTTGAGCAGGTTTATAAAGTCGATACTGCGGTCATTGCGGCGTTTTATCCTGAGTGGCTGGAGCGCGGTCGCGGGGCGGTGAACTATCTTGCTACGCCGGAATTCCCGACCGATGGTAAAAACGGCAGCTTCCTCTTCCCGGGCGGCTATATCACCAACAGCGATCTCTCAACCTATCGCCCGATAAGTTCTCAGTCTGATGAGTTTCTGATTAAAGGGATCCAGGAGAGCGCGAAGCACGCGTGGTATAAAGACGAATCGCCGCAGGCACCGTGGGAAGGCACCACCGTGCCGAACTACACCGGCTGGTCAGACGATGGAAAATACTCCTGGGTGAAAGCGCCGACCTTTTACGGTAAAACCGTTGAAGTGGGGCCGCTGGCGAACATGCTGTGTAAACTGGCGGCAAAACGCGAATCTACCCACACGAAGCTCAATGAAATCATCGCCATTTATACCAAACTGACGGGTAAAACGTTGGGTGTAGAGCAACTGCACTCTACGCTTGGTCGCATCATCGGGCGTACCGTTCACTGCTGCGAACTGCAACATATTCTGCAGCATCAGTATAGTGCGCTGGTGACTAACATCGGCAAGGGCGACCATACCACTTTTGTGAAACCGAATATCCCGGCCACCGGTGAGTTTAAAGGCGTCGGCTTCCTCGAAGCGCCGCGCGGGATGCTGTCGCACTGGATGGTGATCAAAGACGGGATTATCAGCAACTATCAGGCGGTTGTACCTTCCACCTGGAACTCCGGCCCGCGTAATTTCAACGACGAAGTTGGCCCGTATGAACGTTCGCTGGTGGGGACGCCGGTTGCCGATCCGGAAAAACCGCTGGAAGTGGTGCGCACGATTCACTCTTTCGACCCGTGCATGTCCTGCGCGGTGCATGTGGTGGACGCCGACGGCAACGATGTTGTCGCGGTGAAGGTGCTGTGATGCGGATTCTAGTGTTAGGCGTTGGCAACATTCTGCTCACCGATGAGGCAATCGGCGTGCGTATTGTTGAAGCCCTGGAACAGCGTTACATCCTGCCGGATTACGTCGAGGTACTTGACGGCGGTACGGCCGGCATGGAGTTGTTGGGGGATATGGCCGATCGCGATCATCTGATTATTGCCGATGCCATTGTCTCACGCAAAAATGCGCCGGGCACGATTATGGTGCTGCGCGATGATGAAGTTCCGGCGCTGTTTACCAACAAAATCTCCCCGCATCAGCTTGGACTGGCCGACGTTCTGTCGGCCCTGCGTTTCACCGGCGAATTTCCGAAAAAACTCACCCTGGTGGGCGTTATTCCTGAATCCCTTGAGCCCCATATCGGTTTAACGCCAACCGTAGAAGCGATGATTACGCCGGCGCTGGAGCAGGTGCTGCTGGCGCTGCGCGAATCGGGCGTTGAGGTGGTAGCCCGGGAGGAAACGCATGTCTGATGAAATTACCGGTTTCTCAGCATCGCCACAGTTATTGGTGCAGGCAGCCTTTGAGGAAGTGGCGCGCCGTTCGATGCATGACCTGGCTTTTTTGCACCCAACCATGCCAGTGTCTGTCTCAGACTTCACGCTCTTTGAAGGGCAATGGACGGGCTGCGTTATCACCCCGTGGATGCTGAGCGCGGTTATTTTTCCCGGCCCGGAGCAGCGCTGGCCGCGTCGCACCGTCAGTGAAAAACTGGGGCTGCAACTGCCTTACGGCATCATGACCTTTACCGTGGGCGAGCTGGAGGGCGTTTCGCAATATCTTTCCTGCTCGCTGCTGTCACCGCTACCTAAAACGCTTGCGGTGGAAGAGGGGCTGCGGCTGGTGGATGATTGTGCGCGGATGCTGCTTTCCCTCCCGGTGAGCAACCCGGATGCGCCGGGCATGACAAGCCGCCGCTCGCTGCTGTTTGGCCGTCGGAGCGTGGCGGATGCATGAGCTGTCGCTGTGCCAGAGCGCGGTGGAAATCATCCAGCAGCAGGCCGCGCAGCACGGTGTTAACCGCGTGACGGGCGTATGGCTCGAGATCGGTGCGCTCTCCTGCGTGGAAGAGAGCGCCGTGCGTTTCAGCTTTGATATTGTCTGTCAGAATACCGTCGCGCAGGGCTGTGAATTGCATATTGAGTACCGCCCCGCGCAGGCCTGGTGCTGGGATTGCAGCCGCGCGGTGGAAATCACCCAGCATGATGCGCATTGCCCACAGTGTGATAGTGCGAATTTGCGCGTCGATACGGGCGACTCGCTGCGGGTAAAAAGTATTGAAGTGGAATAACCGGAGTTAATTATGTGTATTGGCGTACCGGGCCAGGTGCTGGCCGTGGGTGAAGATATTCACCAGCTCGCGCAGGTGGAAGTGTGCGGCGTGAAACGCGATGTGAATATTGCGCTTATCTGCGAAGGCGACACCGCCGACCTCGTTGGGCAGTGGGTGCTGGTGCACGTGGGCTTTGCCATGAGCATTATTGATGAAGCCGAAGCGCAGGCGACGCTGGCTGCGCTGCGGCAGATGGAACTTGACGAAACGGTGGTGTAAGTAATGGTTTAATTTCGTTGAACTGGCCCAGGACGCTATAATCCTGCTACGTTGCAGCATTACGCAAAAAGGGCAGTCACAGTGAAAAAACTTATTATTGGAATATCCGGTGCCAGCGGCGCAATTTACGGCGTTCGTCTGCTTCAGGTTTTACGCGACGTGCCTGATATTGAAACACATCTGGTGATGAGCCAGGCCGCGCGGCAAACTCTTGCGCTGGAAACGGATCTCTCGTTGCGCGAGGTGCAGGCCTTTGCCGATGTCGTGCATGATGCGCGAGATATCGCCGCCAGCATCTCTTCGGGCTCCTTCAAAACCATGGGCATGGTGATTCTGCCGTGTTCGATGAAAACCCTTTCCGGCATTGTGAACAGTTATACCGATGGGCTGCTGACCCGCGCCGCGGATGTGGTGCTCAAAGAACATCGCCCGCTGGTGCTCTGCGTGCGGGAAACACCGCTGCATCTTGGGCATCTGCGCTTAATGACTCAGGCCGCCGAGATTGGCGCGGTGATTATGCCGCCTGTTCCGGCGTTTTATCATCGCCCACAAACCATTGATGATATTATAAATCAGACAGTTAACCGCGTTCTCGATCTCTTCAATATCGACCTGCCACACGATCTCTTTACCCGCTGGCAAGGTGCCTGAACTGCACCAGTGTGGTGCTCATCTGTGCTTTTCGCCCTGTTGCAGGGCGATTTTGTAACGCCGATCAAATCCTCGATATTTAATCACGCATTTTGCGTTTTACTGCTGCGGATTATGTGTCCGAACTGCTATCTTCCTATCTTGTTACCATATTGCATCTTTTTATTAACATATTTAACGTCAAAGTTAGCGCTGACGATAAAGATGGCATAAAAGCTGCACTGTTGGTCTGCAACACACAACACAACCTATTAGATAGCAGCTCACTGCATCACGATTTTTAAAGGGGTATGTATGAAGAAGACGGTTCTGGCTCTCTCTTTACTGCTCGGTCTTGGCAGCGTTTCCAGCGCGTTTGCCGCATTGCCGCAAAGTATCCGCATCGGCACCGACACCACCTATGCACCGTTCTCGTCCAAAGATGCTAAAGGCGATTTCATCGGCTTTGATATCGATCTGGGTAATGAGATGTGCAAACGCATGCAGGTGAAGTGCTCCTGGGTCGGCAGTGATTTTGATGCCCTGATCCCCTCCATGAAAGCGAAGAAAATCGACGCGATTATCTCTTCTCTCTCTATCACCGAAAAACGCCAGCAGGAGATTGCCTTCTCCGACAAGCTCTACGCGGCAGATTCCCG
Source organism: Pseudocitrobacter sp. RIT415 (assembly GCF_003057695.2). Lineage (NCBI taxonomy): Bacteria > Pseudomonadati > Pseudomonadota > Gammaproteobacteria > Enterobacterales > Enterobacteriaceae > Pseudocitrobacter > Pseudocitrobacter sp. RIT415. The sequence continues at coordinate 255,818 of NZ_QBJC02000001.1, read as the reverse complement.
TCTAATTGCCGCAAAAGGTTCGCCTATCCAGCCCACGCTGGACTCACTGAAAGGGAAGCACGTCGGCGTATTGCAGGGCTCGACTCAGGAAGCGTATGCGAACCAGAACTGGCGCAGCAAAGGCGTTGATGTCGTGGCGTACCAGAACCAGGACCTGATTTACTCCGACCTGGCCGCGGGTCGTCTGGACGCTGCATTGCAGGATGAAGTGGCCGCCAGTGAAGGTTTCCTTAAGCAGCCTGCCGGGAAAGATTTTGACTTCGCCGGGCCTTCCGTGAAGGATAAAAAATTCTTTGGCGACGGCACAGGCGTTGGCCTGCGTAAAGATGATGTTGAGCTGAAGCAGGCCTTTGATAAAGCACTGGCTGAGCTCCGCGCAGATGGTACTTACGACAAAATGGCGAAGAAGTATTTTAACTTCAACGTCTACGGGGATTAATTTTCCCGACAGCACCAATGCACTTTAATGGTGCATTGGTGCTGCCAATGTCTCGATGTTGTGCACTCTGTGCACAAAAGTGGTGCATTCCTGCATAAATACGCATTTTTAGTGAGAAAAAAGCCAACAGACAGGGCAGAATGCTTTGCCATTCTGGGCTGAAAAGTGGCACGATAACTGCTCAGGATTTTTTGGACAAACCCGCAGAAATCAAAGGCAGTCGAGGATAAATATGAAAAAGCTGGCGTTATCTTTTTCTCTGGTATTGGCGCTTTCCAGCGCTTCGAGTGTTTTCGCAGCAATCCCACAAAAAGTACGAATTGGCACCGACCCAACCTATGCACCGTTTGAATCAAAGAATGCGAAGGGTGAATTGATTGGTTTTGATATCGATCTGGCAAAAGAGCTGTGTAAGCGTATCCAGACACAATGTACCTTCGTTGAGAACCCGCTGGACGCGCTGATCCCGTCTCTGAAAGCGAAGAAAATCGATGCCATTATGTCTTCGCTCTCTATCACCGAAAAACGTCAGCAGGAAATCGCATTTACCGACAAGCTTTATGCAGCGGATTCTCGCCTGGTGGTGAAAAAAGGTTCTCCGGTGACGCCAGACCTCACCACGCTGAAAGGTAAACGTGTCGGCGTACTGCAGGGGACGACCCAGGAAACTTACGGTAATGAACACTGGGCGGCAAAAGGCGTTGAGATTGTCTCTTATCAGGGCCAGGACAACATTTATTCTGACCTGACCGCGGGGCGCATTGACGCGGCGTTTCAGGATGAAGTCGCGGCAAGCGAAGGTTTCCTGAAGCAGCCAATTGGTAAAGATTACACGTTTGGTGGCCCGTCCATCAAAGATGAAAAACTGTTTGGCGTGGGTACCGGTATGGGCCTGCGTAAAGAAGATAACGAACTGCGTGAAGCGCTGAATAAAGCGTTTGCTGAAATGCGTGCTGACGGCACGTATGACAAGCTGGCGAAAAAGTACTTCGATTTTAACGTATACGGCGAATAACCGTCGCTGACCACCCGTCGCCCCGCCTCTGAATGGGGCGACGGTGATAATAAGACAGGGCAGGCTGAATGCTTTACGGGTTTTCACAAGTCATTTTTCAGGGCGCGCTGGTGACGCTTGAGCTGGCAATCAGCTCAGTGGTACTGGCGGTGCTTATCGGCCTGGTTGGGGCTGGTGCAAAGCTTTCCAATAATCGCCTGTTGGCGTTGATTTTTGAAGGCTATACCACGCTGATTCGTGGCGTGCCAGATCTCGTGCTGATGTTGTTGATTTTCTATGGGTTACAGATGGCGCTGAACGTGGTCACCGATTCACTCGGTTTAAGCCAGTTCGACATCGACCCGATGATTGCCGGTATTATTACGCTTGGGTTTATCTACGGCGCCTATTTTACTGAGACCTTCCGCGGTGCGTTTATGGCGGTGCCGAAAGGGCACATCGAGGCGGCGACGGCCTTTGGCTTTACCGGCGGGCAGACGTTCCGTCGCATTCTGTTCCCGGCGATGATGCGCTACGCGCTACCGGGAATTGGCAACAACTGGCAGGTTATTCTCAAATCGACAGCGCTGGTGTCGCTGCTGGGGCTGGAAGATGTGGTGAAAGCGACACAGCTGGCCGGGAAGAGTACCTGGGAGCCTTTCTATTTCGCCATCGTCTGTGGCCTGATTTATCTGGTATTTACAACCGTTTCCAATGGTGTGCTGCTCTTGCTCGAACGCCGTTACTCCGTGGGCGTGAAGAGGGCTGACCTGTGATTGACATTATTCAGGAATACTGGAAATCCCTGCTGTGGACGGATGGGTATCGCTTCACGGGCGTTGCCATTACGCTGTGGCTGCTGATTTCTTCGGTGGTGATGGGCGGCATTCTGGCGCTGTTTCTCGCCATTGCCCGCGTCTCCAGCAATAAATACATCCGATTCCCGGTGTGGCTGTTTACCTATATTTTTCGCGGCACGCCGCTGTATGTGCAACTGCTGGTGTTCTACTCCGGCATGTATACGCTCGAAATTGTGAAAGGCACCGAACTGCTGAACGCCTTTTTCCGCAGCGGCCTGAACTGTACGGTGCTGGCGCTCACGCTGAATACCTGCGCCTATACAACCGAGATTTTCGCGGGCGCGATTCGCGCGGTACCGGCGGGTGAAATTGAAGCGGCGCGCGCCTATGGTTTCTCCTCCGTTAAGCTTTACCGCTGCATTATTTTACCGTCGGCGCTGCGTATTGCGCTGCCGGCTTACAGCAATGAAGTGATTTTGATGCTGCACTCGACGGCGCTGGCATTCACCGCCACCGTGCCGGACTTACTGAAGATTGCCCGAGATATCAACTCTGCCACCTATCAGCCCTTTACGGCATTTGGGATCGCGGCGGTGCTTTATTTGATTATCTCGTATGTGCTGATCTCTCTGTTCCGCAAAGCGGAAAAACGCTGGTTGCAGCATGTAAAACCTTCTTCTTCGCACTGAGAACACGATGCCTGAGAATAAATTAAACGTAATCGATCTGCATAAGCACTACGGCGAACACGAGGTGCTGAAAGGGGTATCACTGAAGGCGGATGCCGGTGATGTGATCACTATTATTGGTTCGTCCGGGTCGGGGAAAAGTACGTTTTTGCGCTGTATTAACTTCCTCGAAAAACCGAGCGAAGGCACGATTGTGGTGAGCGGTCAGAATATCGGGCTGGTACGGGATAAAGACGGACAGTTGAAAGTCGCTGATAAAAATCAGCTGCGCCTGCTACGTACGCGTCTGACGATGGTCTTCCAGCACTTTAATCTCTGGAGCCACATGACGGTGCTTGAGAACGTGATGGAAGCGCCGATTCAGGTGCTGGGCCTGAGCAAGCAGGAAGCGCGCGAGCGAGCGGAAAAGTATCTCGCGAAGGTGGGCATTGATGCGCGCCAGCAGGCGAAATATCCGGTGCACCTTTCCGGCGGCCAGCAGCAGCGTGTTTCGATTGCTCGTGCATTGGCGATGGAGCCGGAAGTCTTGCTGTTTGATGAGCCGACCTCCGCGCTGGATCCGGAGCTGGTGGGCGAGGTGCTGCGCATCATGCAGCAACTGGCGGAAGAGGGGAAAACCATGGTAGTGGTGACGCACGAAATGGGCTTTGCCCGTCACGTATCGTCACATGTTATTTTCCTGCATCAGGGCAAAATTGAGGAAGAGGGTACCCCGGAACAACTGTTCGATAACCCGCAAAGCCCGCGTTTGCAGCAGTTCCTCAAAGGTTCTCTGAAGTAATCTTCTCAGCCCGGCTCCCCGCCGGGCTATTCGTGTGGACGTTCCAGCCGATAGACCCAGTCATCGTAGTCAATACCGTTCAGATGATAGGCATTTTCCAGTACCTGAATGCGCACAAACCCCTGTTTTTCCAGCAGGCGCGAAGAGCTGCGGTTCTCGCCCAGCACCCAGGCATTAATGGCATTGACACCCAGTTCAGTAAACCCGTACTGGCAGATAGCGCTCAGTGCTTCGCGGGCATAGCCTTTCCCCTGCGCACCCGGTAACAGTGCATAGCCGACGTCGGCTTCGTGTGGATTTTTACTGCTGATGCGCAAGCCAATATCACCGATTGGCTCACCGCTGTTTTCACGCAGAACGAATACGCCGCTATCGGCACAGCGCGCGTCGAAAATCGTGCGCAGCGCCGCTTCACTCAACACCTCGCCCATATAACGCATCACCTGAGGATCCTGACGAAGTCGCAGGAAAAAGGGCCAGTCAGATGCGTTGAAGGATGAGAGCAACAGACGCGGCGTGGTGAGGGTAATCATATTCAATGCCATAACGGGTAAAGAAGCGAGTACCTTAACACCTCAACGTGTGGGATTACAGGCTCTTGAGTGCAGCGTGGTGATGGCTAAGACCATGGTATAAGAACATGAAGGTTTACAAAGGCCCCCAGTTTAAAGGCGCCTGATTGCTGACAAAGTGCGCTTTGTTATTGCCGGATGCGGCGTAAACGCCTTATCCGGCCTACAAAATATTGCAAATTCAATATATTGCAAAAATATAGTAGGCCTGATAAGCGTAGCGCATCAGGCAATGTCATCACTCTCACTTCCCCCAGCCTAAAAGATCCTCTAGCGCTTCATCGAGGTCGTGCCAGCGGAAGACAAAACCGCTCTCTTCCAGCCGTTTTGGCAGGGCGCGTTGCCCACCCAGCACCAGCACCGACGATTCTCCCATTAGCAGGCGGATCGCCGTGGCGGGAACGCGAAGAATCGCGGGGCGATGTAGCGCATGGCCGAGGGAATGGGCGAATTGTTCATTGTGGACCGGATAGGGGGAAACCATATTAAACGGCCCGCGAAGTGGATTATCGAGCAACCACAAAATGCCGTTGACCATATCGTCGATATGGATCCACGCCAGATATTGTCGACCGGTGCCGATTGGCCCGCCAAGCCCAAGTTTGAACGGTGGGAGCATTTTGCCGAGAATGCCGCCTTTTGCCGCCAGCACGACGCCGGTGCGAAGCAGACAAACGCGAGTACGATCGCTTTGCGCGGTGCAGGCGATCTGTTCCCACTTCGCACAGAGTTTGTGGGTGAATTCATTGTGCGGCGGCTCTTCCTCCGTCACCACAACTTCACCGAGATCGCCATAATATCCCGTCGCAGAACCTGAAATTAGCACGTGAGGCGGTGTTTCGCTGGCCTGAATTAATGTGCTTATTTTTTCCGTAATATGCCAGCGGCTTTCGCACAGCCGCTGTTTTTGCGCATCAGTCCAGCGTTTATCGGCAATCGGCTCGCCCGCCAGATTGATGACGGCGTCAATGCCATCAAGCGTGCGCTTGTCGTCAAGCCCCTTCCAGATCTCAACGCGCGAGCCAAAACGCTGCCGGGCTTTATCAGGGCTGCGGGTAACCACGGTCACCGCATGGCCCAGTTCCAGCAGTCGCGGAACTAAATGGCCGCCAATCAACCCGGTACCGCCGGTTATCAGAATCTTCATGCCACCTCCGTCAGGAAGCGCTTAACGTTGCCAGCTCATAGCAATGGAAACAGAGTCGGCGTAACGCAGCGCGTGAAGTTTATCGACCTCCACTTCAGCATAGGTGACCCAGTGATGTTCACGTGCGATATCGAGCACATCCTGAGTTAATTTTTCCAGTAGTGAGAAACGGTTACCCTCAATGTGGCTAATGATGTTTTTGGTGATAGTGCGATAGTTCAGCGCATCGTTAATATCTTCACTGTTGCGCGCGCGGTCTGCCGGGTAGCGAATCTCAATATTGATAACCACATCCTGACGGTTGGCTATCTCTTCGTCTTTAATCCCGATAAAGGTGCGCAGGCGAAGATTTTTGATGCGGATAATAGCGTCTGGCTGAGACATTGCAGATTACTCCTTTTTATCGTTGTCTCAGCCATCATACACGAAAGCAATCGGCTGCTTAATGGGGCTGGGCCAGCTGCATGGCACGCGCGGTGGCCGGGCGTTGGCGTATGCGCTCAAACCAGTTTTGCACTGCCGGATAAGCGGCAAGATCGATACGTTGCCGAACGTGAGAGTTTATCCACGGCCAGCAGGCAATATCGGCAATGCTGTAGTGATCGCCAGCAATCCATGGATTGCTGGCAAGGCGTTGATTCAGCACGCTATACAGGCGCTGAGCTTCCACCTGATATCGCTCAATGGCATAGGGGACGGGCTGAGGGGCGAAGTGATTAAAGTGATGGTTCTGCCCCAGCATCGGGCCAAGACCGCCGACCTGCCAGAACAACCACTGCAACGTCGTATGGCGCTCGCGCAGTTCGCCGCTCAGCAAATTGCCGGATTTTTCAGCCAGATAAAGCAAGATGGCACCGGATTCAAACAGGCTAAAGGGGGCACCGCCGTCTTCCGGTTGATGATCAATTATTGCCGGAATTTTATTATTCGGCGAAATGGCGAGAAATTGCGGCTTAAACTGCTCACCTTTATTGATATCGACGCGAATCAAACGGTAGGGCAATTCGGCTTCTTCCAGAAAAAGCGTTATTTTGTGGCCGTTCGGGGTGGGCGCATAGTAGAGGTCTATCATCGTCTCTCCGATTTGTGGCGGGGTGTGACCTAAGTATAGGCCTCAGTTGCGACACGGGGATGACATGCAAAATCCTCATGGTGGCGATAAGTGACAAGCGTGAAAAGACAGGATATGTTGATTTATCGCCATCAGACAGTGAGTATGTTATGAGCAACCCTGCTATTACCCTTTGGTCAGATTCCGATTTTTTCTCGCCTTATGTTTTATCCGTTTACGTGGCACTGCAGGAAAAAAGCCTGCCGTTCACCCTTAAATCCGTGTCGCTGAATAACGGTGAACATCTTCAGTCAGGCTGGAAAGGCTATAGCCAGACGCGACGCGTGCCGCTGCTGGAAATCGATGACTTCCAGTTGAGCGAGTCATCGGCAATCACTGAATACCTTGATGAGCGCTTTGCCCCGCCGCAGTGGGAGCGGCTCTATCCTCACGACATTCAAAAACGCGCCCGGGCCCGGCAAATTCAGGCATGGTTGCGCAGCGACCTGATGCCGATTCGCGAAGAGCGCTCAACGGATGTGGTATTTGCTGGTGTAAAAAAACCGCCATTAACCCGCGCGGGAGAAGCAAGCGCCGCTAAACTGTTTGACACGGCGAGCGCGTTACTGGCTCACGGGCAGCAAAATTTGTTTGGCGAATGGTGTATCGCGGATACGGACCTGGCGCTGATGCTTAATCGCCTGGTGCTGAACGGGGATGATGTCCCGCAGGCGCTTGCTGATTACGCCGAGTTCCAGTGGCAGCGTTCTTCTGTTCTGCGTTACGTTGCGCTTTCAGCGAAACGCGCAGGCTGAAAACACGAACGGAATCCATTATGATAGTACGGTTTTCATGTGTGGAGATTTGATAAATGAAGCTGATGTTTGCATCGGATATTCATGGTTCTCTGCCCGCGACTGAACGCGTATTGTCACTCTTTGCACAAAGCGACGCCCGCTGGTTGGTTATCCTTGGCGATATCCTTTATCACGGGCCGCGTAATGCATTGCCTGAAGGCTACGCACCGGCGCAGGTAGCCGAACGCCTCAACCCGCTGGCGAGCCAGATTATTGCCGTTCGCGGCAATTGCGACAGCGAAGTAGACCAGATGCTGTTGCACTTTCCCATCACCGCGCCCTGGCAGCAGATCCTGACAGAAAAACAGCGCTTGTTTCTGACGCACGGTCATCTCTTTGGCCCCGATAACCCCCCGCCGCTGGCGGCGGGCGATGTGCTGGTCTCTGGACATACGCATCTTCCGGTTGCCGAGAAGCGCGGCGAGATTTTCCTGTTTAATCCTGGCTCGGTCAGTATCCCGAAAGGCGGAAATGTCGCCAGTTACGGCATGCTGGATGGCGATAAATTGCAAGTTTTCGCACTCAATGATCAACAGGTTATTGCAGAGGTTGTGATTAACCCGTAATTTAGCCGACAAACGTAAAATGCGCCGCAAGAGCGCTCCTGGAGAAGGTTTTCTGATGGTCGAGCAGAATCATTTGGCAAGCACGGAATGGGTTGATATCGTCAACGAAGACAATGAGGTTATCGCGCAGGCCAGCCGTGAACAGATGCGGGCTCAATGTCTGCGTCATCGTGCTACCTATATTGTCGTTCATGACGGTATGGGCAAGATACTGGTGCAGCGTCGCACCGATACCAAAGATTACCAACCTGGCTTGCTGGATGCGACGGCAGGCGGTGTGGTGCAGTCTGATGAGCAGATGCTGGACTCCGCGCGTCGCGAAGCAGAAGAAGAGCTTGGCATTGCCGGTGTGCCGTTTGCCGACCATGGGCAGTTCTACTTTGAAGATAAACACTGCCGCGTTTGGGGAAGCTTGTTCAGTTGCGTGTCGCACGGGCCGTTTGCATTGCAGGAAGAAGAGGTCAGCGAAGTGTGCTGGCTGACGCCGGAAGAGATCACCGCCCGCTGTGACGAATTTACCGCAGACTCGCTAAAAGCGCTGGCGCTGTGGATGAGCCGCAATGCGAAGAATCAGTCGCATGAGCCTGAAACGGCTGACAAAGAGTAGCGTACGGCAAATGTGATGGCGTCTCGCGCCCATAAAAAAATCCAGAGGTTTACACCCCTGGATTTTTTTTCGCCCCGGTGAAGGGGCGGCAGACTATATTAGTCCTGCTGAGCCGACTGAATCGCGGTCAGCGCGATGGTGTAGACGATATCGTCAACCAGTGCGCCACGAGACAGGTCGTTAACCGGTTTGCGCATGCCTTGCAGCATCGGCCCGATAGAGATCAGGTCGGCAGAACGCTGAACCGCTTTATAGGTGGTGTTACCGGTGTTCAGATCCGGGAAGATGAACACGGTAGCGCGACCGGCAACCGGGGAGTTCGGCGCTTTAGATTTCGCAACGTCAGCCATCACAGCGGCGTCATACTGCAGTGGGCCGTCGATCATCAGGTCAGGACGTTTTTCCTGCGCCAGACGAGTCGCTTCGCGAACTTTCTCTACGTCGCTACCTGCACCAGAGGTACCGGTGGAGTAGGAGAGCATCGCAACGCGCGGTTCGATACCAAATGCAGTAGCGGAATCAGCGGACTGAATCGCGATTTCTGCCAGTTGTTCAGCGGTCGGATCCGGGTTGATCGCGCAGTCACCGTAAACATAAACCTGTTCTGGCAGCAGCATGAAGAACACAGAGGAAACCAGCGAGCTGCCTGGCGCAGTTTTGATCAGCTGCAGCGGCGGACGGATGGTGTTAGCAGTCGTGTGAACGGCACCGGAAACCAGGCCGTCAACGTCGTCCTGCTCCAGCATCAGGGTACCAAGAACCACGTTGTCTTCCAGCTGTTCGCGGGCAACGGTTTCGGTCATGCCTTTGTTTTTACGCAGTTCAACCAGACGCGCAACATAGCTTTCGCGAACCACATCCGGGTCAACGATTTCTACACCAGCGCCCAGTTCAACGCCCTGCGCTGCAGCAACACGGTTGATTTCATCCGGGTTACCCAGCAGCACGCAGGTTGCGATACCACGTTCAGCACAGATAGCAGCCGCTTTAACGGTACGCGGTTCGTCGCCTTCAGGCAGAACAACACGTTTACCGGCTTTACGCGCCAGCTCGGTGAGCTGATAACGGAATGCCGGCGGAGACAGACGGCGGCTGCGCTCGGAGGTCGCGGTCAGAGACTCGATCCAGTCAGCGTTGATATAGTTAGCAACGTATTCCTGAACTTTCTCAATACGCTCGTGATCGTCAACCGGGACTTCCAGGTTGAAGCTCTGCAGGCTCAGAGAGGTCTGCCAGGTGTTGGTGTTCACCATGAATACCGGCAGGCCAGTCGCGAAGGCACGTTCGCACAGTTTGCTGATGCGTGCGTCCATTTCATAGCCACCGGTCAGAACCAGCGCGCCGATCTCAACGCCGTTCATGGCTGCGAGACAAGCGGCAACCAGAACGTCAGGACGGTCTGCGGAGGTCACCAGCAGTGACCCCGGACGGAAGTGTTCCAGCATGTGCGGGATGCTACGTGCACAGAAGGTCACGGATTTCACGCGGCGGGTCTTGATGTCGCCTTCGTTGATGATGGTCGCGTTCAGGTGACGCGCCATGTCGATTGCGCGAGTCGCGATCAGATCGAAACTCCACGGAATCGCGCCCAGAACCGGCAGAGAGCTGGCAGAGCTCAACTTAGCAGGATCGACTTTAATCACTTTTGCCGTGGTGGAGTCGTCGAAGATTTCGGACAGATCCGGGCGAGTACGGCCCTGCTCATCAACCGGGGCATTCAGTTTGTTAACGATAACGCCGGTGATGTTGGTGTTTTTCGCGCCGCCGAAGCTGCTGCGAGTCAGCTCAATGCGTTCGTTGATCTGTTCCTGGGTATCAGTACCCTGAGACATCACAAAGACGATTTCTGCATTCAGCGTTTTAGCGATTTCATAGTTCAGAGACTGAGCAAACTGATGTTTGCGCGTCGGCACTAAACCTTCAACCAGAACCACTTCCGCGTCTTTAGTATTCGCGTGGTAGTTAGCGATGATCTCTTCCATCAGCACATCTTTCTGATTGCTGGACAGCAGAGTCTCAACGTGGCTCATCTTCAGCGGTTCAGCCGCCGGGATAGCAGAGTTCGCACGCACGATAGTGGTGGTCTGGTCTGGTGCATCGCCACCGGTACGCGGTTGAGCGATAGGTTTGAAGACGCTCAGACGAACGCCTTTACGTTCCATAGCACGGATGACGCCCAGGCTGACGCTGGTCAGGCCGACGCTGGTTCCGGTAGGAATAAGCATGATAATACGGGACACGGTTTATCCTCTTTTGCTCGTTGCCGCCGATTTGGGCGGGCACAAAACAGCACCGCCAGCATTGCTGGCGGTGTGGAATCAGGCGGTCAGACGGCAGGCGTCTTGCGCGATAACCAGCTCTTCGTTGGTCGGGATCACAACAGCAGGGCGGGTGCCTTCTTTGTTGATGAAACCAGATTTACCGAAACGTGCAGCCAGGTTACGTTCGTGATCAACTTCGAAGCCCAGAACGCCCAGTTTACCCAGGGAGAGTTCGCGAACCATCGCGGCGTTTTCACCGATACCACCGGTGAAGACAACAGCGTCCAGACGACCGTCCATCAGTGCAGTGTAAGAACCGATGTATTTCGCCAGACGGTGGCAGTAAACGTCCATTGCACGTTTAGCGTCTGCTTTCTCCTGGTAGTTGTCTTCAACATAACGGCAGTCGCTGGTGACTTCGGTCAGACCCAGCAGGCCAGACTCTTTGGTCAGCATTTTGTTGATAGCGTCAACGCTCATGCCCAGGGTGTCGTGCAGGTGGAAGATGATAGCCGGATCGATGTCGCCAGAGCGCGTACCCATAACCAGACCTTCCAGCGGCGTCAGACCCATAGAGGTGTCAACGCATTTGCCGTTACGGATTGCAGAAACAGAACCACCGTTGCCCAGGTGGCAGGTGATGATGTTCAGTTCTTCAACCGGTTTGTTCAGCATTTTGGCCGCTTCCTGAGTCACGAAGAAGTGGCTGGTGCCGTGTGCGCCGTAGCGACGAACGCCGTGCTCTTTGTACAGGCTGTACGGCAGAGCATAGAGGTAAGATTCTTCCGGCATGGTCTGATGGAACGCGGTGTCGAATACAGCCACGTTTTTGTCTTTCAGATTTGGGAAGGATTTCAGCGCTTCGGCGATACCGATCAGGTGAGCCGGGTTATGCAGCGGAGCAAAAGAGGCGGAGTCTTTGATGCCCTGGATGACGGATTCGTCGATAACAACGGAGCTGGTGTACTTCTCGCCGCCGTGTACGATACGGTGACCAATCGCAGTCAGCTGTGCAGACAGTTCTGGTTTTTGTGCCAGAATAGTGTTAACGATAAAGTTCAGCGCTTCACTGTGAGCGGCGCCTGCACCTAAAGCCGCTTCTTGTTTGCTGCCGTCCATTTTCCATTTGATACGTGCTTCAGGAAGATGGAAACATTCGGCCAAACCAGAGAGGTACTCGTCACCGTTCAGTGCATCGATGATGGCAAATTTCAGTGAGGAGCTACCGCAGTTCAGAACCAGTACTAACTTACTCGACATGGAAGTACCTATTTATGATACGTGGCTAAAAAAACGTCAGGAGTCACAAAGCGTAGCGCAGGATGAAGCTGACATTTATGATTAACATCATGCCTGAATCGATTTTGAGGCAGGATGAAAGAAATACATATTGATTCTAAGTCATTTTGCATATTTTTCAGCCAATGGCAGAATATGCGATAATTTGACGGACTGGACGAGATAGACTAGCCCTCATCTCAGGCTGGCACAGGATACCCGATTGCAGGGTGTATGCCAAAATGTTTTGAACGTTGTCATACCCAGTTGTGGATTTGCACGAATTTTTTAATTTTTATATGTGAAGTTGAGGTAAGCCATGTCGACGCCCGAAAATCGCTCGGTCAGTTTTTTTAGTTTGTTCCGCCGGGGGCAGCACTACTCTAAGACGTGGCCGCTGGAAAAACGCCTCGCGCCGGTATTTATCGAAAACCGCGCCATCCGTATCACTCGCCACGCAATCCGCTTTATGCCGCCGGTAGCGGTCTTTACGCTGTGCTGGCAAATTGCCCTGGGTGGGCAACTTGGCCCGGCCGTCGCTACCGCGCTGTTTGCCCTGAGCCTGCCAATGCAGGGGTTATGGTGGTTGGGAAAACGCTCTGTTACGCCGTTGCCGCCATCCACCTTGCAGTGGTTTTACGAAGTGCGGGGAAAATTACAGGAGGCAGGGCAAGCGCTCGCCCCGGTCGAAGGCAAGCCCGATTATCAGGCATTGGCTGACACGCTTAAGCGCGCCTTCAAACAACTGGATAAAACTTTCCTTGATGATTTGTAATTAACCATCAAAAACGCATATAAAAGAAGGCACAACGTTTGTGTCTTTTTTTATGCTGCAAAGCGCAACAGGAGTCGTAAAAATGGAAATGACCCATGCTCAACGTCTGATTTTGTCCAATCAATACAAAATGATGACTATGCTTGATCCCGATAACGCCGAACGCTATCGCCGTCTGCAGACCATCATCGAGCGCGGTTTTGGCCTGCAAATGCGCGAACTGGATCGCGACTTCGGTGAGTTAAAAGAAGAAACCTGCCGCATTGTTATCGACATCATGGAGATGTATCACGCGCTGCACGTCTCATGGACCAACCTGAAAGACGCCGACACCATCGATGAACGTCGCGTCACCTTCCTGGGCTTTGACGCGGCGACTGAAGCCCGCTTCCTGAGCTATGTCCGCTTCATGGTCAATGTTGAAGGCCGCTATACCCATTTCGACGCGGGTACGCACGGCTTTAACGCTCAGACCCCAATGTGGGATAAGTATCAGCGCATGCTGAACGTGTGGCACTCCTGCCCGCGCCAGTACCACCTGAGCAGCAACGAAATTAATCAAATCATCAACGCCTGATGGAGGCGCCTGTGCAGTGTAAAGGTTTTCTGTTTGATCTGGACGGTACGCTGGTGGATTCTCTGCCGGTTGTGGAACGCTCATGGTGCAGTTGGGGCGATCGCTTCGGGATCCCGCACGATGAGATCCTCGGTTTTATCCACGGTAAACAAGCGATCACCTCGCTGCGCCACTTTATGCCGGGGCAATCTGAAGAGGCGATTCAGGCTGAGTTCACCCGCCTTGAGCAGATTGAAGCCAGCGATACGGACGGCGTGATTGCACTGCCAGGCGCGCTTGAGTTGCTCGAAACGCTGAACGCGAACCATATTCCGTGGGCGATTGTTACTTCGGGTTCCATCCCGGTCGCGCATGCTCGCCACAAAGCGGCGGGGCTGCCGATGCCGGAGGTGTTTGTCACTGCCGAGCGCGTGAAACGCGGCAAGCCAGAGCCGGATGCGTATCTGCTGGGCGCGGAGCTGTTAGGGCTCGCTCCGCAGGATTGCACGGTTGTGGAGGACGCCGCGGCGGGTGTGCTCTCCGGGCTGGCGGCGGGGTGTCACGTGATTGCGGTTAACGTTCCGGCAGATGCGCCACGTCTTAACGAAGCCGATTTTGTGCTGACCTCGCTTGATGTACTGAATATTGCTAAACAGCCCGACGGCACTGTTGACGTGACGTTAAAAGCATAATCTTATGATTTGGCCCCGTATTCACGGGGCTTTTTTCTGCCATCATGCCAATACTTATCACTTATCTTTCTGACAAGGATGTGTTTTGAACGGTGAATTGATTTGGGTTCTCTCTCTACTGGCTATCGCGGTCGTGTTGTTCGCGATGGGCAAAGTGCGCATGGATGCTATTGCGCTGTTGGTCATTGTGGCCTTCGTATTAAGTGGCACCTTAACTCTCAGCGAAGCTTTTTCGGGTTTTAGCGATCCCAACGTTATTCTGATTGCCGCCCTGTTTATCATCGGCGATGGCCTGGTTCGTACCGGCGTGGCGACCAAAATGGGCGCGTGGCTGGTGCAGGTGGCGGGCAGCAGTGAAACCAAGATGCTGGTCTATCTGATGCTCACCGTCGCAGGGCTCGGCGCGTTTATGAGTTCGACCGGCGTAGTGGCTATCTTTATCCCCGTCGTCCTCAGCGTATCCCTGCGTATGAACATCTCGCCGTCGCGCCTGATGATGCCACTCAGTTTTGCCGGGCTTATCAGCGGTATGATGACGCTGGTGGCAACGCCGCCGAACCTGGTGGTTAACAGTGAATTACTGCGTGAAGGGCTGCACGGCTTTGGTTTCTTCAGCGTCACGCCGATAGGCCTGGTCGTGCTGCTGCTCGGCATCGTTTATATGCTGCTGATGCGCTTTATGTTCAAAGGCGAAGACCCGTCATCGTCCCGTGATGGCGGTAAACGCAGCTCGTTTCGCGACCTCATCAAAGCCTACCGTCTGACCGGGCGCGCACGTCGGCTGGCGATTCGCCCCGGCTCGCCCATGATTGGTCAGCGACTCGATGACCTGAAACTGCGTGAACGCTACGGCGCGAACGTTATCGGCGTTGAGCGCTGGCGTCGTTTTCGCCGGGTAATCGTGAACGTTAACGGGGTATCGGAATTCCGCGCGCGCGATGTGCTGCTGATTGATATGTCCGCGGCAGACGTTGACCTGCGTGAGTTTTGCGCCGAGCAGATGCTTGAGCCGATGGTGCTGCGCGGCGAATACTTTGCCGATCAGGCGTTGGATGTGGGGATGGCGGAAGTCTCGCTGATCCCGGAGTCGGAACTGCTGGGGAAAACGGTGCGCGAAATTGCGTTTCGTACCCGTTATGGTCTGAATGTCGTGGGGATGAAACGTAACGGCGAAGCGCTGGACGGCTCGGTGGTGGATATCCCGCTGGAACTTGGCGATATCGTACTGGTGGTGGGGAACTGGAAGCTCATCAATCAGCTGGCGCAGAAAGGGCGCGACTTCGTGGTGCTTAACCTGCCGGTTGAAGTGAGCGACGCCTCGCCTGCGCACAGTCAGGCTCCGCATGCGATTTTCTGCCTGGTGCTGATGGTTGCTTTAATGCTGACAGATGAAATTCCCAACCCGATTGCGGCGATCATCGCCTGCCTGCTGATGGGGAAATTCCGCTGCATTGATGCGCAAAGCGCCTATAAATCGATCCACTGGCCGAGCATCATTTTGATTGTGGGGATGATGCCGTTCGCGCTGGCGCTGCAAAAAACCGGCGGTGTTGATTTGGTGGTGAAAGGGCTGATGGATATCGGCGGCGGGCAGGGGCCTTACCTGATGCTGGGCTGTCTGTTTGTGATGTGTGCGACTATCGGGTTGTTTATTTCTAACACCGCAACGGCGGTATTGATGGCGCCGATTGCGCTGGCGACAGCGAAATCAATGGGGGTTTCACCTTATCCGTTCGCCATGGTCGTCGCGATGGCGGCCTCGGCGGCCTTTATGACGCCGGTTTCATCGCCGGTGAACACGCTGGTGCTGGGGCCGGGGAAATATAGCTTCAGTGATTTCGTGAAGATCGGTGTACCTTTCACCATTCTGGTGATGATTGTCAGCGTGCTGCTGATACCGGTATTGTTCCCGTTTTAAGTGGCTATTGAGCCGGATGACGGATAAGCGCCATCCGGCAACAACAGGCCGCACTACAGCGGCGAATCGGTACTGATTTCGTCCAGCGACAAATGGAAGCTCGGTACAAACACCGCCATAAAATAATCCATCTCTTCACTACGCCGTTCGGACAGGGTTTTCTCCAGCCGACCTTTTGCCAGCAAAAATTCGTTATTTCCGGCCGATAACTCTTCCAGACATTTCAAATACGCGCACAATGCATCGGCTTGTTTAACCAGCGATTTCTCTTCCTCGCTGTATTGATGTTCATCGATCAGCGGCGCAAAGATATCCTGCAACTCTTCCGGCACCATCTCGACCAGCTTCTGCTGGGCAATCTTCTCAATAGCTTTATATTCCTGAGCGATTTGCGAGTTGAAGTATTTCACTGGCGTCGGTAAATCGCCGGTCAGGACTTCTGATGCATCGTGGTACATCGCCAGCAGTGCGATGCGTTCGGCGTTAACCTGCCCGCCAAATTTGCGGTTTTTAATTGCAGCCAGCGCGTGGGCAACCATCGCCACCTGCAAACTGTGTTCAGAGACGTTTTCCGTGCGCACGTTGCGCATCAATGGCCAGCGGTTGATTAACTTCAGGCGGGAGAGGTGGGCAAAAAAATGACTCTGATTCATAACGACCCTTACTCGGTAACATCAGTAAGGGTCATTGTGCGCTGAGATGAGGGCCGGATGCAAATCCGGCCAACGTCTTACGCCTGGCGGTAGCCCGACAGGAAGCGACCAAAGCGGGATATCGACATTTCCAGATCGTCAATGCGCGGCAGCGTGACGATACGCACGTGGTCCGGCCACGGCCAGTTAAACGCCGTTCCCTGAACCAGCAGCACTTTTTCCTGTAGCAGGAAGTCGAGCACCATTTTCTGGTCGTCGTGAATGTTAAAGCGTTTCGCATCAATTTTCGGGAACATGTAGAGCGCGCCGTCAGGCTTCACACAGGACACGCCCGGGATCTCGTTAATCAGTTCCCACGCGCGGTTACGCTGTTCATACAGACGACCACCCGGTACGATAAATTCGCTGATGCTCTGATAACCGCCAAGCGCCGTCTGGATGGCGTGCTGCGCCGGAACGTTGGCACACAGACGCATTGAGGCCAGCATTTCCAGCCCTTCAATATAACCCTTCGCATGCTTTTTCGGCCCATTCAGTACCATCCAGCCCTGGCGGAAGCCCGCCACGCGATAGGTTTTTGACAAGCCGTTAAACGTTACGGTCAGCAAATCTGGGGCCAGTGCGGCGATAGAGTGGTGTTGAGCGTGATCGTAGAGGATCTTATCGTAGATTTCGTCAGCGAAGATGATCAGGTTATGTTCGCGGGCAAGCTCGACGATCTCCAGCAGCAGCTCTTTGGAATAGACCGCGCCGGTTGGGTTGTTCGGGTTGATGATCACAATGCCGCGGGTACGCGGGGTGATTTTAGCGCGTATATCATCGAGATCCGGGAACCAGCCTGCGGATTCATCGCACAGATAGTGCACCGCATTGCCACCTGAAAGTGATACCGCAGCTGTCCATAACGGGTAATCTGGTGCCGGCACGAGCATTTCATCGCCGCTATTTAGTAAGGCCTGCATTGCCTGCACAATGAGTTCAGATACACCATTACCGATGTAAATATCTTCTACCGTCACGTCGCGCATGCCGCGTGCCTGGTAGTGTTGCATGATAGCTTTACGGGCCGAGTAGAGCCCTTTGGAGTCGCAATAACCTTGCGCCGTCGGCAGGTTGCGGATCACATCGACCAGAATTTCATCCGGCGCGTCAAACCCGAAGGGGGCCGGGTTGCCGATATTGAGCTTCAGAACCTTATTGCCTTCTTCTTCAAGGCGTTTGGCCTCTTTCAGAACCGGGCCACGGATGTCGTAACAGACGTTGTCTAACTTGCTGGATTTTTCGATGGGGGACATGAACCTTTAACCTTTTAGCTGTTATCGCCACTCCCAGCCATGGAAGTCAGCTCGGAATAATGTACTCCGCATCACCGGTGTTTTGAAGGGTCAACAGGAGAAGATTTTGCCAGTGCTAATGTTGCAGCACATTCTATTTAACTATAATTAAGCGATATCACGGATTGTATGTTTTGTTAATTTATTGTTTGATAGCGTCATGTGTGGGAGGGTGGTGGATTGGCAGTTTTTTCAACTGATTAAAATCGAAGTTGTGAAGTCAGGCGGTAAACGTGTCGCGATATACTTTAGCAATGCTTTAGTAATATTAATTGTGAATGAATTCATGAAACATATACATCATGACTAATACATTTCGCTGTGAATTCAATGTTAATCATTGTTAATGAACGCTTCGGAGGGTCATTAATGTTTTATTTTAAATTGCAAAGTAATCCTTAAGAATTGTTAGTTTTATTAAAGCATTTTGATTTTAATGGAATTTTTGCCTAAAGATCTTACTTATTAATACTTATAAATATAATGGATTTAGGTTAGGATAATGATGTTATCGCGTGCATTCATTCATCATTCTTGTGAGTGATTATCGCTGCAAACAGACAACATGATGTTATTAAACAGTTTTTAATCATTCGTTTCCCTCCGGTATTATTGGGTAGTCAGCATTATATAGACTGGCCAGATAACCGGATTTTGAAAGAGCACACACAAAGGTACTGAGAAGAATAGTCTCACACCTGAAGATAAACACTTTATCGCAGAGGGGACTGTCACCCGATGGGAGGCAGACAATTTTAATGTAATACCGCTCCGTCAGGCAGTCATTCGGTTGCATCATGCCGAAGGATGGGCTTTTAAAAGGATGAGCCTGATTTCAGAGCGCGGCATCAACAAGGCAGGTTAGCCTTAGCGACCTGTAAGTGAATAAATATGATAAATGCAAATCGTCCGATACTTAATCTCGACCTCGATCTGCTGAGAACATTTGTTGCGGTCGCCGATTTAAGCACTTTTGCCGCAGCAGCAGCAGCCGTTTGTCGCACCCAATCCGCCGTTAGCCAGCAAATGCAGCGGCTGGAACAACTTGTTGGCAAAGAACTTTTTGCCCGTCATGGTCGTAATAAACTGTTAACCGAGCACGGTATCCAGTTATTAGGCTATGCACGTAAAATTCTGCGCTTTAATGATGAAGCCTGCACATCGCTGATGTTCAGTACGCTTCAGGGGCAACTGACGATTGGTTCCTCCGATGAATCAGCGGATACCATTCTGCCATTCCTGCTCAACCGTATTAGCTCCGCCTGGCCAAAGCTTGGGCTGGATGTGCGCGTTAAGCGACACGCGGATATGGCAGAAATGCTCCACAAGAATGAGGTCGACCTGGTACTCACCACGCATCGAATTGATGCGTTCCACTCGACGGTGTTACGCACCTCACCGACGCACTGGTACTGCGCCGCTGAATTCGCTCTGCGACCAGGAGAGCCCGTACCGCTGGTGTTGCTTGATGATCCAAGCCCGTTCCGCGATATGATCATCTCTACTTTGGATGCGGCAAATGTGCCGTGGCGACTGGCGTATGTGGCCTCTACTCCGTCAGCGGTACGCGCCGCGGTGAAGGCGGGACTCGGTGTGACGGCAAGGCCGGTCGAGATGATGAGTCCGGAACTGCGCGTGCTGGGTCGTGCCGATAAAATGCCGGTATTGCCAGATACCGAATATTTACTAAGCTGTAACGTGCAGAATCCAAATGAATTAATGCAGATGATCTTCCAGTCGGTTGAGACGAGCATCAAGCCCTGGACACAGAGCACGCTCTATACCCTGGAAGGGGGAGATAATTCCCATGCTGATGACGAGGTCATTGAGTAACAACCTCGCAGAAAACTGGTAACAAATTGTAAGTGTAAAAAAGAGTCACTGGCCAGCGAAAGTCAGCCAGTGGCTTTTTTTTCGCCTGCGCTAATGCTTTTGGCAATTAATGCTTTTTACTATTTGTAATACAATCAGTTAATTAAATGGTTTTTTGCCGCTATTTAGGTCAATTGTGATCCACTTTTAACATATCCTGCTAATGTTAAAAAACCGGGTGTTTTGTTGCTGTTTTTCAGGCTGAATTAACAGAACCGTGTCTTAGATCAAGAAAATACTCCTCCAGAGGGGGAGGAATCGTGTGAAATTCCTGTCAAAATAGAAGGGTACTAATTGTTATTGTTCGAAAACGGACACGATTCACCAGCACTCAATCCGGAGGGTGACATGAGTCGAAATGCCGCAAAGGGCACGTAATGTTAATGAAATGGAATTGATGTAAATTAATGTGATGAAACCTTTGTTAAAGTTGACAAAAGGTTATCGAAAGGAGTAAAAAACCTCAAATTTTTTCGGTCTATGCTGTGATTCAGGCCGTTTTGCTGGTTTTTTAATCCTCCCCATGAATCAATGTAGCGTCCATCTGCCAGTAAGAGCAGACGTGGTTATGCTACCTATTTGGTAAAGCTGTGCGTATGTCAACATCCACTGAAATCATCGCTCATCACTGGGCATTCGCTATCTTTCTGGTCATTGCCATCGGCCTTTGCTGCCTCATGCTGATTGGCGGTTGGTATCTCGGCGGTCGCGCGCGCGCAAGAAGTAAAAACACGCCGTTTGAATCGGGTATCGATTCTGTCGGTACCGCACGCCTGCGCATGTCCGCGAAGTTTTATCTGGTCGCTATGTTCTTCGTCATCTTCGACGTGGAAGCGCTCTACCTTTTCGCCTGGTCAACGTCTATCCGCGAAAGTGGCTGGGTAGGGTTTATCGAAGCCGCAATTTTCATTTTGGTGCTACTGGCTGGTCTGGTTTACCTCGTTCGTGTTGGCGCACTTGACTGGACGCCTGCGCGTTCTCGCCGCACCCTGGTTAACTCTGATACTGACAGCGTCACTAACCGTAATACGCAGTAAAAGCGAGGCAATACGATGGATTATACGCTCACCCGCATAGATCCTAACGGTGAGAACGACCGTTATCCCCTGCAAAAACAGGAGATTGTTACCGATCCCCTGGAGCAGGAAGTTAACAAAAGCGTGTATATGGGCAAGCTCGAACACGCGATGCACGATATGGTCAACTGGGGTCGCAAAAACTCCATCTGGCCTTACAACTTTGGTCTCTCTTGCTGCTACGTTGAGATGGTGACGTCCTTCACTGCGGTGCATGACGTGGCGCGTTTCGGTGCGGAAGTGCTGCGTGCTTCTCCGCGTCAGGCTGACCTGATGGTGGTGGCGGGCACGTGCTTCACCAAGATGGCTCCGGTTATTCAGCGCCTGTACGAACAGATGCTGGAACCGAAGTGGGTTATCTCAATGGGCGCCTGCGCGAACTCTGGCGGTATGTATGACATTTACTCCGTTGTACAGGGCGTGGATAAGTTTATTCCGGTTGATGTTTACATCCCGGGCTGCCCACCGCGTCCGGAAGCCTATATGCAGGCGCTGATGCTGCTGCAGGAATCAATCGGTAAAGAACGCCGCCCGTTGTCATGGGTAGTAGGCGATCAGGGCGTTTATCGCGCCAATATGCAGTCGGAACGCGAGCGTAAACGCGGCGAACGAATTGCAGTGACCAACCTGCGCACGCCTGACGAGATTTAATTTGCGCCTGCAGACGGGATAAAAACTTCGCAAATCAATCTACAACAGCGCGAAGCCTCGTCAGCAGTCACCACGGACCTTTTGCAATGGTGAACAATATGACCGATTTAACCGCGCATGACGCAGCCGGATGGCAAACCCGCGATCACCTTGATGATCCGGTCATCGGCGAACTGCGCAACCGTTTTGGGCCGGATGCTTTTACCGTTCAGGCGACCCGCACCGGGGTTCCCGTCGTTTGGGTCAAGCGCGAACAGCTGCTGGAAGTCGGCGACTTCCTGAAGAAACTGCCTAAGCCTTACGTCATGCTGTTTGATTTACATGGCATGGACGAACGTCTTCGCACGCACCGCCAGGGCTTACCCGCGGCGGATTTTTCCGTTTTCTACCATCTCATCTCCATTGAACGTAATAGCGATATTATGCTCAAGGTGGCGTTGTCTGAAAACGACCTGAACGTGCCGACCTTCACCAAACTCTTCCCTAACGCCAACTGGTATGAGCGTGAAACCTGGGAGATGTTTGGCATTACTTTTAACGGCCACCCGAATCTGCGTCGTATCATGATGCCGAATACCTGGGAAGGTCACCCGCTGCGTAAAGACTACCCGGCGCGCGCAACCGAATTCGATCCGTTTGAGCTGACTAAAGCCAAGCAGGATTTGGAAATGGAGGCGTTGACCTTTAAACCGGAAGAGTGGGGCATGAAACGCGGTACCGAAAACGAGGACTTTATGTTCCTCAACCTCGGCCCGAATCACCCGTCTGCGCACGGTGCATTCCGTATTATCCTGCAGCTTGATGGCGAAGAGATCGTCGACTGTGTGCCTGACGTGGGTTACCACCACCGTGGCGCGGAGAAAATGGGCGAACGCCAGTCCTGGCACAGCTTCATTCCGTATACCGACCGTATCGAATACCTCGGCGGCTGCGTAAACGAAATGCCGTATGTACTGGCCGTTGAAAAACTGGCGGGTATCACCGTGCCGGATCGCGTCAACGTAATCCGCGTGATGCTCTCCGAACTGTTCCGCATCAACAGCCACCTGCTGTACATCTCGACGTTTATTCAGGACGTCGGCGCGATGACACCGGTGTTCTTCGCCTTTACCGACCGTCAGAAAATTTACGATCTGGTAGAAGCGATTACCGGTTTCCGTATGCACCCGGCATGGTTCCGTATCGGTGGCGTCGCGCACGATCTGCCGAAAGGCTGGGATCGCCTGCTACGCGAATTCCTCGAATGGATGCCGAAGCGTCTCGACTCTTACGAGAAAGCCGCGCTGCGTAACACTATCCTGATTGGCCGCTCGAAAGGCGTTGCCGCCTATACCGCAAAAGAAGCGCTTGAGTGGGGCACCACCGGTGCTGGCCTGCGCGCGACCGGTATCGGCTTCGACGTGCGTAAATGGCGTCCATATTCTGGCTATGAAAACTTCGACTTTGAAATCCCGACCGGCGGTGGCGTTTCTGACTGCTACACCCGCGTGATGTTGAAAGTGGAAGAGCTGCGCCAGAGCCTGCGTATTCTTCAGCAGTGCCTCGACAACATGCCGGAAGGCCCGTTCAAAGCGGATCACCCGCTGACCACGCCGCCGCCGAAAGAGCGCACGCTGCAACATATCGAAACCCTGATCACCCACTTCCTGCAGGTTTCCTGGGGCCCGGTTATGCCGGCGCAGGAATCGTTCCAGATGGTGGAAGCGACCAAGGGTATTAACAGTTACTACCTGACCAGCGACGGCAGCACCATGAGCTACCGTACCCGTATCCGCACGCCGAGCTATGCGCATCTTCAGCAGATTCCGTCGGCTATCCGTGGCAGCCTGGTATCAGACCTTATCGTCTATCTGGGTAGTATCGATTTTGTTATGTCAGACGTGGACCGCTAATTATGCACGAGAATCAACAACCACAAACCGAGGCTTTTGAGCTGAGTGCGGCAGAGCGTGAAGCGATAGAGCACGAGAAGCACCACTACGAAGACCCGCGTGCGGCGTCCATCGAAGCGCTGAAAATTGTCCAGAAACAGCGTGGCTGGGTACCGGACGGCGCGATCCACGCGATCGCCGATGTGCTGGGTATTCCGGCAAGCGATGTCGAAGGCGTGGCAACGTTCTACAGCCAGATCTTCCGCCAGCCGGTGGGCCGTCACGTGATCCGTTACTGCGACAGCGTGGTGTGCCACATCACGGGTTACCAGGGGATCCAGGCGGCGCTGGAGCAAAAGCTCAACATCAAACCGGGGCAGACGACCTTTGACGGTCGCTTTACGCTGCTGCCGACCTGCTGCCTGGGGAACTGCGATAAAGGGCCAAACATGATGATTGATGAGGATACTCACAGCCATCTGACGCCGGAAGCCATTCCTGAACTACTGGAGCGGTATAAATGAAAAACGTTATCCGTACTCCCGAAACGCATCCGCTGACCTGGCGTCTGCGTGATGACAAACAGCCGGTCTGGCTGGATGAATACCGTAGCAAAAACGGTTACGAGGGCGCGCGTAAAGCGTTGACCGGGCTGTCGCCAGACGAAATCGTCAACCAGGTGAAAGACGCTGGCCTGAAAGGGCGCGGCGGTGCAGGCTTCTCTACCGGCCTGAAATGGAGCCTGATGCCGAAAGACGAATCCATGAACATCCGTTACCTGCTGTGTAACGCCGATGAAATGGAACCCGGCACCTACAAAGACCGTCTGCTGATGGAGCAACTGCCGCACCTGCTGGTGGAAGGCATGCTGATCTCCGCGTTTGCGCTGAAAGCGTATCGTGGTTACATCTTCCTGCGTGGTGAATACGTTGAAGCGGCGGTGCATCTGCGCCGCGCGATTGCTGAAGCAACCGAAGCCGGCTTGCTTGGCAAAAACATCATGGGCACCGGGTTTGATTTTGAACTGTTCGTGCACACCGGGGCAGGGCGTTATATCTGCGGTGAAGAAACCGCGCTGATCAACTCCCTCGAAGGGCGTCGCGCCAATCCACGTTCCAAACCGCCATTCCCGGCGACCTCTGGCGCGTGGGGCAAACCAACCTGTGTTAACAACGTGGAAACCCTGTGTAACGTCCCGGCCATCCTCGCGAACGGCGTGGAGTGGTACCAGAACATCTCGAAAAGTAAAGATGCGGGTACCAAGCTGATGGGCTTCTCCGGGCGCGTGAAAAATCCGGGTCTGTGGGAACTGCCATTCGGCACGACCGCGCGTGAAATTCTCGAAGATTACGCGGGCGGCATGCGCGATGGCCTCAAATTCAAAGCCTGGCAGCCAGGGGGGGCGGGAACTGACTTCCTCACCGAAGCGCATCTCGACCTGCCGATGGAGTTCGAAAGCATCGGTAAAGCGGGCAGCCGTCTGGGTACGGCGCTGGCGATGGCCGTCGACCATGAAATTGGCATGGTTGGCCTGGTGCGTAACCTGGAAGAGTTCTTCGCCCGTGAGTCCTGCGGCTGGTGTACGCCATGCCGTGACGGCCTGCCGTGGAGCGTGAAAATTCTGCGCGCGCTGGAAAAAGGCGAAGGCCAACCGGGCGATATCGAGACACTTGAGCAACTGTGTCGATTCCTGGGCCCGGGTAAAACATTCTGTGCGCACGCACCTGGCGCGGTAGAACCGCTGCAGAGCGCGATTAAATACTTCCGCGAAGAATTTGAAGCGGGCATCAAGCAGCAGTTCAGCAACACCCATGCGATTCATGGGATTCAGCCGAACCTGCTTAAGACGCGCTGGTAATTTTCACCCTCACCCCGCCCTCTCCCTAAGGGAGAGGGAGAAAACCAGTGCCGGGTTTAAAACGCGCACATTCTGTCGCCTCTCCCTAAGGGAGAGGGTTAGGGTGAGGGGTAAGGTTTCGATTAACGCTCAGTCTCTGACTGAGAAAACTGGAAGCATGCTAATGGCTACAATTCATGTAGACGGCAAAGAATATGAGGTCAACGGGGCGGACAACCTGCTACAGGCGTGTCTCTCCCTCGGCCTTGATATTCCGTACTTTTGCTGGCATCCGGCGCTGGGCAGCGTCGGCGCTTGCCGCCAGTGTGCGGTGAAGCAATATCAAAACGCGGAAGACACGCGTGGCCGCCTGGTGATGTCCTGTATGACACCGGCCACCGATGGCACCTTTATTTCTATTGATGACGACGAAGCGAAGCAGTTCCGTGAGAGCGTGGTCGAGTGGTTGATGACCAACCACCCGCACGACTGTCCGGTCTGTGAAGAGGGCGGTAACTGCCACCTTCAGGATATGACCGTGATGACCGGCCACAGCTTCCGTCGCTACCGTTTCACCAAACGTACCCACCGCAATCAGGATCTGGGGCCGTTCATCTCTCACGAAATGAACCGCTGTATCGCCTGTTACCGCTGCGTGCGTTACTACAAAGATTATGCAGACGGTACCGATCTGGGCGTTTATGGCGCACATGACAACGTCTACTTTGGTCGCCCGGAAGACGGCACGCTGGAAAGCGAGTTCTCCGGCAACCTGGTCGAAATTTGCCCGACCGGCGTCTTCACCGACAAAACGCACTCCGAGCGTTACAACCGTAAATGGGACATGCAGTTTGCGCCAAGCATCTGCCAGCAGTGCTCCATCGGTTGTAACACCAGCCCGGGCGAGCGCTACGGTGAACTGCGTCGCATTGAAAACCGTTATAACGGTACCGTAAACCACTACTTCCTCTGTGACCGTGGTCGTTTCGGTTATGGCTACGTGAACCTGAAAGATCGTCCACGCCAGCCAGAACAACTGCGCGGCAACGACGTCATTACCCTCAACGCCGAGCAGGCGATGCAGGGCGCGGCGGATATTCTGCGTCAGTCGAAGAAAGTGATTGGTATCGGCTCCCCGCGTGCCAGCGTGGAAAGCAACTTCGCGCTGCGTGAACTGGTGGGTGCAGAGAACTTCTATACCGGCATCGCGAAAGCGGAGCAGGAACGTCTGCAACTGGCACTGACCGTGCTGCGTGAAGGCGGCGTTCACACGCCGGCGCTGCGTGAAATCGAGTCTTACGATGCGGTGCTGATTCTGGGCGAAGATATCACCCAGACCGGCGCACGCGTAGCGCTCGCTGTTCGTCAGGCGGTGAAAGGTAAAGCACGCGAAATGGCGGCGGCGCAGAAAGTGGCCGACTGGCAGATTGCGGCAATCCTCAACATTGGTCAGCGTGCGAAGCACCCGCTGTTTGTCACCAACGTCGATAACACCCGTCTGGATGACATTGCGGCATGGACGTATCGCGCTCCGGTTGAAGATCAGGCGCGCTTCGGTTTCGCTATCGCCCACGCACTGGATAACAGCGCCCCGGCGGTAGAGGGTATCGATCGCGACCTGCAGAACAAAATTGATGTTGTGGTTCAGGCACTGGCTGGCGCGAAGAAACCGCTGATTATTTCCGGCACCAACGCCGGAAGCGCGGATGTCATTCAGGCGGCAGCAAACGTAGCAAAAGCACTGAAAACCCGTGGCGCTGACGTGGGCATCACCATGGTTGCCCGCGCCGTGAACAGCATGGGCCTCGGGATGATTGGCGGCGGTTCCCTTGATGACGCACTGAACGAGCTGGAAAGCGGCGCGGCAGATGCGGTTATCGTGCTGGAAAACGATCTGCATCGTCACGCTTCCGCGACCCGTGTGGATGCCGCACTCTCCAAAGCGCCGCTGGTGATGGTGATTGATCATCAACGCACGGCGATTATGGAAAAAGCGCACCTGGTGCTGCCTGCGGCAAGTTTTGCCGAAAGCGATGGTACGGTCATCAACAACGAAGGCCGCGCACAGCGCTTCTTCCAGGTTTATGACCCGGCGTATTACGACAGCAACACCGTGATGCTGGAAAGCTGGCGCTGGCTGCACTCTCTGCACAGCACAGTACAGAGCCGTGAAGTGGACTGGACGCAGCTTGACCACGTCATCGACGCGGTTGTCGAAAAACTGCCACAACTGGCAGGCATCAAAGATGCTGCGCCGGATGCGACCTTCCGTATTCGCGGCCAGAAACTGGCGCGTGAACCGCACCGTTACAGCGGTCGTACCGCGATGCGTGCCAATATCAGCGTGCACGAACCGCGTCAGCCGCAGGATAAAGACACCATGTTCGCCTTCTCTATGGAAGGGAACAACCAACCAGGCGCGCCGCGCTCGCAAATTCCGTTTGCATGGGCACCGGGCTGGAACTCCCCGCAGGCATGGAACAAGTTCCAGGCCGAAGTGGGCGGTCACCTGCGTCATGGCGATCCGGGTGTGCGTCTGATTGAAGCGTCTGAAAACGGTCTCGATTACTTCACCACCGTTCCGGCAAGCTTCCAGGCGGAAGAGGGCAAATGGCGTATCGCGCCGTACTATCATCTGTTTGGTAGCGACGAGATGTCACAGCGTTCTCCGGTCTTCCAGTCGCGTATGCCGCAACCGTATATTGCGCTGAACCCGGCGGACGCCGCGAAACTTGGCGTTAACGCAGGCGCGAAAATCGCGTTCAGCTATGACGGCCAAACCGTCACGCTGCCGCTGGTGATTTCTGAAGGTCTGACGGCAGGGCAGGTGGGATTACCGATGGGTATGCCTGGCATCGCACCGGTGCTGGCCGGTGGACGTCTTGAAAATCTGCAGGAGGCACAGCAATGAGTTGGTTAACACCGGATCTGATTGAGATCCTGCTCACTATTCTCAAGGCGGTGGTCATCCTGCTGGTGGTTGTCACCTGCGGTGCGTTTATGAGCTTCGGTGAACGTCGTCTGCTCGGTCTGTTCCAGAACCGTTATGGGCCGAACCGCGTAGGCTGGGGTGGCTCGCTCCAGCTGGTGGCGGACATGATCAAGATGTTCTTTAAAGAGGACTGGATCCCGAAATTCTCGGATCGCGTCATCTTTACCCTGGCACCGATGATCGCTTTTACTTCGCTGCTTCTGGCGTTTGCCATTGTGCCAGTGAGCCCGACATGGGTAGTGGCTGACCTGAACATCGGCATTCTGTTCTTCCTGATGATGGCAGGGCTGGCGGTTTACGCCGTGCTGTTCGCAGGCTGGTCGAGCAACAACAAATACTCCCTGCTGGGCGCGATGCGTGCCTCCGCCCAGACGCTGAGCTATGAAGTGTTCCTCGGACTCTCCCTGATGGGCGTGGTGGCGCAGGCCGGTTCATTCAATATGACCGACATCGTCAACAACCAGGCCGACATCTGGAACGTTATCCCGCAGTTCTTTGGTTTTGTGACCTTCGCTATCGCGGGCGTGGCAGTGTGCCACCGTCACCCGTTTGACCAACCTGAAGCCGAGCAGGAACTGGCGGATGGTTACCACATTGAATATTCCGGTATGAAATTCGGTCTGTTCTTCGTGGGGGAATACATCGGTATCGTGACCATTTCGGCCATGATGGTGACCCTGTTCTTCGGTGGCTGGCAAGGCCCGTTCTTACCGCCGTTCATCTGGTTCGCGATCAAAACCGCGTTCTTCATGATGATGTTCATTTTGATTCGCGCCTCATTACCGCGTCCGCGTTATGACCAGGTAATGTCCTTCGGCTGGAAAATTTGTCTGCCGCTGACGCTAATCAACTTGCTGGTAACGGCGGCTGTCATTCTCTGGCAGCAGCCATAAGGGGCGAATAGACCATGACCTTAAAAGAATTATTGGTAGGTTTCGGCACCCAGGTACGCAGTATCTGGATGATCGGCCTGCATGCGTTCGCCAAACGCGAAACGCAAATGTACCCGGAAGAGCCGGTTTATCTGCCGCCGCGTTATCGTGGCCGTATCGTGCTGACGCGCGACCCGGACGGCGAAGAGCGTTGCGTGGCCTGTAACCTGTGTGCGGTAGCGTGCCCGGTGGGCTGTATCTCACTGCAGAAAGCAGAAACCAAAGATGGCCGCTGGTATCCGGAGTTTTTCCGCATCAACTTCTCACGCTGTATTTTCTGCGGCCTGTGCGAAGAAGCGTGCCCGACCACGGCGATTCAGTTGACCCCGGACTTTGAACTGGGCGAGTACAAACGTCAGGATCTGGTGTACGAAAAAGAGGATCTGCTGATTTCCGGCCCGGGTAAATACCCGGAATATAACTTCTACCGGATGGCGGGTATGGCAATCGACGGCAAAGATAAAGGCGAAGCAGAGAACGAAGCCAAGCCTATCGACGTCAAGAGCCTGTTACCTTAAGGAGAGGGGCAATGGAATTCGCTTTTTATATCTGTGGCCTTATCGCCATCCTCGCGACGTTGCGGGTTATAACGCACACGAATCCGGTACACGCCTTGCTGTACCTGATCATTTCGCTGCTGGCTATCGCAGGCGTCTTCTTCTCGCTGGGCGCGTACTTCGCCGGGGCGCTGGAGATCATCGTTTACGCCGGAGCCATCATGGTGCTTTTCGTGTTTGTGGTGATGATGCTGAACCTCGGTGGGGCAGAAATTGCCCAGGAACGCGAGTGGCTGAAGCCGCAAATCTGGATTGGCCCGGCGATTCTCTCCGCTGTTCTGCTGGCGGTGATGGTGTACGCCATTCTGGGCCTCAACGACCAGGGTATCGACGGCAATCCCATCAGCGCGAAAGAAGTGGGTATCGCCCTGTTTGGCCCGTATGTTCTGGCGGTTGAACTGGCGTCCATGCTGCTGCTGGCGGGCCTGGTAGTGGCCTTCCACATTGGCCGTGAAGACCGTCCGGGTGAGCTTATCAGCAACCGTCCGAACGACAGCGCGAAAAGAAAACCGGAGGAGCACGCATGATCCCCTTAACACATGGACTGATCCTCGCCGCGATCCTCTTCGTTCTCGGGCTGACCGGTCTGGTTATCCGCCGCAACCTGCTGTTTATGCTGATTGGGTTGGAAATCATGATTAACGCCTCCGCGCTGGCCTTTGTGGTCGCCGGAAGCTACTGGGGCCAGACCGATGGTCAGGTGATGTATATCCTCGCCATCAGCCTTGCGGCTGCGGAAGCGAGTATTGGCCTGGCGCTGCTGCTGCAGCTCCATCGTCGCCGCCAGAACCTGAACATCGATTCAGTAAGTGAGTTGCGCGGATGAATATGCTTGCCTTAACCATTATTTTGCCATTGATTGGCTTTGTTCTGCTGGCCTTCTCCCGTGGACGTTGGTCGGAAAATCTCTCCGCCACCGTGGGCGTGGGGTCAATTGGCCTGGCGGCGCTGGTGACCGCGATTGTCGGCGTCGATTTCTTTAATAACGGCAAACAGGTGCTCAGCGTTCCGCTGTGGACCTGGATGTCCGTAGGCGATTTCAACATCGGTTTCAACCTCGTGCTGGACGGCCTGTCGCTGACCATGCTCTCAGTGGTGACCGGCGTGGGCTTCCTGATCCACATGTTCGCCTCCTGGTATATGCGCGGGGAAGAGGGGTACTCCCGCTTCTTCGCCTACACCAACCTGTTTATCGCCAGCATGGTGGTTCTGGTGCTGGCCGATAACCTGCTGTTGATGTACCTCGGCTGGGAAGGCGTGGGCCTCTGTTCCTATCTGCTGATCGGTTTCTACTACACCGATCCGAAGAATGGCGCGGCGGCGATGAAAGCGTTTGTCGTGACCCGCGTGGGTGACGTCTTCCTCGCCTTCGCACTGTTCATTCTCTACAACGAACTGGGCACCCTGAACTTCCGTGAAATGGTGGAACTGGCACCGGCGCACTTCGAGGCGGGCAACAACATGCTCACCTGGGCGACGTTGATGCTGCTGGGTGGTGCGGTCGGTAAATCGGCACAGCTGCCGTTGCAGACATGGCTTGCTGATGCAATGGCGGGCCCGACGCCTGTCTCCGCGCTGATCCACGCCGCAACGATGGTCACCGCCGGTGTCTACCTGATTGCGCGTACGCACGGTCTGTTCCTGATGACTCCGGAAATTCTGCATCTGGTCGGTATCGTGGGTGCGGTTACGCTGGTGCTGGCAGGCTTTGCCGCGCTGGTGCAAACCGACATCAAACGCGTACTCGCCTATTCCACCATGAGTCAGATTGGCTACATGTTCCTGGCGCTGGGCGTTCAGGCTTGGGATGCGGCGATTTTCCACCTGATGACGCACGCCTTCTTTAAAGCGCTGCTGTTCCTGGCGTCCGGCTCGGTTATTCTGGCCTGCCACCACGAACAGAACATCTTTAAGATGGGCGGTCTGCGTAAATCCATTCCGCTGGTGTACGCCTGCTTCCTGATTGGTGGTGCTGCGCTCTCCGCGCTGCCGCTGATTACCGCTGGCTTCTTCAGTAAGGATGAGATTCTGGCGGGTGCGATGGCGAACGGTCATATCAACCTGATGGTAGCGGGCCTGGTCGGCGCGTTCATGACCTCGCTTTACACCTTCCGTATGATTTTCATCGTGTTCCACGGAAAAGAACAAATTCACGCTCACGCAGGGAAGGGGATCACCCACCACCTGCCGCTGATTGTGCTGATGATCCTCTCCACCTTTGTTGGCGCGCTGATTGTTCCGCCGCTGCAGGGTGTGCTGCCGGATACCACCGAGCTTGAGCATGGCCGCGTACTGACGCTGGAAATTACCTCCGGTGTGGTCGCGATTGCGGGCATCCTGATTGCCGCATGGCTGTGGTTGGGCAAACGTACTCTGGTGACGTCGATTGCCAACAGCGGCCCTGGCCGTCTGCTGGGAACCTGGTGGTATAACGCCTGGGGCTTCGACTGGCTCTACGACAAAGTGTTCGTTAAACCGTTCCTCGGTATTGCGTGGCTGCTGAAACGCGACCCGATGAACGCCCTGATGAACATTCCGGCCATTCTTTCTCGCGTGGCGGGCAAAGGGCTGGTGCTGAGCGAGAACGGTTATCTGCGTTGGTATGTGGCTTCCATGAGCATTGGCGCAGTGGTTGTATTGGCGCTGCTGATGGTATTGCGTTGAGTTTGACGAATGCGGTTTGTCCGGTGGCGTTAGCGCCACCCGAGACCACAAACCGCACTCAACCGTGAAATTTGTCGAATTCGTTGAAAATCGGTCCTTGATAGGACTTTAACAAGGAATAAAGATCGCCATGTTATTACCCTGGCTAATACTGATTCCCTTTATCGGCGGCTTCTTGTGCTGGCAGACTGAACGCTTTGGCGTGAAGATGCCGCGCTGGATTGCGCTGATTACCATGGGATTGACGCTCGCACTTGGCCTGCAACTGTGGCTGCAAGGCGGTTACTCACTGACGCAATCCACCGGCCTGCCGCAGTGGCAGTCTGAGTTTATCCTGCCGTGGATCCCACGCTTCGGTATCACTATCCATCTGGCTATCGACGGACTGTCGCTGCTGATGGTGGTGCTTACCGGCCTGCTGGGCGTGCTGGCGGTACTCTGCTCGTGGAATGAAATCCAGAAATATCAGGGCTTTTTCCATCTCAACCTGATGTGGATCCTGGGCGGCGTGATCGGCGTGTTCCTCGCCATCGACATGTTCCTGTTCTTCTTCTTCTGGGAAATGATGTTGGTGCCGATGTACTTCCTGATAGCACTTTGGGGCCATAAGGCGTCCGACGGTAAAACGCGTATCACGGCGGCCACCAAGTTCTTCATCTATACCCAGGCGAGTGGTCTGGTGATGTTGATTGCAATTCTGGCGCTGGTGTTCGTCCATCACAATGCGACGGGCGTCTGGACCTTCAACTACGAAGACCTGCTGAAAACCCCGATGTCTCACGGCGTAGAATACCTGCTGATGCTGGGCTTCTTTATCGCCTTCGCGGTGAAAATGCCGGTGGTTCCACTGCACGGCTGGTTACCAGACGCGCACTCCCAGGCACCGACCGCCGGTTCTGTTGACCTCGCGGGGATTTTGCTGAAAACCGCGGCCTACGGTCTTTTGCGTTTCTCTCTGCCACTGTTCCCGAATGCCTCTGCTGAATTCGCGCCTATTGCCATGTGGCTCGGCGTAATCGGTATCTTCTACGGTGCGTGGATGGCCTTCACCCAGTACGATATCAAGCGTCTGATTGCCTACACCTCTGTTTCGCACATGGGCTTCGTGCTGATTGCTATCTACACCGGTAGCCAACTGGCGTATCAGGGCGCGGTGATTCAGATGATTGCTCACGGTTTGTCTGCGGCGGGTCTCTTCATCCTCTGCGGCCAGCTCTACGAGCGTCTGCATACCCGTGATATGCGCATGATGGGCGGCCTGTGGAGCAAAATTAAATGGCTGCCAGCCTGCTCCCTGTTCTTTGCAGTCGCAACGCTTGGGATGCCGGGTACCGGTAACTTCGTCGGTGAGTTCATGATCCTGTTCGGCAGCTTCCACGTTGTGCCGCTGATCACCGTCATCTCGACTTTCGGTCTGGTTTTCGCTTCCGTTTACTCGCTGGCGATGCTGCACCGCGCTTACTTCGGTAAAGCGAAGAGTGAAATCGCGGCCAAAGAGCTGCCAGGGATGTCGCTGCGTGAACTGTTCATCATTCTTCTGCTGGTCGTGCTGCTGGTTCTGCTGGGCTTCTATCCTCAGCCGATTCTGGACACGTCACACTCTGCGATGGGCAACATTCAGCAGTGGTTTGTTAATTCTGTTTCAACTACAAGGCCGTAATTCGCCATGACAATAACTCCACAACAACTGATCGCGCTGTTACCGCTGCTGATCGTCGGCTTGACGGTGGTGGTTGTGATGCTCTCCATTGCGTGGCGACGCAATCACTTCCTCAACGCTACGCTTGCGGTTATCGGGCTTAACGCGGCGCTGGTTTCGCTCTGGTTTGTTGGCCAGGCAGGCGCAATGGACGTGACGCCTCTGATGCGCGTCGACGGCTATGCCATGCTCTATACCGGGCTGGTGCTGCTGGCGAGCCTCGCGACCTGTACGTTTGCCTACCCGTGGCTGGAAGGCTACCCGGATAACAAAGAAGAGTTCTACCTGCTGGTGCTGATTGCCGCACTGGGTGGCATTCTGCTGGCGAACGCCAACCATCTGGCGGCGCTGTTCCTGGGTATTGAGCTTATCTCGCTGCCGCTGTTTGGTTTGATTGGCTACGCTTTCCGGCAGAAACGTTCGCTGGAAGCGAGTATCAAGTACACCATTCTGTCTGCGGCGGCATCATCTTTCCTGCTGTTCGGTATGGCGCTGGTTTACGCTAACTCCGGTAACCTGTCGTTCGTCGCGCTTGGTAAGAGCCTGGCGGACAACATGCTGCATGAACCGCTGCTGCTGGCGGGTCTGGGCATGATGATTGTCGGCCTTGGCTTTAAACTCTCTCTGGTGCCGTTCCACCTGTGGACGCCAGACGTATACCAGGGCGCACCAGCGCCGGTTTCCACCTTCCTGGCGACGGCGAGCAAAATCGCTATCTTCGGCGTGGTGATGCGTCTGTTCCTCTATGCGCCAGTGGGGGATAGCGAAGCGGTACGCGTGGTGCTGGGTCTGATTGCCTTTGCTTCCATCATCTTCGGTAACCTGATGGCCCTGAGCCAGACCAACATCAAACGTCTGCTCGGTTACTCCTCTATCTCTCACCTCGGCTACCTGCTGGTGGCGCTGATTGCGCTGCAAAGCGGCGAAATGTCGATGGAAGCGGTAGGCGTGTATCTGGCCGGTTACCTGTTCAGCAGCCTCGGCGCGTTTGGCGTGGTGAGCCTGATGTCCAGCCCGTATCGCGGCCCGGACGCAGAATCACTGTTCTCTTATCGCGGTCTGTTCTGGCATCGTCCGATCCTCTCTGCGGTAATGACGGTGATGATGCTGTCGCTGGCGGGGATCCCGATGACGCTGGGCTTTATCGGCAAGTTCTACGTTCTGGCCGTCGGTGTGCAAACGCATCTGTGGTGGCTGGTTGGCGCCGTGGTGGTTGGTTCGGCAATCGGTCTCTACTACTACCTGCGTGTGGCGGTAAGCCTGTACCTGCATGCGCCGGAACAGCTGAACCGCGATGCGCCGTCGAACTGGCAATACAGCGCGGGCGGTATCGTGGTGCTGATTTCCGCACTGCTGGTGCTGGTGCTGGGCGTCTGGCCGCAGCCGTTAATCGACCTGGTTCAGATGGCAATGCCGCTGATGTAAGGTTACGCGTTGATGTGAAAAAACCGCCGATTTATCGGCGGTTTTTTTATACATGGAACTCAAGGCTGCGCTGGCGCGCCTGGATTTTGCAGAAAGTGAAGCCGAAATTTATGATGAATCCTTATCAGAAATTTGCCGTTTTGCGAAAAATGTATCGGGGCTGACGATATCATTTCCTGGATCGCGGATTTGGCAATGCGTCTTAAATTCGTTCCGTGGCGAGAGGCGCGTGATATTTTTTCGAATGCCCTGGTAACGATGGAACTGCGTCAGATGCAACGGATATTGGCAAAGTCTACGGGAGATTAAATGTACGCATTTCGCCGCAGCCAGTGTCCGGATTACCTTACCGATTGTTGGGAACGCCTGGGATGTCATTACGAAGCGCGAAAGCTACGTAATCAACGTTATCGATTCAAATGGTTTTCCGAGTTTCGTTATCCGTAAAAAACGAAGGGGGCTATTTTGCCCCCGTCACAATCACAGCGTAATGACGGTAAAATCCTCCGCCATTTCACTTGCCGGGAAAATATCCCGGCACTCTGCCAGCATCCGCCTGCATCCTTCGGCGTCATAGCGCGAACTGACGTGCGTAATAACTAAACGCCCCACGCCCGCATCGCGCGCCAGTTCGGCGGCCTGACGCGTTGACGAGTGCCCGCGGCTGTTAGCTTTCTCTTCCATCGCCGTTTCCAGCGTGGTTTCATGCACCATCATATCGACACCCTGTGCTAACGCGGACGCGCCCACGCAGGGGGCGGTGTCGCCAAAAATCGCCAGTGTTTTACCTGGCGTTGCGGGAGAAAGATAGTCGCGGCCATCAATCACGCGGCCATCCTCCAGCGTCACGCATTGCCCGGCTTTAAGTTGCTGGAACAGTGGCCCAGGCTTCACGCCTGCGGCAGCCAGCGCTTTTGCATCCAGCGCACCGGGCTTTTCATGTTCTTCGATGCGATAGCCATAGCACTCTACCGGGTGGTTTAGCGGATAGGCCGTCACTTTGCGCAGTCCATCATCCATCACAAAACCGGCCGTTACTTCGATTATCTCCATCGGGTAATCGGTCCACGAGCCGCTCAGCCGCAGCGCGGTTTCAACAAACTCGCGTAAACCTTTTGGCCCGTATAGCGTTACCGGGTTCATATTGCCCGCCATTGAACGACTGCACAGCAGCCCCGGCAGGCCAAACAGATGATCACCATGCAAATGGGTGATGAAGATGCGGTCGATTTTTCCCGGATGCAGGGTGGTTTCCAGCAGTTGATGCTGCGTGCCCTCGCCGCAGTCAAACAGCCAGACTGCCGGTTGCGTTGGATGCTGATGATGCAGCAGAATGGCGGTGACGTTGCGCGTCCGGGTCGGTACGCCAGCGGATGTTCCCAAAAAAGTCAGTTGCATAACGCCGCTCCCCTGGCGGTAAAAAAACAATAACGATGAAGGAGCCTATCATGATTCAGTGGCAAGATTTGCACCATTCTGATTTAACCGTCCCGCAGTTGTACGCGCTGCTGCAATTACGCTGTGAAGTTTTTGTGGTTGAGCAGGCCTGTGTCTATCAGGATATTGACGGCGAGGATCTGCTTGGCGAAAACCGTCATATCCTCGGCTGGCAGGGCGACAGGCTGGTGGCGTATGCGAGACTTCTGAAAAATGAGGATGATTTTTCTCCTGTTACCATTGGTCGGGTGATTGTCAGCCCTGGCGATCGTGGGGAGAAATTGGGTTATCAACTGATGGAATACGCGCTGGCAAGCTGCGCGCAGCACTGGCCGGAACACGCGCTCTATCTGGGCGCGCAGGCGCATTTGCAGAATTTCTATCGGCACTTTGGTTTTATTCCGGTGACGGAGATCTATGATGAAGATGGCATCCCGCATGTCGGGATGGCGCGCGAGGTTGGCCAGGCGTAACCGGCAAGCGTTGACTATAGTTATCCCACTGGTTTAGCAAACATGGAGATATATTATGGTTAATGAAACACATATTGACGACGACCTGACTCTGCTGAGCGATACCCTGGAAGAGGTGCTACGTTCTTCCGGCGATCCCGCTGACCAGAAATATGTCGAGCTGAAAGCGCGCGCGGAAAATGCGCTGCATGAGGTTAAATCCCGCGTGAGCCATGCTTCCGACACTTACTATTACCGGGCGAAAAAAGCGGTCTATCGCGCCGACGATTATGTGCACGAAAAACCGTGGCAGGGTATTGGTGTAGGTGCAGCGGTCGGGCTGGTGTTAGGTCTTTTATTGACCCGTCGCTGAGCAAAATCACACTCCCTAATCATGGGTACTGCTTTTTACAGGCAGTACCCCGTATAATGTACGGTTTTTAGAATAGGGAGGTTCGCGTGCTATCCGTTTCTGCTGCGCTAAAGAGTCTGGCTGACTCTCTGTCGGACGATTTTCCCGCTTCACCCGGCACGCGAATTATCGAAGTTCCTTTCCCCCTGAATGACGCGTTCGACCCGCTTTGCTGGTTAAATGCCCAGACTGTGTGGCCGCAATTCTGGTGGCAGCAGCGCAGCGGCGATGATGAACTTGCCGCCCTGGGCGCGACCGTTTCGTTTTCCTCCCTGGCTCAGGCCGAAGATTTTTTAGCTCGCTATGATGCGGATGATGCCCGCATTTGCGGCCTGAATAGTTTTGACTACCGACAGATAGCGCTTTTTTTACCGCGCCTGGAGTGGCGTCGTGAGGGCGGACGCGCGTCGTTAAGAGTGAACCTGGCGAGCGAGACCTCGTTGCACGCTGACGCCGTAGCGGCAAAAGCGTTTATTACGCAACTGTCGTCGCAAAGCGTCTGTCACACCTCTGCGCTAACGCTGGAAAGCGAGTTACACCGACCAGGCGAAGCCGGATGGCGCGGTCTGATTGAACAAGCCACGCTTGCTATCGCCAATGGCGAATTTGAGAAAGTGGTGCTGGCGCGTGCTACCGACCTGACGTTTACGACGCCACCCGATGCCGGGGCGTTAATGGCCGCCAGCCGCCGCGTTAATCTCCACTGTTATCACTTCTTTATGGCGTTTGACGCAGGGCAGGCCTTTTTCGGCTCATCGCCGGAACGTCTCTGGCGCAGGCGTGGTCTCGAACTGGAAACTGAAGCACTGGCGGGAACCGTCGCCAGTCATCCGGACCCGACGCAGGCGCAGCACCTGGCCGACTGGTTAATGAATGACGACAAAAACCAGCGCGAGAACATGCTGGTGGTGGACGATATCTGTGCGCGCCTGCAGAAACATGTCGATGCGCTCGACATTCTGCCCGCCGAAATCGTTCGCCTGAGAAAAGTTCAGCATATACGCCGTGTTATCCAGGCTACGCTGAAAGAAGCCAGCGATGACCGCTGTTTAATGCAACTGCAACCTACTGCCGCCGTCTCTGGCTTACCACGTACTCAGGCTTTTGATTTTATTGATTGCTTTGAGCCATTCTCGCGGGAATGGTACGCAGGTTCGGCGGGCTATATCAGCCGCTGCCAAAGCGAGTTTTGCGTGACGCTGCGGTCGGCGAAAGTGAGCGGCAACACGGTGCGTCTGTATGCGGGCGCGGGAATTGTTGCCGGGTCGCAGGCCGATTCCGAATGGCAGGAAATAGAAAATAAAGCAGCGGGCCTGCGTTCTTTATTGTTCTCTGAGTAGAACATTAACGACTCATATCAAAATCTCATTGTTTCGTATTATTTATACTGAGTCGCAATATTGATACCGGACAAACATATGTCAGTAAGCGCTTTCAACCGACGCTGGGCGGCGGTGATCCTTGAAGCTTTAACCCGTCACGGCGTGCGCCATATCTGCATCGCTCCGGGGTCACGTTCCACACCGCTCACCCTGGCGGCAGCTGAAAACCGTACATTTATTCATCACACGCATTTTGATGAGCGTGGGCTGGGGCATCTGGCGTTAGGGTTGGCGAAGGTCAGTCGCCAACCGGTCGCGGTGATTGTTACCTCAGGAACTGCGGTGGCGAACCTCTATCCGGCGCTGATTGAAGCCGGGCTCACCGGGGAAAAAATCATACTTCTGACCGCCGACAGGCCGCCGGAGCTGATTGACTGTGGGGCGAATCAGGCGATTCGTCAGCCGGGCATGTTTGCTTCACATCCCTCTGAAACGCTTTCTCTGCCGCGTCCGAGCCAGGATATTCCGGCTCGCTGGCTGGTCTCTTCGATTGATCATGCGCTGGGTTCGTTGCATGCGGGCGGCGTACACATTAACTGCCCGTTCGCGGAACCACTGTACGGTGAGATGGACGACACGGGCCTCGACTGGCAGCAGGCGCTGGGTAACTGGTGGCAGGAAGACAAACCCTGGCTGCGCGAGTCGCTGCATCTTGAAAGCAATAAGCAGCGTGACTGGTTTTTCTGGCGGCAAAAGCGCGGCGTTGTGGTTGCCGGACGCATGAGCGCGGAAGAGGGCAAAAAGGTTGCCGAATGGGCGAAAACGCTCGGCTGGCCGCTGATTGGCGATGTCCTTTCGCAAACGGGCCAACCCTTGCCCTGCGCGGATTTGTGGTTGGGTAATGCCGCGGCAGTGACGGAACTGGCTCAGGCGCAAATCGTGGTGCAGATTGGCAGCAGCTTGACGGGCAAACGCCTGTTGCAGTGGCAGCAGGCCTGTGAGCCGGAGGAGTACTGGCTGGTGGATAATCTCACCGGGCGGCTCGATCCGGCACATCATCGTGGTCGCCGACTGGTATGCGACATCGACCATTGGCTGGAACTGCATCCGGCAGAAAAACGCACGCCGTGGTGTACGGCGATCCCGCGTCTTGCTGAGCAGGCGTGGGAGAGCGTGTGCGCCATCAGCGAAACCTTCGGTGAAGCGCAGCTGGCGCACCGCATTCGCCATTATTTACCGCAGCAGGGGCAGCTCTTTGTCGGCAACAGCCTGGTGGTACGTCTGATTGACGCGCTAAGCCAGCTCCCTGCCGGGTATCCGGTCTACAGCAATCGCGGGGCCAGCGGTATCGACGGTTTGATCTCCACGGCGGCGGGCGTGCAGCGTGCCAGCGCTAAATCAACGCTGGCGATTGTGGGCGATCTCTCCGCGTTGTATGACCTCAATGCACTGGCGTTGCTGCGTCAGGTTTCCGCACCTTTCGTACTCATCGTGGTGAATAACAACGGTGGGCAGATTTTCTCACTGCTACCCACCCCGGTGGAAGAACGCGAACGCTTCTACGCCATGCCGCAGAATGTACATTTCGAACATGCGGCGAAAATGTTTGGCCTGAATTATCATCAGCCGCAGGACTGGGCCGCGCTTGAAACCGCGCTTGATAAAGCCTGGCGTACACCCGCCACCACGGTGATTGAGCTGGTGGTGAATGACACCGATGGCGCGCAAACGCTGCAACAACTGCTGGCGCAGGTCAGCCATCTATGATGTTAAATGCCGTTGCGCGCGAAGGTGATGCGGGGCAACCGTGGCTGGTATTTCTGCACGGTTTCTCCGGCGACTGCCATGAGTGGCAAACGGTAGGCGAGGCGTTCCCGCGCGCCTCGCGGCTTTATATCGATCTCCCCGGTCACGGCAGTTCTGCCGATTGCCGGGTAACCCACTTCGCCGATGTTTGCGCGGCGTTACAGACTACGTTACTTAGTTACAACATCCTCAGCTACTGGCTGATTGGCTACTCGCTGGGCGGTCGTATTGCGATGACCTTTGCCTGCCAGCATCAGCCGCAAGGGTTGCTGGGCGTGGTGGTTGAGGGCGGCCATCCCGGGCTGCAAAGTGCCGAACAACGCGCGCAGCGCTGGCAATCGGACAATCGCTGGGCGCAGCGTTTTGCCCATGAACCCCTGAACCAGGTGTTTGACGCCTGGTATCGGCAGCCGGTCTTTGCCAGCCTGACGCCTGCACAGCGCGACGCGCTGGTGGCGCTACGCCAAAATAATGACGGCAGCGCGCTGGCGGCTATGCTCTTAGCAACGTCGTTAAGCGTGCAGGACGATCTGCGCGGTGCCCTGCGCGATCGTGCCTTCCCATTCTGGTATCTCTGCGGCGAACGCGATAGCAAATTCAGGGCCATTGCCGATGAACTTGCCGCGCCTTGCCATGTAATTCGTAATGCCGGACACAACGCGCACCGGGAAAACCCCGAGGGCGTGGTGGCGTGTCTGGCGCAGATTGTGCATCTCTGACTATAGGACACACTATGATCTATCCTGATGAAGCTATGCTTTACGCCCCGATTGAATGGCAGGACTGTTCTGAAGGCTACACTGACATTCGTTACCAGAAATCCGCTGACGGCATCGCCAAAATCACCATTAACCGTCCTCAGGTACGTAATGCGTTCCGCCCGTTGACGGTCAAAGAGATGATCCAGGCGCTCGCGGATGCGCGCTATGACGACAATATTGGCGTGATCGTCCTGACTGGCGAAGGTGACAAGGCCTTCTGTTCCGGTGGCGATCAGAAAGTGCGCGGCGACTACGGCGGATACCAGGATGATGCGGGTACGCACCACCTGAACGTGCTCGATTTCCAGCGCCAGATCCGCACCTGCCCGAAACCGGTGGTGGCGATGGTGGCTGGCTACTCCATCGGCGGCGGTCACGTACTGCACATGATGTGTGACCTGACCATTGCGGCAGAAAACGCTATCTTTGGTCAGACGGGCCCGAAAGTGGGCTCCTTCGACGGCGGCTGGGGCGCATCCTACATGGCGCGTATCGTCGGGCAGAAAAAAGCGCGTGAAATTTGGTTCCTGTGCCGTCAGTACAATGCTCAGGAAGCGCTGGATATGGGCCTGGTGAACACCGTGGTACCGCTGGCTGACCTCGAAAAAGAGACCATTCGCTGGTGTCGCGAAATGCTGCAAAACAGCCCGATGGCGCTGCGTTGCCTGAAAGCCGCGCTGAACGCCGACTGTGATGGTCAGGCGGGCCTGCAGGAACTGGCGGGTAACGCCACGATGCTGTTCTACATGACCGAAGAAGGTCAGGAAGGGCGCAACGCGTTCAACCAGAAACGTCAGCCTGATTTCAGCAAATTCAAACGGAATCCGTAATGAGGCACGCGCAGGTTTACCGCTGGCAGGTACCGATGGACGCGGGTGTGGTACTGCGCGAACGGCGGCTGAAAACCCGCGACGGATTGTTTGTCTGGCTGCGTGACGGTGAGCGCGAAGGCTGGGGGGAAGTCTCCCCACTTCCGGGCTTTAGCCGTGAAACGCTGGACGACGCGCAATCCGCTTTACTGGGCTGGGTGCAAAACTGGCGACAGGGTGCTGATACCCCGTTGCCGGAACTGCCCTCGGCGGCGTTTGGCATTAGCTGCGCGCTGGCGGAACTCGACGATACGCTGCCGATAATGGCGGATTATCGTGCCGCCCCACTGTGCACCGGCGACCCGGATGAACTGGTGCTGGCGCTGGCCGATATGCCCGGCGAAAAAGTGGCGAAGGTGAAAGTCGGGCTGTACGAGGCCGTGCGCGACGGCATGGTGGTCAATCTGCTGCTTGAAGCGATCCCCGATTTACATCTGCGTCTGGATGCCAATCGCGCCTGGACGCCGCTGAAAGCGCAGCAGTTTGCCAAATACGTCAACCCGGCATTCCGCGATCGCATCGCGTTTCTCGAAGAACCGTGTAAAACACGTGATGATTCACGCGCGTTTGCCGCGGAAACGGGCATTGCTATCGCGTGGGATGAAAGCCTGCGCGATGACGATTTCCGCTTTGAAGCGGAGCCCGGCGTGCGTGCGGTGGTGATTAAACCAACCCTCACCGGTAGCCTGCAAAAAGTGCAGGCGCAAGTGGCGGCGGCGCACGCGCTGGGTTTGACGGCGGTCATCAGCTCTTCCATTGAGTCGAGCCTTGGGTTGACGCAGCTAGCGCGGATTGCGGCCTGGCTGACGCCGGATACGATTCCGGGTCTCGACACGCTGAACCTGATGCAGGCACAGTTACTTCGCCGCTGGCCGGATAATCCGCTGCCGTGCCTGGATATGCTGTCGCTGGAGCCGCTGTTGTGAATTTTTCAACCTGGCCCTGGCGTGACTGGCGAGCGCAACAGGGTGATATGCCTGCACTGCGTCTCGACAACGAGATGCTTAACTGGGCTGCGTTATGTGAGCGCATCGACGCGCTGGCGGCCGGTTTTCAGGCGCAGGGTGTACGTGATGGCGACGGGGTCGCCCTCTGCGCCCGCAACCGGGATGAAACGGTGCTGGCCTGGCTGGCATTGTTACAGTGCGGGGCGCGCATTTTGCCGCTCAACCCTCGTCTGCCCACGACGCTGATTAATACCTTACTGCCAGCGTTAACGCTGCGTCACGTGCTCACTCTGGAAACCAGTGAGATTGCCGATTCACTGCCGCGCCTCACGCTGCAAGAATCAACGGATTATCACGATGTTGGCTGGCGACCTGAACGTCTGGCTTCGATGACGCTCACATCGGGCTCCACGGGACTGCCGAAAGCGGCGGCGCACACCTGCGCGGCGCATCTTGCCAGCGCGCAGGGCGTGTTAAGTTTAATTCCGTTTGCACAGGATGAATGTTGGCTCTTGTCGTTGCCGCTATTCCACGTCTCCGGGCAGGGGATTTTCTGGCGCTGGCTTTACGCCGGCGCGCAGATGGCGGTGAGCGAGCGTCCACTCGCCGAAGCGCTGCAAGGGTGTACCCTCGCCTCGCTCGTGCCGACTCAGCTCTGGCGTTTGCTGAATGAAAAACAGCCTCTGTCGCTGAAAGCCGTGCTGTTAGGCGGTGCAGCCATTCCCGCAGAGCTTACTGAGCAGGCAAGCACGATGGGTATCCGTACCTTCTGCGGCTAC
This sequence comes from Pseudocitrobacter sp. RIT415, assembly GCF_003057695.2. NCBI lineage: Bacteria > Pseudomonadati > Pseudomonadota > Gammaproteobacteria > Enterobacterales > Enterobacteriaceae > Pseudocitrobacter > Pseudocitrobacter sp. RIT415. Next base: position 211,487 of record NZ_QBJC02000001.1, on the reverse strand, counting down.
GGGTTGACCGAATTTGCCTCGACGGTATGTGCGCGGGAAGCCAACGGTGGCGATGATGTGGGGACGCCGCTTGCCGGGCGTGAGCTCAAACTGGTGAACGGTGAAATCTGGCTACGCGCGCAAAGCATGGCCTCGGGCTACTGGCGGGATGGTGTGCTTGTGCCGCTGGTCAATGCCGAGGGCTGGTTTGCCACGCGCGATCGCGGCGAAATTCGCGACGGTAAGCTCTATATCGTTGGGCGTATGGATAACCTCTTCTTTAGCGGTGGGGAAGGTATACAGCCTGAAGAAGTGGAACGGGTGATTGTGGCGCACCCTGCGGTTTCACAGGTGTTTATCGTTCCGCTGGACGACCCCGAGTTCGGGCAGCGACCGGTCGCGGTAGTGGACTGTGAAGGCGATGTCGACCTCACTCTCCTCGCTGGCTGGGTGAAAGGTAAACTGGCCGGCTTCCAGCAACCGTGTCACTGGCTACGGTTGCCGGAAACGATGAAAAATAGCGGGATCAAAGTCTCGCGTCATCAACTGCGGACGTGGGTCTCACAGATTTTAGGTCCATCTCCCCGCTAGCTCTCCTCTGTAATGAATCGGGATAAGCCTCTGTTTCCCGATTCTTCTATCCCTGTCTTTCTGCGTATTTCTCAAAATACTTTTGTGACGTAATTAGTTACATTTAAAAGTATGATCGCCCTTTTAGTTCATGCGGTTGGCAAAATTGAGCAGTACAATTCGCCCGTTTTTTTTTGGCTATTCACACAGTGCTTGCGGGAAAGGAATAAAATGAAAAAGAGCATTCTATTTGGTCTGATGGGGATGTTGTTGCTCCCGGTTGCGGCAAATGCAATTAGCATCAGCGGCCAGGCTGGCGAAGAATATACCAATATCGGCGTCGGCTTTGGCACCGAATCTACAGGTCTTGCGCTGAGCGGTAACTGGGCGCATAACGACGATCGCGGCGATATTGTGGGCGCGGCGTTGGGGTTGAACATTCCATTAGGGCCGTTTATGGCAACAGCGGGCGGCAAAGGTGTTTATCTGAGCCCGAACTACGGTGACGATGGTTACGCGGCGGCAGTTGGCGGTGGATTACAGTGGGAACTGGGTGAGCGCTTCCGTTTGTTCGGTGAGTATTACTACTCGCCGGATTCACTTTCCAGCGGCGTCAAAGATTACGAAGAAGCTAACGCGGGTGGCCGCTTTATGATTATGCGTCCATTGAGCGTGGAAGCGGGTTATCGCTATATCAATCTCGCGGGCAAAGATGGCAATCGCGACAGCGCCGTTGCCGATGGCCCCTACGTCGGCGTCAGCGCCAATTTCTGATTCTCCCCCCGGCGTGGCACGCTGCCGCGCCAGTTTTCTCGTTTTTATTCCTCGCCTTGCGCTATAGTAAATCGTCCTCTTTTACTGGAGAAAGCGATGATAAACGTAGAGATGCTGTCTACGGGCGATGAAGTCTTATACGGGCAAATTGTTGATACCAATGCGGCCTGGCTTGCTGATTTCTTATTTGAACAAGGTTTACCGCTTTCCCGGCGTAACACCGTAGGCGACAAACTCGATGACCTGGTGGCGATTTTGCGCGAGCGCAGCACGCAGGCTGATGTCCTGATTGTAAATGGCGGTTTAGGGCCGACCAGCGATGATTTAAGCGCGCTTGCTGCCGCAACGGCGAAAGGTGAATCGCTGGTACTGCATGAACCGTGGCTGGCGCAGATGGAGAAATTTTTCAAAGAGCGTGGCCGCGTGATGGCACCAGCCAATCGCAAACAGGCGGAAATTCCTGCCAGCGCCGAGTTTATCGATAACCCGGTGGGTACGGCCTGCGGTTTTGCCATCAAGCTTAACCGCTGCCTTATTTTCTTCACCCCTGGCGTGCCGTCTGAATTTAAAGTGATGGTTCAGCAGGAAATTTTGCCACGTCTGCGTGCTCGCTTTGACATTCCTGAGCCGCCGCTGTGCCTGCGTCTCACTACCTTCGGACGTTCGGAAAGCGACCTTGCGCAAAGCCTTGATCATCTGACGCTGCCTGCGGGCGTATCGATGGGCTATCGTTCATCGATGCCGATTATCGAGCTCAAGCTGACTGGCCCGGCGAGTGAACGTCAGGCAATGGAAGCTCTGTGGCCGGAAGTGAAAAAAGTGGCGGGCGAGAGTCTGATTTTTGAAGGCACGGAAGGCCTGCCGAAACAGCTTGCTCGCGCCTTGCTGGATAAGCAACTGAGCCTGACGCTTAGCGAGCAGTTTACCGGTGGGCTGCTGGCGCTGGAACTGCAACGCGCGGGCGCGCCGCTACTGGCCAGTGAGGTGATTCCGTCGCAGGAAGAAACGCTGGCACAAACGGCACGTTGGGCACAAGAACGCCGCGAAAACCATTTTGCTGGCGTAGCGCTAGCGGTAACCGGGCTCGAAAATGAGCATCTGAACTTCGCGCTCTCCACCGCGGAAGGCACCTGGGCGCTGCGCGTGAAGTTCAATACCACGCGTCACAGTCTGGTTGTGCGTCAGCAGGTCTGCGCCATGATGGCAATGAACATGCTGCGCCGCTGGCTTAACGGTATGGATGTTGCGAGCGAGCACGGCTGGATTGAAGTGGTGGAAACGCTGAAGGTGTAGTGGTGTGGCATTGCCGGATGCGGCTGCGCCTTATCCGGCCTACAAATTTTCCCTGACCTGGTAGGCCTGATAAGCGAAGCGCATCAGGCTTTGTGCCGGTGGCATTGCCGGATGCGGCTGCGCCTTATCCGGCCTACAAATTTCATCTGACCCGGTAGGCCTGATAAGCGAAGCGCATCAGGCTTTGTGCCGGTGGCATTGCCGGATGCGGCTGCGCCTTATCCAGCCTACAAATTCCCCCTGACCGGGTAGGCCTGATAAGCGAAGCGCATCAGGCTTTGTGCCGGTGGTATTGCCGGATGCGGCTGCGCCTTATCCGGCCTACAGATTTCCCCTGACCGGGTAGGCCTGATAAGCGAAGCGCATCAGGCTTTGTGCCGGTGGCATTGCCGGATGCGGCTGCGCCTTATCCGGCCTACACATTTCACCTGACCCGGTAGGCCTGATAAGCAAAGCGCATCAGGCTTTGTCCTCGGTTTATGCCGACAGCGCCTGCGCCAGCAGCGTAATCGGGTGTTCGCAGCGCTTGCTGGTGGACATCTCGATTTGCCACTTACAGGTTTCGCAATCGGTCACCACGATATCTGCGCCGCTTTCCTCTATCTGTCGGAACAGCGGCGCGCCGACGGCCTGGGACGTGGGGTAATTCTCCGATTTAAAGCCATAGGTACCGGCAATACCGCAGCACTGGGAATCGAGCACCGTAAGCTCCAGCCCGGGAATTTGCCGCAGCAGTTCCAGTGTGTACAGCGTCCAACCCATTTTCTCCATATGACACGGTGTGTGATACACCACCTTCAGCGGCAACGGTTTTAGCGGCAGCGTTTTGCCTTCGTCCAGTTTTCGCCACAGCCAGCGCGTGGCAAGGTCGATATGCTCGCGCAGGCCGCCGTTATCGACATTCAGCAGATGCGGATATTCATCGCGCAGGGTAAAGGTACAGGTGGAAGAGGTCGCGATAACCGGCAGCGATTTATCTTCAATGGCCTCGCGCAGTGACGCGACGTTGCTTTGCGCCTGCCTGCGCGCCTTATCGGTGAAACCGTTAGCAATCAACGGCACGCCGCAGCACTTCTCTTTGCTCAACAACTGGACGCCTGTTCCCAGCGCATTCAGCACCTTAATCAAATCTTTGCCCAATTGCGGATGGTTGTAGTTGACGTAGCAGCCATGGAAAAATGCCACCTGCTCGGCAAACTGCGCCTGCTGTTTTGCCACGCTGCGATACCAGCGGCGGAAGGTGCCGAAGGAGTATTTTGGCAGCGTGCGGCGATGATCAATTTTAAGCGCTACATCCAGCAGATGACGCACGGGCTTCAGCCCCGTTGCCGCATTCACCAGAGGCGCAAACGGCGTCGACATCTGCCCCATCAGATCCGTATGGCTGAGTATGCGGTTACGCAATGACGGCGTGGTGACGTCATAGCGCGCGCGGGCGCGCTGGATGATATCGCCAATTTTGACATCGGACGGGCAGGCCACTTCGCAGCGTTTGCAGTTGATGCAATATTTCAGCGCCTCGTCATACAGCGCGCCATCTTTCAGGCGCAGCCGTTCGCCGTCCGGCCCTGCCTGTTTCGGCCCCGGATAACGCGGATTCACCCGGCTGATTGGGCAGGCCGTGGTGCAGGCGGTACATTTGATGCAATTCTCGAACAGGCCGTTACTCATGCTTCACCTCCCACCAGCAGGGCGATTTGCTGCGCGGCATGAAGTGCCGTCACCGCACAAACGCCACCGCCACAGCCCTGAGCGATGGCATCGCAGCCGCCCAGCACCGAACCAATCACAAACACATTTTCCAGTTGCTGTCCACCAATGGCCGGGCGCAGCATTGCATCGGTCGCAACCCCGAACTGCTGCCAGGGCTGAGGATCAAAAACATCCGGTCGAGACCATAATGCGCGGGTTGCCGCCTGCATCACATCGAGATTAAGCACCGGCTCGCGAATCGTTTCACGGTTGGCGATTAATCCGTTGCTAAAGAAACTGCCGCTCGCCAGCACGACATAACGTGCACGCAGGGGAATATCTGCGTGGTTACGCGTCCAGACAGCGGTGGCGCGTTGATGTTCCAGCGTCACTTTTTGTACCTCATCGCCCGGCATCCACACGCCGCCCGCGCGGATAAACTGCCGCTGAAGCTGCGCCTGTAACCGCATGCCGGGTACGGATGGTGGGAGCGTTGGCAGTAGATGGAGCGCGCAGCTGAGCTTTGCGGAAAGCCAGTCATACAGTTGGCTATCGCTGGCGCCAAAACAGGCCGGAAGCCACAGGGCATCGTAACCTTCTGCCAGCGGAGCGAGCGAATCGTACAACGGTTGCCATTGTTCCGGCTGGTCGAGCAGGCGTGCGATGTTTGCCGCGCGGAATTCGCTGGCGTTTTCGCGCAGTACATCCAGTTGCGGCAGGTCGATTTCAACCGAATCAACGTCGAGGCCCTGTTTGCGTAATGATGCAGCGGCAAGCGGAGCCTGAAAATCGAGAAAGCCGGTTATTCCCACAATACGGACTTTGCTGGCAACGGGCGGGAAGCGCGGCGTCTCACGTGGGCTGAGCCAGGCGCTGCGCAACAAGCCCAGTGGAGTCACACGTTGATGCGGCTGCCCGGCGTCGCCCTGAAAATCGATACCACAAGCGCTGAACAGCGCTTGTGCCTGACGGGCGTACGAGAAAACGTTCTCGCAGCCCACTTTGTTGTAAGGATGCTCAGGGGCTTGCCGCACTAATGCTTTCAGGCCGAGAAGCACATCCTCAACAGGCTGCCCATCGGGCAACTTGCTCAGGAGATCCAGCGAGCCTGATGCGAAGTTCAGCGCGCTTTGCCCGCGGCTGACAATGGCGCAGCGCAAGCCTTGTGACTGAAGCTGTAATCCGCACACGAGCCCGGCCAGGCCGCCGCCAATGATAACCGTATCAAATTTCATCCTGATGCTCCTTTTGCAGCCCGCATAGCCCCTGATAAACCCAGCGTGTCAGTTCGCTTTCGCGCAGCGCATCGCCCCAGGCGATTGGCTGCACGCCTTTCCAGCGCTCATTAAGGAAATCGGACAGTTGTTTCAGCGACTGGCTGGCATTGGTGGCGTGAAAACGTGGCAGCAGACCCGCCGCGCGGCAGGCGCACAATTCGCCCTGACACGTGCCCATACCGACGCGGGTGCGACGACGCAGATCGAGCAGATTGCGAACATTCAGGTTTTCTACGGCATACTGCACTTCGCCTGCCGTAACGGCTTCACATTCACATACCAGGCTACGATGCAGGCGGTTGTCGCCGATCCAGCCTGGCGTGCGGTCGCCGTGACGATAAATCACGGAACCCCGCAGTGGCGCGGGCAGAGAGATGATGCGCTGGAGTGTTTTCTCCTGGCTTTCACGTGAACCGGGTAAAGGTGTTGCGGCGGTGGTACACGATGTCGTGTTTCCGACTTTGCGACACACCGCGTCGGTGGCCCATTCGGCCATCAGGCGATAGGTCATCAGTTTGCCACCGGTGATGGTAATGAATCCCTCTAAACCGTCGCGCTGCGCGTGATCGAATAACACAATGCCGCGGCTGACGTTGCGCCCGGTTGGATCGTCATCGCAGGCCACTAACGGGCGCACGCCTGAGTAAGCGCGCAGAATGCGCGTGCGGCCCATGCGCGGCGCCAGTTTTTCACCTTCGCGGATGAGCGTATCCACTTCCTGGGCGGTGACGCGGTTATCGTCAATTTCATTGTAATCAATGTGCATGGAGGTGGTGCCAATCAACGAAATGGTATCACCCGGCACCAGAATATCGGCATCAGCTGGTTTGCGGCAGCGGTTAATCACGTGCTGGTTGATGCGATGATCGAGAATGAGAAGGGATCCTTTGGCCGGGAACATGCGAATGCTCAGGTCGGCGTACTCGGCGATGCGTTGCCCCCAGATACCGGCGGCGTTCACCACGACTTGCGCACGAAGCTCACGCGTTTCCTTTGTTTGGCGAGCGCATAACCGTACGCCACGCACGTTCGCGCCGTCGCGAATCAGCCCAATGACTTCATGACCGGTGAGAATGTCAGCGCCATGTTCACGCGCATCGAGCATATTTGCCGACGTCAGGCGAAAGGGATCAACGGTGCCGTCAGGTACCTTTACCGCACCAATCAACGCCGGGTTAACGCCCGGCTCGATACGTAACGCTTCCTGAGGATCGATCGCCTGCGCGTCGATACCCGCGCTTGCGCAGGCCTGTAAAAAGGTCGATTGAAAGTCGAGGCTATCTTCCGGCAGGGTGATAAACAGCCCGCCGGTGGGCTCAATGCAGTGGCGGGCGATATGTTTCAGAATACGGTTTTCGCTGATGCATTCACGTGCCGATTCGCTATCGGTGACGGCGTAGCGTGCGCCGCTGTGAAGCAGACCGTGGTTGCGTCCGGTCGCGCCAGTGGCAATGTCGTGGCGTTCGACCAGGACGACCTTGAGGCCACGCAGTGCGCAGTCGCGGGCAATTCCCGCGCCGGTGGCGCCACCGCCGATGATAATCGCATCGTACTCCCCTGATTGCTGCATTTTCCTGCCCCTACATAACAATATCCTTGTCTTCAGTAGGCCATAATTTGTGGAGAATTTGTTTGATGTTGCGCACATTCGAACTTATTGCTTTCGTTTTCGCGCATTGCGGGCCTAAAAATGAGATGAACAGATAAATGCTAAGCGCTTTGATAAAGGTATTATATGATTCACTTTTGGTAATGTTTAAGCGATAGCGGGCGAGGCAAGTAATGGCTGTGTCAAATGGACTGGATGAATTTAATCAGTGGTGGGCGACAGAAGGTGACTGGGTTGAAGAGCCGAACTACCGCCGAAACGGAATGAGTGGCGTCCAGTGTATTGAGCGTGATGGTAAAAAACTGTACGTGAAGCGTATGACCCAGCACCTGTTCCGCTCGGTTCGCTATCCGTTTGGTCGCCCGACCATTGTGCGTGAAATTGCCGTGATTAAAGATCTCGAAAAAGCGGGCGTTATCGTGCCGAAGATCGTTTATGGCAAAGCGATGAAGATTGATGGCGAATGGCGCGCGTTGTTGGTCACCGAAGACATGAAAGGTTTTATCAGCATTGGCGACTGGTATCATCAGCATGCGGTTACCCCTTTCCCGGACGACGTCCGTGAAGCCATGCTGAAGGCCGTTGCCGTGGCTTTCAAAAAGATGCACAGCGTGAATCGTCAGCACGGTTGTTGCTATGTGCGTCATATCTATGTCAAAACGGAAGGTACGGTAGAAGCTGGTTTCCTCGATCTTGAGAAAAGCCGTCGTCGTCTGAGTCGCGAAAAAGCGATTCATCATGACTTCTCGCAGCTGGAAAAATACCTCGACCCGATTCCGAAAGCAGATTGGGAAAAGGTGAAAGCGTACTATTACGCATTGTGAGGAAAAACTGCCGGATGCGGCGTGCGCCTTATCCGGCCTGATTAAGGTCTCACGCCTTTCTACATTTCTATTTCAATATCACCCTTCGCCCGGCAGCAGCAGGGCAAAATCTCGCCTGGCTGAATGAATGCCAGCGGCTCCGTCAGCCAGTCGACCTGACCCGTGACCAGCCGCGTGCGGCATGATCCGCAGTAGCCTTCGCGGCACTGATATTCAACCGCAACATTGTGAGATTCCAGCGCCGCCAGCAGAGAAGGGTGTTCATCCTGGCACACTAGCTGTGTGCCAGAGATGCGAAGGATAACGCGGCTCATCAGAGCTGGAAATCACTCAGGTCGTCGGTGTTAACTTCAGAGTCAATCTGACCGACCAGGTAAGAGCTCACTTCCACTTCCTGCGGTGCCACCTGCACGTTATCGGACACCAGCCAGGTGTTGATCCACGGGATTGGGTTAGAACGTGTCTGGAAGGGCAGATCGAGACCTACCGCCTGCATGCGGATGTTGGTGATGTATTCCACGTACTGGCAAAGAATATCTTTGTTCAGGCCGATCATCGAACCGTCGCGGAACAGGTAATCTGCCCACTCTTTTTCCTGAAGGGCCGCCTGCACGAACAGGTCATAACACTCCTGTTTACACTCTTCCGCGATTTCTGCCATTTCCGGGTCATCGACGCCGCTGCGCAGCAGGTTCAGCATATGCTGCGTGCCGGTCAGGTGCAGCGCTTCGTCACGAGCGATCAGGCGAATGATTTTGGCATTGCCTTCCATCAGCTCACGTTCCGCAAACGCGAAGGAGCAGGCGAAGCTGACATAGAAACGAATTGCTTCCAGCGCGTTAACGCTCATCAGACACAGGTAGAGCTTTTTCTTCAGTTCGCGCAGGTTGACGGTAACGGTTTTGCCGTTCACCGAATGCGTGCCTTCACCCAGCAGATGCCAGTAGCTGGTCATCTCAATCAGTTCGTCGTAGTAGCTGGAGATGCCTTCCGCGCGTTTCTGAATCTGCTCGTTGGTCACAATATCATCAAACACAATCGCCGGATCGTTGACGATGTTACGGATAATATGGGTGTAAGAGCGGGAGTGGATAGTTTCTGAAAACGCCCAGGTTTCCACCCATGTTTCCAGTTCCGGAATAGAGATCAGCGGCAGCAGCGCGACGTTCGGGCTACGGCCCTGAATGGAGTCGAGCAGCGTTTGATACTTCAGGTTGCTGATGAAAATATGTTTTTCGTGCTCTGGCAGCGCCTGGTAATCAATGCGGTCGCGGGAGACGTCAACCTCTTCCGGCCGCCAGAAGAAGGAGAGCTGCTTTTCAATCAGCTTTTCGAAGATGTCGTATTTTTGCTGATCGTAGCGGGCCACGTTGACCGGCTGGCCGAAGAACATCGGCTCTTTGAGCTGGTCATTTTTCGTCTGTGAAAAGGTGGTATATGCCATGAATGTGTCCTGTGGTTTTAATGCCCCCTCACCCTAACCCCCTCCCGGAGGGAGAGGGAATGGCTCGGTGCGCTTTTCACCCTCTCCCTCCGGGAGAGGGCCGGGGTGAGGGGGAAATAATGATCAGATCTTACACGCGCCGCTTTCGCAGCCATCGTCCTGAATAGACGGCACCAGGTCATCCTGTGCATCTTCAGCCCCGTCGCGGGTGTTCTGATAGTACAGGGTTTTCACGCCAAATTTATAGGCGGTGAGCAAGTCTTTCAGCAACTGCTGCATCGGCACTTTCCCTGACGGGAAGCGTGACGGATCATAGTTGGTGTTGGCAGAAATCGACTGATCGATAAATTTCTGCATGATACCCACCAGTTGCAGGTAGCCGTCGTTGTTCGGCATATCCCACAGCAGTTCATACGCGTCGTGCAGGTGTTCGTAGTCCGGCACAACCTGACGCAGGATACCGTCTTTCGACGCTTTGATGCTGACGTAGCCGCGCGGCGGTTCAATACCGTTGGTGGCGTTGGAAATCTGCGATGATGTCTCGGATGGCATCAGGGCAGAGAGCGTGGAGTTACGCAGACCGTGGGTCTTAATAGACTCGCGCAGGGCTTCCCAGTCAAGGTGCAGCGGTTCGCTGGTGATCGCATCCAGATCTTTCTTGTAGGTATCGATCGGCAGAATACCTTTGGCGTAGGTGGTTTCGTTGAACCACGGGCATGCGCCTTGTTCGATCGCCAGTTCGTTAGAGGCTTTCAGCAGATAGTACTGAATCGCTTCGAACGTTTCGTGCGTCAGGTTGTTGGCGCTGCCATCGGAATAACGTTTACCGTTTTTCGCCAGCCAGTATGCAAAGTTGATGACGCCAATACCCAGAGTACGACGACCCATGGCGCCACGTTTAGCGGCCAGAATTGGGTAATCCTGATAATCAAGCAGCGCATCCAGCGCACGCACCGCCAGCACGGCCAGTTCTTCCAGCTCGCTCAGATCTTTGATAGCACCCAGGTTAAACGCAGAAAGCGTACAGAGGGCGATTTCGCCGTTTTCGTCGTTAACGTCGTTCAGCGGTTTGGTCGGCAGGGCTATTTCCAGGCACAGGTTAGACTGGCGTACTGGCGCAATCGCCGGATCAAACGGGCTGTGGGTGTTGCAGTGGTCGACGTTCTGGATGTAGATACGGCCAGTGGAGGCGCGTTCCTGCATCATCAGCGAGAACAGTTCAACCGCTTTCACGCGCTGTTTACGGATGCTGTCGTCGTTTTCATACTGCACGTACAGGCGCTCGAATTCGTCCTGATCGGCGAAGAACGCGTCGTACAGGCCAGGAACGTCAGACGGGCTGAACAGCGTGATGTCGCCGCCTTTCAGCAGACGGGTGTACATCAGTTTGTTGATCTGCACGCCGTAGTCCATGTGACGCACGCGGTTGCCTTCGACGCCGCGGTTGTTTTTCAGTACCAGCAGGCTTTCCACTTCCAGATGCCACATCGGGTAGAACAGCGTTGCCGCACCGCCGCGCACGCCGCCCTGAGAGCAGGATTTCACTGCCGTCTGGAAGTGCTTGTAGAACGGGATACAGCCGGTGTGGAACGCTTCACCGCCACGGATCGGGCTACCCAACGCACGGATGCGACCGGCGTTAATGCCGATACCGGCACGCTGGGAAACGTATTTCACGATCGCGCTGGAGGTGGCGTTGATGGAGTCCAGGCTGTCACCGCACTCGATCAGCACGCAGGAGCTGAACTGGCGAGTCGGGGTACGCACGCCGGACATAATCGGCGTCGGCAGAGAAATCTTGAACGTAGAAACCGCATCATAGAAGCGTTTAACGTAGCTCAGACGCGTGTCGCGCGGGTAGTTTGAGAACAGGCACGCGGCAACCAGAATATAGAGGAACTGGGCGCTCTCGTAGATTTCGCCTGTTACGCGGTTCTGTACCAGGTATTTGCCTTCAAGCTGTTTTACAGCAGCGTAAGAGAAGGTCATATCACGGTCGTGGACAATGAAAGAGTCCATCTGCTTGAACTCTTCTTCCGTATAGTCTTCCAGCAGATGATTGTCGTATTTACCCAGTTCAACCATTTTCAGTACGTGGTCGAACAGCTTCGGCGGCTCAAACTGGCCGTAGGCTTTTTTACGCAGGTGGAAAATCGCCAGGCGTGCGGCCAGGTACTGGTAATCCGGGGCGTCGCGGGAGATCAGATCGGCTGCAGCTTTAATGATGGTTTCATGGATATCGGAAGTTTTAATCCCATCATAGAACTGAATATGAGAACGCAGTTCAACCTGAGAGATAGAGACGTTTTCCAGACCTTCAGCCGCCCAGTCGAGCACTCGATGGATTTTATCGAGATTGATGCGCTCAGTGCGGCCATCACGCTTAGTCACCAGCAGACTCTGATTCATGTGCTTTTTACCTGTCCGTGAAAAGGAAATATCCCCCCACTTATCCACAAACGTTGCTTGTGGCTAAGTCTGTGGATAAATACTATATATGGGGGTTCTTTGATAAGTGAAACGCTATATGGTGAGTATTCTAGTCTGCTTTCTTTCTCATACAAGAGTTGATTTTGAGGTTAAATTGAGGTTTAGAAAGCGTAAAAAAGGCTAAGTCCGCACGCAGTAAGGGCTGTAAGGGATGTCAACGATTTGCAAAAAAAAATGAAAATTTGATCGAGTGCCGATTTCTTCATCGACAGGGAGGATAGCGCTGCTTGATGCAGCGCAAATCTATATAAGAATATCTTCTGATGTCAGCTATTTTTGTCCGTTGTATGCAACATATAGTTAACATCAACGCCCGGAGCCAGCTTAAAGGTGTTGGTCAGCGGGTTGTAGTGCAGGCCGATCATATGCTGCTCGCGCAGGTTGGTTTCATCGACCCAGCGCAGCAGTTCGGCAGGCTTGATAAACTTCTTAATATCATGCGTGCCTTTTGGCACCATTTTCAGAATGTACTCTGCACCGATGACCGCCATCAGCCAGGATTTGCCGTTGCGGTTCAGGGTGGAAAAGAAGACGTGACCGCCCGGCTTCACCAACTGTGCGCAGGCTTTTACGACCGATTGCGGGTCTGGCACGTGCTCCAGCATTTCCATGCAGGTGACCACATCATATTGCTGCGCATGTTTCGCGGCATGTTCTTCGACCGTTTCCTGCACGTAATCGACGTGAATCCCGGATTCCAGCGAGTGCAAACGTGCCACCTGTAATGGTTCGAAGCCCATATCCAGGCCGGTGACTTGTGCGCCTTCACGCGCCATGCTCTCGGCCAGAATGCCGCCGCCGCAGCCGACATCCAACACTTTCTTGCCAAAAAGGCCGTCAGCGCGTTCGGCGATATAGCCCAGACGCAGGGGGTTGATCCGGTGCAACGGTTTAAACTCGCCTTCCAAATCCCACCAGCGCGAAGCCACGGCTTCAAATTTGGCAATCTCGTCGTGGTCAACGTTGGGCGCTAACGTGTTTTTTTCGGCATTCATGGGCACTCCTGGTCCTTATTTCATTATTACCGCGAGTATATCAGCACAACGACGCGAATAAAGCTCCGGCAGAACGCTATAGGTTTACCTGTCTTTACGCGGTTGTGTTATAATTTGCGACCTTTGAATCCGGGATACAGTAGAGGGATAGCGGTTAGATGAGCGACCTTGCGAGAGAAATTACACCGGTCAACATTGAGGAAGAGCTGAAGAGCTCCTATCTGGATTACGCGATGTCGGTCATTGTTGGCCGTGCGCTGCCGGATGTCCGAGATGGCCTGAAGCCGGTACACCGTCGCGTACTTTACGCCATGAACGTATTGGGCAATGACTGGAACAAAGCCTATAAAAAATCTGCCCGTGTCGTTGGTGACGTAATCGGTAAATACCATCCCCATGGTGATTCCGCGGTGTATGACACCATCGTCCGTATGGCGCAGCCGTTTTCACTGCGTTACATGCTGGTTGACGGCCAGGGTAACTTCGGTTCTATCGACGGCGACTCCGCGGCGGCAATGCGTTATACGGAAATCCGTCTGGCGAAAATTGCCCATGAGCTGATGGCCGATCTCGAAAAAGAGACGGTAGACTTCGTGGATAACTATGACGGCACGGAAAAAATTCCGGACGTCATGCCAACGAAAATTCCCAACCTGCTGGTCAACGGTTCTTCCGGTATCGCGGTAGGTATGGCGACGAACATTCCGCCACACAACCTCACGGAAGTGATCAATGGCTGTCTGGCCTATATCGATGATGAAGACATCACCATCGAAGGGCTGATGGAACACATTCCGGGCCCGGACTTCCCGACGGCCGCCATCATCAATGGTCGTCGCGGTATTGAAGAAGCCTACCGTACCGGTCGTGGCAAAATCTACATTCGTGCTCGCGCGGAAGTGGAAACTGACGCGAAAACTGGCCGCGAAACCATTATCGTGCATGAAATTCCGTATCAGGTGAACAAAGCGCGCCTGATCGAGAAAATCGCCGAACTGGTGAAAGATAAACGCGTGGAAGGCATCAGCGCGCTGCGTGACGAGTCTGATAAAGACGGTATGCGTATCGTGATTGAAGTGAAACGTGACGCGGTGGGTGAAGTGGTTCTCAACAACCTCTACTCCCAGACTCAGTTGCAGGTTTCCTTCGGCATCAACATGGTGGCACTGCACCATGGCCAGCCGAAGATCATGAACCTGAAAGATATTCTTTCCGCGTTCGTGCGTCACCGTCGCGAAGTGGTGACACGTCGTACCATTTTCGAACTGCGTAAAGCGCGCGATCGTGCGCACATCCTTGAAGCACTGGCCGTTGCGCTGGCGAACATCGACCCGATCATTGAACTGATCCGTCGTGCGCCGACCCCTGCGGAAGCGAAAGCAGGCCTGGTCGCACAGCCGTGGGATCTGGGTAACGTTGCCGCCATGCTGGAACGCGCCGGTGATGACGCCGCGCGTCCTGAGTGGCTGGAGCCGGAATTCGGCGTTCGTGATGGTAAATACTACCTGACCGAACAGCAGGCACAGGCGATTCTGGATCTGCGTCTGCAGAAACTGACCGGCCTGGAGCATGAAAAACTGCTCGACGAATACAAAGAGCTGCTGGAGCAGATCGCTGAACTGCTGCACATTCTGGGCAGCGCCGATCGTCTGATGGAAGTGATCCGCGAAGAGCTGGAGCTGGTGCGTGAGCAGTTTGGCGATAATCGTCGTACAGAAATCACGGCTAACACCGCAGACATCAACATCGAAGATCTGATTAGCCAGGAAGATGTTGTCGTGACTCTGTCTCACCAGGGTTACGTCAAATATCAGCCGCTTACCGATTACGAAGCGCAGCGTCGTGGCGGGAAAGGCAAATCAGCAGCACGCATTAAAGAAGAAGACTTTATCGACCGCCTGCTGGTGGCGAACACCCATGACACGATCCTCTGCTTCTCCAGCCGTGGTCGTCTGTACTGGATGAAAGTTTATCAGTTGCCGGAAGCCAGCCGTGGCGCACGTGGTCGTCCGATCGTCAACCTGCTGCCGCTGGAAGCCGACGAACGTATCACTGCGATTCTGCCGGTACGCGAGTACGAAGAGGGCGTGAACGTCTTTATGGCGACCGCCAGCGGTACCGTGAAGAAAACGGCGCTGACCGAGTTCAGCCGTCCGCGTTCTGCCGGTATTATCGCCGTGAACCTGAACGAAGGCGATGAACTGATTGGCGTTGACCTGACGTCCGGTTCCGATGAAGTCATGCTGTTCTCTGCTGCCGGTAAAGTGGTGCGCTTCAAAGAAGACGCCGTCCGCGCCATGGGGCGTACAGCGACCGGTGTACGCGGCATTAAACTGGCAGGTGAAGACAAAGTCGTTTCCCTGATCATTCCTCGTGGCGAAGGCGCAATCCTGACCGTTACCCAGAATGGCTATGGTAAACGTACTGCGGCGGAAGAGTATCCGACCAAGTCACGCGCGACGCAGGGCGTTATCTCGATCAAAGTGACCGAGCGTAACGGTTCCGTTGTGGGCGCGGTGCAGGTTGATGATTGCGATCAGATAATGATGATCACCGATGCCGGTACGCTGGTGCGTACCCGTGTTTCCGAAGTGAGCATCGTCGGTCGTAACACCCAGGGCGTGATCCTCATCCGTACTGCGGAAGATGAAAACGTAGTGGGTCTGCAACGTGTGGCTGAACCGGTTGATGACGAAGAACTCGACGCCATTGACGGCAGCGCCGCAGAAGGTGACGATGAAATCGCACCGGAAACGGACACCGATGACGACGTAGCGGATGACGCTGACGAGTAAATCGTGAGACGTACCAATAAAGGCCGGTTATAAACCGGCCTTTTTTCTGCGTTGCGACAAATGGGTTTTCCCGTTACCTTAACCACATCCTGTTAGCCTTTGATGGCGGAGTTTCGCCCCCTTGAAATATCTTGTCTCCTTTCGTACGACGCTTAAAGTCTCACGCTACCTGTTCCGGGCGCTGGCGCTGCTACTCTGGTTGCTGATTGCCCTCGCATCGGTTTTCTATATCGTGAATGCCTTGCATCAGAAAGAGTCAGAAATACGGCAGGAATTTAATCTGAGTTCCGATCAGGCGCAGCGCTATATTCAGCGTACGTCGGATGTCATCAAAGAGCTGAAGTACATTGCTGAAAATCGTCTCACGGCGACGAATGGCGTACTGCCGCCCACGGCGATAAAAGAGAATACCGAAGTCCCTGACTTCGAACCACTGTTCACCGATTCTGATTGTTCCGCGCTGGACGATGCGTGGCGCGGCTCGCTGGAGTCGCTTTCCTGGTTTCTGCGCTACTGGCGCGACAATTTCTCCGCCGCCTACGATCTCAACCGCGTCTTTTTAATTGGCAGTGAAAACCTGTGCATGGCGAATTTTGGCCTGCGGGATATGCCCATTGAACGTAACCAGGCGCTGAAAACCCTGCACGATCGCATCGTGAAGTACCGTAGTGCGCCGCAGGATGAGAGCGGTAGCAACCTGTTCTGGATAAGCCAGGGCCCGCGCCCGGGCGTTGGCTATTTCTATGCCTTAACGCCGGTGTATCTGGCAAACCGTTTGCAGGCGCTGCTGGGCGTTGAGCAAACTATTCGCATGGAAAACTTCTTCACGCCGGGTAGCTTGCCAATTGGCGTGACGATTCTTGATGAAAACGGCGATTCACTGATTTCGCTCACGGGCCCGGATAGCAAACTGCGTATCGACCAGCGCTGGATGCAGGAACGCGCGTGGTTTGGCTACAGCAGCGGCTTCCGTGAACTGGTGTTGAAAAAGAATCTGCCGCCATCGTCGCTCAGCATTGTGTATTCGGTACCGGTTGATTTAGTGCTTGAGCGCATCCGCATGCTGATCCTCAACGCCGTGCTGCTTAATATCCTGACCGGGGTCGCGCTGTTCACAATGGCGAGAATGTACGAGCGACGGATATTTATTCCTGCCGAGTCTGACGCTCAACGTCTGGAAGAGCATGAGCAGTTCAATCGTAAAATCGTCGCCTCCGCCCCGGTAGGGATCTGTATTCTGCGTACCCAGGACGGTACTAATATCCTGAGTAATGAACTCGCGCATAACTATCTGAATATGCTGACGCATGAAGATCGGCAGCGCTTAACGCAGATTATCTGTGGTCAACAGGTTAACTTTGTCGATGTGTTGACCAGTAACAACACTAACCTGCAAATCAGCTTCGTGCATTCGCGTTATCGCAATGAAAACGTGGCGATTTGCGTGCTGGTTGACGTCAGTTCGCGCGTCAAAATGGAAGAGTCGTTGCAGGAGATGGCGCAGGCGGCAGAACAGGCCAGCCAATCGAAATCGATGTTCCTCGCCACCGTCAGCCATGAACTGCGCACGCCGCTGTACGGCATCATTGGTAACCTTGATTTGTTGCAAACCAAAGAGTTACCAAAAGGCGTCGGGCGTCTGGTGACGGCAATGAACAACTCCTCGAGCCTGCTACTGAAAATCATCAGCGACATTCTTGATTTCTCGAAAATTGAATCAGAGCAGCTGAAAATCGAGCCGCGCGAATTCTCACCAAAAGAGGTGATGAATCACATTACCGCCAACTATCTGCCGCTGGTCGTGCGTAAACGGGTTGGAATGTACTGCTTTATCGAGCCAAACGTGCCGCCGCAGATGCTTGGCGACCCGATGCGTTTGCAGCAGGTTATCTCCAACATTCTGAGTAATGCCATCAAGTTTACCGATATTGGCTGCATCATTTTGCATCTCAAACGCGTAGGTGATTACCTGAGTATCAGCATCCGTGATACCGGCGTAGGCATTCCGGCGAAAGAGGTGGTGCGCCTGTTTGACCCGTTCTTCCAGGTCGGAACCGGCGTGCAGCGCAACTTCCAGGGCACTGGGCTGGGTCTGGCGATTTGTGAGAAGCTCATCAATATGATGGACGGTGATATTGCCGTCGACACAGAACCGGGCATGGGTAGCCAGTTTACGGTGCGTATTCCGCTCTATGGCGCGCAGGCTGCCACGCCGCTGGTGATTGATGCGCTGGCGCAAAAACGCTGCTGGCTGGCGATTCGCAACGAGTCTCTGTATCAGTTTATTGAAACGCTGCTGACCTGGCACGGCGTGGACGTTCAACGCTACGAAGGTGAAGAACCGGCGCAGGATGATCTGCTGATAACCGACGATGACCTGGAAAAACCGTGGACGGGCAAGGCGGCGGTGATCTTCTGCCGTCGCCATATCGGGATCCCTCTCGAACGAGCGCCGGGCGAATGGGTACACAGTATTGTTTCGCCGCACGAGTTAATGGCCCTGCTGGGGCGCATTTACCGCATCAAAGTCGGCAACACGGATCACGCAGAGTCTTCATCGGCGCACGATGTGACCGCCGACAGCAATGACGATATGATGATCCTTGTGGTGGACGATCATCCTATCAACCGTCGTCTTCTGGCAGATCAGTTGGGTACGCTTGGCTATCAGTGCATGACGGCGAATGACGGTGTTGATGCGCTCAATGTGCTGAGCAAAAATCATATTGATATCGTGCTGAGCGACGTCAACATGCCAAATATGGACGGCTATCGTTTAACACAGCGTATTCGTCAGCTTGGCCTGACGCTGCCGGTTGTCGGCGTGACTGCCAACGCCCTGGCGGAAGAGAAGCAGCGCTGCCTGGAGTCAGGGATGGATAGCTGCCTGTCAAAACCGGTGACGCTGGATGTGCTGAAGCAAACGCTGGCGGTCTATGCGGCGCGGGTGAGAAAAACGCGGGAGTCGTAAGATAAAAAAATCCCCCGGCTGGCCGGGGGATTCATAGAGCATTACTCTTTATCTGTCGGGGATAGCGTGACAGAGGAGAGATAGTTCAGCAGAGCAATATCGTTTTCCACACCCAGTTTCATCATCGCTGATTTCTTCTGGCTACTGATGGTCTTGATACTGCGGTTCAGTTTCTTGGCAATCTCGGTTACCAGGAAGCCTTCCGCGAACAGGCGCAATACTTCGCTCTCTTTTGGTGACAAACGTTTGTCGCCATAGCCGCCAGCGCTGATTTTCTCCAGCAGGCGAGAGACGCTTTCCGGGGTGAATTTCTTCCCTTTCTGCAACGCGGCCAGCGCTTTCGGCAGGTCGGTTGGCGCACCCTGTTTCAGGACAATACCTTCGATATCCAGATCCAGCACGGCGCTCAGAATCGCCGGGTTGTTATTCATGGTCAGAACGATAATGGAAATGCCCGGGAAATGACGCTTAATGTATTTAATAAGCGTGATCCCATCGCCATATTTATCGCCCGGCATGGAAAGGTCGGTGATCAGGACATGTGCATCCAGTTTCGGTAAATTGTTAATCAGCGCGGTGGAGTCTTCAAATTCGCCGACAACGTTGACCCATTCGATTTGTTCCAGTGATTTACGAATACCAAACAGAACTATCGGATGATCATCGGCAATAATTACGTTCATATTGTTCATAATAAAGGCTACCTTGCTACAGCAAGCTCTTGACGTAGGCGTCAATGTCGCTGACATATTTTTCTATGGCCGGAGCATCTTTCTCGCGAATTAAATGCTCAAGCGTTTCACACAACTGCTTGCCAGGAACCAGGTTAAGCATAGCAAACACCCCCTTCAGGCGGTGGGCTGTCTGTGCCAACGCGGCGAAATCACGCGCGTCGCATTCAGTATACAGCCTGCTAACATCTTCCGGTACCGTATCAACAAACAGCGCATAATAGCCGCTGGCCTGAAGTTCGGCGTTTTCATCGCCGCCAAGAGGTGATTCCGTGACCTCTTCCTGTGCCAGTTGCTCTTCAATAAGCTGAAGGACCGCGTCCTGCATAGCATTACTGATATTAAAGTTAACCCGCAATTGGCCAGGGCCAATTTTGCGTATCCCAGCTTCATCATCGCTTAAAAGCAAGCCCGAAGCAGTAAGATTAGACGGATTATCTGTTAAAAAGATATCAAATTCTTGACTCGTCGCTCTTTCGTCCGGCGTGATGCAGGTCGCCCCCCAGCTTTCCAGCTGACGCGTCACGATAGTACGAATCTCGTTAGAGGTGATATCCACCATGGCAACCACGTCATCCAGCAGGCGCTCTTCCTGTTCGCTCTCCTCTTCGCGTGGGGCCATTTTTACGTGCAGTGAGTAACGGGTGCCCAGTGATTCGCGCGCTTTAATATTCAGATGTCCACCCAGCTTGCGCGCTAACTGATCGCACAGCCAGAAGGTGAGGGCGTTCGCTTTTCCGTAACGGTCAGACTGCGTGTCATTCAGGTACGGGAAATGCAAATTGTCGATTTCCCCATGGGAGACGCCGTTACCGGTATCCAGAATGCGGAAGGTCAGCCGTTCACCCGCAGACTCATCGGCGTTCACTTCCAGCGTGATTTTGCCGATTTGCGTGGTGGTCACCGCGTACTGAATCAGCAGCAACAGAATGCGGCGCAAGGCATCGCGATCGCCATGACGCTGCTCTTTGGCCGGTAGCTGATTGTTGATCAGCAGTTGCAGGCCTTTACGTTTGATGGCGGGCAGGACTTCAGGCACCACTTCATCAATTAAATCCTGTAGCGAGAAGAGTGTGGACGCGCCCTTCCAGCTGTCATTTTCCAGCATATTGGCGAGCTGAATTTCATCCACCAGACGCACCAGCAGATCGGCGTTGTTCGCCAGCTTCTGGCTTTCGCTGGTATCTATCGCCGCGGCTTCGGCGGCCAGTGTTTTGATCGGCTGCTTTAAGGTGTCGCTGATATTTTGCATAAAGGCCGCGCGGCCCTGCTGGTTTTTCTCATACAGACGCTGCGCCTGTTTGAGCTTTTTATTCACCAGCACTTCGCGGTCTTGATCGCGAATAATGAAGATCTGCATCCGAGGTGAGACCTGGCTGCGGAACTGGCGGATTTCGTACAGCTCATTATTAATGGTGGCCTGAATTACGCCCTGATGCTGATCCGCCATGCTGGTGATATTTTGCAGGTTAAGGTGCGGCAACAGGTGATCGGCGATTTTATTACTGATTAACGTACGGTTCGATTCTTGATCGTGCACCAGCAGCCCCAGCGGCAGCAGCGACACAATCTCTTCATTGATCGCGCGCAGTAGACGTAGCTCGTTATTCGCGCCGGATACCGGTGCGGAGGCTGCGCTTTTGCGGCCCGTCTGATGACGGAACGTGGAGTAACCGAACAGCGCCAGCGCCAGCAGGCCGATATTGAGCAGTAACGGCAGCATGATGTTCTGGAAGGTATCCAGAAGCAGCGTGCCAAACGGTACCTGCCACACCAGACGCATGCCGGTTGAATTCAGCGACGAAGAGATCTCAATACGCGAACTGTTAAAGTTTATCGCGACGCTATCACTGGGTTCTTTATCCTGGCTGCGCAGGGCGTTCTGCGAAGGATCCTGCTCCAGTCGGAAACTGTCGAGCGACATCGCCGGCGGCACCAGATCGTTAATCGGCAGATCAAACGCCACCACCGTCGCAAGATGTCCCGGCTGGTTAAAGGTGGTGCGTAGGGTGAAGTAATGACCGTTTTGCCACGCCAGGCGGCGCAGGGAAGAGAAGGTTTCACGTTCGTCCAGCGTGTTCGCCTGCTGGAGCATTTCGGCACGGCGCGAATCGACGATGTTTCCGACCGTCGACTCCTTAAAACCGGAAGAGAGATCTTTGAGCGGCAGCGTAGAAATCAGGATCAGACTGTTGTCCTGGCCGTTCAGGTAATACATCGACCACGGGATAGTCTCTGCGCCCCACAGCGTATCGAGATAAGTGGACATGCGCTGGGTAATTTCCAGCGTCGAGCTGTCGTGGGAACCGAAAATTAGCGCCTCGGTTTTGCGTCGTGGTTTTTCCAGATAGTAGACGTCCTGCTTCAGACGCGTTTCCTGTAACCCTTCGCTGGACGTGGCAGTTGAGGGGGCGGCGGCAATGTTGTCGTAAATCTGCCAGGTCGCATAACGCCAGGTATCAATGCGCTTATGTACAGCGTGGGTCATGTCGACTATCTGATAGCTTTTGTCCTTCAGCCACGCGTTAACCGCGCTCTGAATCATCACGCCCATCGTTACCAGCAACACGATGATCATTAACAGGAAGAAGCGGGTGATGCTGCCCGGCAGCAGGGAAAATTTACCGGACGTTTTCTTGTCAGACTGACTCATTGGCGTGTGTAACCCATCATAACGGCATCTGAATGAGAATATGCTCAGACTTAGGTGAGCGTGAAACGTCTTAACCTGTTTTGCGCGGCGAACCCACGTCAAATTCTGTGTAACAGGTGAGAGTACAGCAGGCAGTATAAAGGGAACTGTGCCAATTGCCATACTTCCGCGTTTTTCAGCCTCTGAAATGGGCAAATACGCGCGGCTAATATAGAAGAGGAAAAGAGGCGTTTTAGTCAGGTAAAAACGGCTGGCATTAAAACGGAATATTTTATGAAAATTATGTTAGCAATTTGTTATCAATGCCATGTGTGATTAATTAATGAACGTTATTGTTCACAAGCGTAAGTATGCGAGGATTAAAGTTACGTAAAGAAAGGTAAAAAAAACCGGATGCGATGCATCCGGTGGAAATAGGGGTAAACAGACATTCAGAACTGAATGACGGTAATAAATAAAGTTAATGATGATAGCGATATCTATTTTAGTTGCGGGTGAAACTTTTGTTTTACCATTCAGTGCTATACCTGTAACCAATTTTAAGTTATTGATTGTTAGCAGTTATTTTCTGGCTCTTTGTTTATCCGTGCTATTTTTCTTACCGATTTGTGCGAAAAAAAGTTCCGCAAAATTTACATTTTGAAACATCTATATGGATAAATGAAACACCTTTAAGGTTTTAGTATCATTTTGGTGTTGGATTATTCTGCATTTTGCAGCACAATGGGTTTGCCGACTGGTTAATGAGGGTTGACCAGTAAGCAGTGGCATATAAAAAGGCATATAACAGAGGGTTATTAACATGAAAGTTAAAGTACTGTCCCTCCTGGTACCAGCTCTGCTGGTAGCGGGCGCAGCAAATGCGGCTGAAATTTATAACAAAGACGGCAACAAATTAGATCTGTACGGTAAAATCGCTGGTCTGCACTATTTCTCCGATGACAACAGCGCTGACGGCGACCAGACCTACATGCGTATCGGCGTTAAAGGTGAAACTCAGATCCAGGACCAGCTGACCGGTTACGGCCAGTGGGAATACAACGTTCAGGCGAACAACACTGAAGATTCCGGCAATCAGGCGTGGACTCGTCTGGCATTCGCTGGTCTGCGTTTCGGTGATGCAGGCTCCTTCGACTACGGTCGTAACTACGGCGTTGTTTACGACATCACTTCCTGGACCGACGTTCTGCCGGAATTCGGCGGCGACACCTACGGTTCTGACAACTTCCTGCAGCAGCGTGCTAACGGCGTTGCAACCTACCGCAACTCTGACTTCTTCGGTCTGGTTGATGGCCTGAACTTTGCTCTGCAGTATCAGGGTAAAAACGGTAGCCAGTCTGGCGAAGGCCAGACCAACAACGGTCGTAAAGAACTGAAACAGAACGGTGACGGCTTCGGCGGCTCCCTGTCTTATGACATCGGCGAAGGCTTCAGCGTGGGTGGTGCGATTGCCAGCTCTAAACGTACTGATGCTCAGAACAACAATCTGGCATTTGGCGAAGGCGACAAAGCAACCACTTATACCGGTGGCCTGAAATATGATGCGAACAACATCTACCTGGCTGCGCAGTACACCCAGACTTACAACGCAACTCGCTTCGGTGACGCTACCTTCGGCGGTTACGCTAACAAAGCGCAGAACTTCGAAGTTGTTGCACAGTACCAGTTCGACTTCGGTCTGCGTCCGTCCGTTGCTTATCTGCAGTCCAAAGGTAAAGACCTGGGTACTGTAGGTGGTCGTGACTACGGCGATCAGGATCTGGTTAAATATGTTGATGTTGGTGCGACCTACTACTTCAACAAAAACATGTCTACCTATGTTGATTACAAAATCAACCTGCTGGATGACAACACCTTCACCCGCGCTGCTGGCATCTCTACCGATGACATCGTAGCACTGGGTCTGGTTTACCAGTTCTAATCGACTGCAAACCGACAGAAAAGGAGCCGAAAGGCTCCTTTTTTTATGCCCTGTTTAGATGAATTGGTGTACTCTTGCGCGCATTGCAGGAGAAATAATAACGGATGGAAATGAATATTTTACGTGCGGCCCTGGTAAGCGCCGCGTTACTTCTGGCTGGCTGCGATAATGCCAGCACCTCCACATCGCCAACCCAAACCGCAACGGTGCTCGAAGGTAAAACAATGGGTACCTTCTGGCGCGTGAGCGTGGTGGATATCGACAAAAAACGTGCCGATGAACTACGCGAAAAAATTCAGACGCAGCTTGATGGCGACGACCAGCTACTCTCAACGTGGAAAAACGATTCCGCGCTGATGCGCTTTAATCTCTCATCCAGTACCGCGCCGTGGCCAGTTACCGAAGCCATGGCGGATATCGTCACCGAATCTCTGCGCATTGGGCAAAAAACCCAGGGTGCGATGGATGTGACCGTCGGCCCGTTGGTCAATCTGTGGGGCTTCGGCCCGGATAAACAGCCTGTCAGCACGCCGACGCAGGAACAAATCGATACGGCAAAAGCCAAAACTGGCTTGCAGCATCTGACGGTCATTAACACCGCAGGTCGCCAGTATCTGCAAAAGGATCTCCCGGAACTCTATGTCGATCTGTCGACCGTTGGCGAAGGCTATGCGGCGGATCATCTTGCGCGCCTGATGGGGCAGGAGGGGATCTCACGCTATCTGGTGTCTGTTGGTGGTGCGCTCTCCAGCCGCGGCATGAATGCGGAAGGCCGCCCATGGCGCGTGGCGATTCAAAAACCGACGGACAAAGAGAACGCCGTCCAGGCGATTGTCGATATCAACGGTCATGGGATCAGCACATCCGGCAGCTACCGAAATTATTATGAGCTGGACGGCCAGCGCATTTCGCACGTCATCGACCCGCAAACGGGCCGGCCGATTACCCATAAGCTGGTTTCGGTGACGGTGATTGCGCCGACGGCGCTGGAAGCCGATGCCTGGGATACCGGCCTGATGGTTCTTGGCCCGGAAAGAGCCAAAGAAGTGGTGCGCGAGCAGGGGCTGGCGGTGTACATGATCATGAAAGAGGGTGATAACTTCACCACTTGGATGTCGCCGCAGTTCAAAGCGTTTCTGGTGAGCGGTGAAAATTAAAAAGCAAGATTGCTGGTTTTTTGCTGTCTCCTCCAGGGCAAAGTCGTCATACACTTACTGGAGGAGCCTGATATGACATCTCACACTTTTCATACTGATGAGCGCCGCTGGCAGGCGGTGCTTGCGCGCGATGCCGGAGCCGACGGGCAGTTTGTGTTTGCGGTTCGTACCACCGGTATTTTTTGTCGCCCCTCCTGCAAAGCGCGCCATGCGTTGCGCCAGAATGTACATTTTTATCCTGATGCCGAAGCGGCGCTAAAAGCGGGTTTTCGCCCCTGCAAACGTTGCCAGCCGGATACGCTCGATCCGCAACTGCAAAAAGTGAACAAAGTGGCGATAGCCTGCCGGATGCTCGAACAGGATGCGCCCGTGACGCTGGACACCCTGGCCGAGGCGGTGGCTGTCAGCCCCTACCATTTTCATCGTCTGTTTAAATCAGTCACCGGCGTTACGCCGAAAGCGTGGCAGCAGGCGTGGCGTGCCCGGCGCCTGCGTGAAGCGCTGACGGAAGGCGAAGCGGTGACTCATGCTGTCCTCAACGCTGGTTTCCCGGACAGCAGCAGCTACTATCGCCATGCCGACCAGCTTCTGGGTATGACGGCAAAACAGTTTCGGCGCGGCGGTGAAGACGCCATTATTCATTATGCGCTGGAAGATTGCCGTTTCGGACGTTGTCTGGTGGCGCTAAGCGCGCGCGGTATCTGCGCCGTGTTATTAGGCGATAACGATGTGGAACTCATAACCGAACTGCGGCGGCTTTTCCCTTCTGCACAATCACAGCAGGGCAGCCCGGCTTTTCACCAGCAAATTTATGAAGTGGTGATGCGCCTGGACGATCAACAGTTGCCGCTGAATTTACCGCTGGATATTCGCGGCACCGCCTTTCAACAGCAGGTCTGGCAGGCGCTACGCGCGATTCCGCCAGGCGAAACACGCAGCTATCAACAAATTGCCACCGCCATCGGCAAACCGAAAGCCGTTCGCGCGGTGGCTGGCGCGTGCGCGGCGAACAAACTGGCGATTGTGATTCCCTGTCATCGCGTGGTACGTGAAGATGGTAGTCTGTCGGGATACCGCTGGGGCGTGGAGCGAAAAGCCGCGCTGCTGGCCGATGAGAAAAATGCCGGAGGGAAATAATGCTCGATCTCTTTGCTGATGAAGCGCCCTGGCAGGAACCACTGGCGGCTGGCGCGATCATTCTTCGCCGCCAGGCGTTAAGCCAGTCCAGCGAACTGCTGGCGGCGATTGACCAGGTTGCCGCGCTGTCGCCGTTTCGCCAGATGGTGACGCCCGGCGGCTATACCATGTCGGTAGCGATGACCAACTGCGGCCCGCTGGGCTGGAGCACCGATCTGCACGGCTACTGCTACACGCCGCGCGATCCGCTGACGGGCAACGCCTGGCCCTCCATGCCGGATGTTTTCCTCAATCTGGCGCGGGAGGCAGCTTCGCTTGCGGGCTATGCTGATTTTTCGCCGGACGCCTGCCTGATTAACCGCTATCTTCCAGGGGCGAAACTGTCGCTGCATCAGGATAAAGACGAAGCTACGCTGAGTGCGCCGATTGTGTCGGTTTCACTGGGCTTGCCCGCCGTGTTTCAGTTTGGCGGCCTGAAGCGTAACGATCCCCTCCAGCGCGTGCTGCTGGAGCACGGCGATGTGGTGGTGTGGGGCGGCGAATCGCGTCTCTTTTATCACGGTATTCAGCCGCTCAAACCGGGTCACCATCCGCAGGTTGGCCCACTGCGCTATAACCTCTCTTTTCGTCATGCGGGTAATAAAGAATAAAAATAAGAATTATTCTTGATGTACTCGTAAGGCAGTTTACACTGCTCGCTGTTTTTCTTTTCCGGATTGCTGTTTTATGGAACTTCTCCTGCTTGTGTGGCGCCAGTACCGCTGGCCATTTATTGCCGTCATGGCGCTGAGTTTGTTGAGCGCAGCGTTGGGGATTGGGCTGATTGCCTTTATTAACCTGCGTTTAATCACGACGGTCGATATGTCGCTGACAGTGCTGCCAGAGTTTCTCGGGCTACTGCTACTGCTGATGGCGGTCACGCTCGGTTCGCAACTGGCGCTGACGACCCTTGGACATCACTTTGTTTACCGTCTGCGCAGCGAGTTCATTAAACGTATTCTGGACACGCAGGTTGAACGCATCGAAAAGCTCGGCAGCGCGGCGCTGCTGGCGGGCCTGACCAGCGATGTGCGCGCGATCACCATCGCTTTCGTACGTCTGCCGGAACTGGTGCAGGGGATTATCCTGACCTTTGGTTCCGCCGCTTACCTGGCGTTTCTGTCGACGAAAATGCTGCTGGTCACGGTGCTGTGGATGGCGCTGACCATCTGGGGCGGTTTTGTACTGGTGGCGCGGGTCTATAAACATATGGCGATTCTGCGTGAGACGGAAGATGCGCTGTATCAGGATTATCAAACCGTGCTCGAAGGGCGCAAAGAGCTCACGCTCAACCGGGAGCGCGCCGAGTATGTCTTTAATCAGCTCTATATTCCGGATGCGAAAAACTACCGTCACCACATTGTGCGCGCCGACACCTTCCACCTGAGCGCGGTGAACTGGTCGAACATTATGATGCTGGGCGCCATCGGGCTGGTCTTCTGGATGGCAAACAGTCTGGGCTGGGCGGATACCGCCGTGGCGGCGACGTACTCGCTGACGCTGCTGTTCCTGCGTACGCCGCTGCTCTCTGCCGTAGGCGCACTGCCGACGTTGCTCAGTGCGCAGGTGGCGTTCAAAAAGCTCAACACCTTCTCGCTTGCGCCTTACCAGCCGGAGTTTCCGGTGCCGAAAGCGTATCCGAACTGGCAAACGCTCGAACTGCGCGATGTGGAGTTTCATTATGAAGACAACACGTTCGCCGTCGGCCCGATTAACCTGACGCTCCATCGCGGCGAACTGGTGTTCCTGATTGGCGGCAACGGCAGCGGTAAATCGACACTGGCGATGCTGCTTACCGGGCTCTATCAACCGGTTAAAGGACAAATTTTGCTGGACGGTAAACCGCTGGCAGCGGACAAACCGGAAGATTACCGCAAGCTATTTTCGGCGGTCTTCACGGACGTGTGGCTGTTTGACCAGTTGCTGGGGCCGGAAGGAAAACAGGCCGACCCGGCGCTGGTGGATAAGTGGCTGGAACAGCTGAAAATGGGGCATAAGGTTAAACTGGAAAACGGCAAAATCCTTGACCTTAAACTCTCGAAAGGGCAGAAGAAGCGCGTGGCGTTGCTGCTGGCCTTAGCGGAAGAGCGAGACATCATTATGCTGGATGAGTGGGCCGCCGATCAGGATCCACACTTCCGCCGTGAGTTCTATCAAATATTACTCCCGCTGATGCAGCAGATGGGCAAAACTATTTTTGCTATCAGCCACGACGACCATTACTTTATTCATGCCGATCGCCTGCTGGAGATGCACAATGGCCAGTTAAGCGAACTCACTGGCGAGGAGCGCGACGCCGCCTCACGCGATGCGGTCGCCCGAACGGCGTAACCTGATGAAAAAAGCGGCATTCGCCGCTTTTTTTGTAGGTATTAAAATGCTGTTTATTATTATTTACATTACTCCACGCTATGCTTAATGCTCCCGGCTGACCTGCCGGGCATTCAGATGACCGAAAGGATGACCGGCAATGTCCGCAATAATGAAAAACAGCGCGAAGCTGCGCGATGAAGAGCGCGCGCGTCTTATCTGGCTCTTAACCACCGATAAAGCGATTACCTCTGTCCTGCTGGGCAAACTCACCCTCGCTGAGCAGTACGATGAAAGTACGCTCATTGACGATCTCGCGGAAGTCAGTGCGCTGGTGGCGCATCTTCCTGGCCCGGACCTGGCGGACGTGCTGGAGGCATTGCCCTCCGATGAACGTCACGCGTTGTGGAACGTGGTGGAAGATGACAAACGCGGCAAAGTGTTGCTTGAAGCATCGGAGAACGTCTGGGACGACCTCATTGACGATATGAGCGACCGGGCGTTGCTCGATGCACTGCAAACGCTGGACATCGATGAACAGATTTACCTGGTTCAGCATCTGCCGCGCGATTTAACCGGCCGCCTGCTGGCAACGCTCCCGCCGTCCGAGCGCGCTCGCGTGCGTCAGGTGATGAACTATGCCCACGATCGCGTCGGCTCGATCATGGAGTTCGAAGTCATTACCGTACGCCCGGAAGTGACGCTGGCGACCGTGCAGCGCTACCTGCGCCGGTTGGGAAAAATGCCGGAAAACACCGATAAACTGTTCGTCACCCGGCGGGATATGACGCTGGTGGGCGAACTGGAATTGACCACCATTTTGCTCAGCCCGGCGCAAAGCACCGTTGAGGCGGTGATGGAGTCCGAGCCGGTGGCTTTCCACCCGGAAGAAGAGTCGGAAAAGGTGGCGCGTACCTTCGAACGTGACAACCTGGTCAGCGCCGCCGTTATCGACCAGCAGGGCAAGCTGATGGGGCGTTTGACCATCGATGAGATCGTCGACGTGGTGTACGAAGAGACGGACAGCGATCTGCGTCGCATGGGCGGCCTGAGTGCCGAAGAAGATGTGTTTGCGCCAGTGACCAAAGCGGTGAAAACCCGTTGGGCGTGGCTGGCGATCAACCTCTGCACTGCATTTATCGCGTCGCGCGTTATTGATGGCTTTGAGCACACCATTTCGCAGCTGGTGGCGCTGGCATCGCTGATGCCGATTGTCGCGGGAATTGGTGGTAACACCGGGAACCAGACGATTACGATGATCGTGCGCGCGCTGGCGCTACAGCAGATCCAGCCGGGTAACTTTTCGTTTCTGATCCTGCGTGAAATGGGCGTGGCGTTGATTAACGGCCTGGTGTGGGGCGGGATCATGGGCTGCGTCACCTGGCTGCTTTACAGCGACCCGCACCTGGGTGCGGTGATGACGCTGGCGATGGTATTGAACCTGCTGGTGGCGGCGCTGATGGGCGTACTGATCCCGATGATCATGGTGAAGTTTGGCCGCGATCCGGCGGTGGGCTCCAGCGTGATGATCACCGCCATCACCGACACCGGCGGCTTCTTTATTTTCCTTGGGCTGGCGACGATTTTTCTGCTTTAGCAGCCAGTTTCGCTTTCAGGCGGGCAGGGATGAGCACCATGCAAACCACGCCCGCCAGAACGCCAATCGCCAGATTACCGGTGCTGACGGTTGCCGCGACCGTGACCACCATCACCACGGTTTCCGGCCACGGCGCGCGTTTCAGCGTAGCGGGCTGAATGCTATGCCAGCTAAAGGTTTTGAACGCCACAATCACCATAATTCCGGCCAGCACCGACATCGGAATATCAGCCATTACGTTGCTTAATGCTGTCACCAATAGCAGTAGCACCAACCCCGCCATGATGGTGGATAGGCGACTGCGGCCTTTCCCCATCTCGATGTTGACAATCGTCTGACCAATCATCGCACAGCCGGCAATGCCGCCGTAAAACCCTGCCAGGATGTTAGCGATGCCAAGCCCGGCGCTTTCCCGCGCTTTGTTTGACGGCGTTGCGGTCAAATCATCGACAAGCTTTGCCGTGAGTAACGACTCCATCAACCCGACGAATGCGATGCTTAGCGCACAAGGCCAGATAATGTTCAGGGTGTCGAGATTCAGCGGCACCAGTAATTGCGTCAGACCCGGCAGGCCGCCGCTCATCGAACCTTCATCGCCAACGGTGGGCAGTAGCTGACCGCTGGTGACGGTAAATAACGTTAACAGCACAATGGCAATCAGCGGTGATGGCACGCTTTTAATCACCCGCGGTGCCCACAGCACAATCAGCAGGGTCGCGACGAAAAGCGCAATAATCAGCGGATTACGGCTCCAGAAGTGCGGCACCTGGGCAAAGAAGATCAGCACTCCTAGCGCGTTAACAAAACCGGTCATTACCGGCTGCGGAATAAAACGCATCAATCGCGCCATACCGCACAGACCAAACAGAATTTGAATCACGCCAGCCATCACCACGGCGGGGAGGATGTAACCGACGCCGTGTTGATGCACCATCGGCCCGATGACCAACGCCACGGAACCGGCCGCGGCGGTGACCATCGCCGGACGCCCGCCCAGAAATGACATCGCCAGACAAAGCACGACCGAGGCGATCAAACTGACTTTAGGATCGACACCGGCAATGACGGAAAAGGAGATGACTTCGGGGATCAGCGCCAGTGCGGTAATCACGCCAGCCAGTGTTTCACGCAGCAGTAGTTTGGGCGAGCGCATAACAGAAAGGATGCGGCCATCCTGGGAAGCAAAAGAGGTGTCTGACATGGGATCTTCACTGGTTATCGATAGCCGGTTTTCTATAAGCCGTACTTTCGTGCTATTTATCACAAAACGGAGCAGTTTACCGCTCTATGTCACAGAATGCCAATACAAAAATTTAATTCGTGTATACATTTATTAAACATTTTGATAACAGGTCTCAAAACACAACTTAAAATTTAAACAATATTTAAATTTTATGTTGCTGGTGATACCGTATAGCCACGAATTGTTTTTACCTGCGTGTAACAAATCGCATCTCAAGTAAGGCCTCCCTACAATGAAGAAAAAGACAGCTGTACCCAATGCACAGAAAGCGGGTTCCGATACTGCTTCTGTTGTGGCCAAAACCAACTCCCGCGTTATACACGAGACGGATGTTTTGTTGATCGGTGGTGGTATTATGAGCGCTACGCTGGGTACCTGGCTGCAAGAGCTGGAACCGAACTGGTCGATCACCATGGTTGAGCAGATGGAAAGCGTTGCGGAAGAGAGTTCCAACGGCTGGAACAACGCAGGCACTGGCCACTCCGCACTGATGGAGCTGAATTATACGCCGCAAAAAGCGGATGGTTCCGTCAGCATTGAAAAAGCTATCGACATCAACGAAGCGTTCCAGGTCTCTCGCCAGTTCTGGGCGCATCAGGTGAAACGCGGCGTTCTTACGCAGCCGAAATCCTTTATCAACACCGTCCCGCACATGAGCTTTGTCTGGGGCGATGCTAACGTCAATTTCCTGCGTGCGCGCTACCGTGCGCTGCAGCAGAACCCGCTGTTCCGCGGGATGCGCTATTCCGAAGACCATGAACAGATTAAAGCGTGGGCACCGCTGGTGATGGAAGGGCGCGATCCGCAGCAGAAAATTGCCGCGACGCGCACTGAAGCCGGTACAGACGTGAACTACGGTGAAATCACCCGCCAGCTAATTTCGTCGCTGCAGATGCATAAAAACTTCAATCTGCAGCTTAATACGGTAGTGCGTCGTTTCCGCCAGAATGCAGACAAGAGCTGGACTGTCACCGTTTCTGACGCCAATAACAGCCACGCGAAACGCACAATTAAAGCCAAATTCATCTTTATCGGCGCGGGCGGCGCGGCGTTGAAACTGCTGCAACAAACGAAAATCCCCCAGGCGAAAGAGTATGCCGGCTTCCCGGTTGGCGGTCAGTTCCTGGTGTGCGAAAACCCGGACGTGGTGAACCATCATCTGGCGAAAGTGTATGGCCAGGCCGATGTTGGCGCGCCGCCGATGTCGGTGCCGCATATTGATACCCGCGTGATTGACGGCAAACGCGTCATTCTGTTCGGGCCATTTGCGACCTTCTCAACGCGTTTCCTGAAAAACGGTTCGCTCTGGGATCTGCTGGCATCGATCAACAAGTCGAACATCATGCCGATGATCAACGTCGGGATGGACAATTTCGATCTGGTGAAATATCTGGTCAGCCAGGTTCTTCAGAAAGATAAAGATCGTCACGCCGCGTTACGTGAATACTACCCGATGGCGCAGAAAGGTGACTGGCGCTTGTGGCAGGCCGGGCAGCGCGTGCAGATTATCAAACGCGATGCACAGAAAGGTGGCGTTCTGCGTCTGGGCACAGAAGTGGTAAGCGACGATGACGGTACTGTCGCGGCACTGCTCGGCGCGTCACCGGGCGCTTCGACCGCTGCGCCAATCATGCTGCAACTACTGGAAAAAGTGTTCCACGAGAAAATGCAGACCGCAGCCTGGCAGGCAAAAATCAAGGCGGTGGTGCCAACGTATGGCTCGCGCCTGAACGAACATCCGCAGGCCATCGAAGAGACTCTGGCGCACACCAGCGAAGTGCTGGAACTGAGCTATGTGCCGGTTCGTGATGCCGATCCTACCCCGCAACCGCAGACCAAATCGCAGCCGGTGGTGGTGAATGAGATGGCGGATATTGCGCTGTAAATGATAAAAAGCCCCGAATGTCGGGGCTTCTTGCAGAGAGTCAATACCTGATGCGCTAGGCTTATCAGGCCTACATACAAACTGCAATATATTGAATTTGTATGATTTTGTAGGCCGGATAAGGCGTTCACGCCGCATCCGGCATCAACAAGGGCACGTTATTAACGCTCTACCGCGTTATGCACTTCTTCTTCGGCTTTCCAGACGCGGTATTTAACTTCCACGTTATCCGGGGTGTAGACCACGATCGGCAGTTTGCTGTTGTAACGCAGCATGCCGTCGTCACCGAGATACGCCGCAACGAACTGTTTGGTCTTCGTTTTATCCGGGCAGGCCATCATGGTGGAGACCGGCTCGCCCACTTTGTCAAAGACGTAGTAGTCGTATCCCCAACCTTCCAGCGTTTTGCTTTCCAGCTTGCCACCCAGACGGTGACGGTTACAGTCAACTTCCAGCGTTTTACCAATCATCAGCTCAACTTTCAGCGCTGATTCATCCTGCTGCGCAGGTAACTGAATCACCTGGCGCTTCATGCCTTTTTCCGCTTGCGGATAAGGCGCAACTTTTTCCAGCGGTTGCTCCGCCGCCGTGGCAGAAAGCGAAACAGCGGTCAGTAGTAAAGCAGCGAGCGTAAATGTGTTTTTCACTGTGAATCCTTTTTATCAGTAGTTCATTGGCAAGATTATCATCATTGTCGTGAATGTTAAGTGCCATTTACTGATTTTTGCATTAAGAGTAGTGAACTGTTTTGCGTATTAATCTGAAAACGGCGTTTATCACTACCTTTATCAAAGCAGCGCAATCTGCTGTTTTGCGCACGCTTCGCGTAAAGCGGCATCGGGTTCACCATCAATGATGATTGTGCTGGCAAGGGAAAGCGGGCCGATGGCAAAAGCAGAAGCGGCGCTCATCTTTTCAGCCGAGGCCATGACCACGGTTTCTGCCGCGCATTGCGACAGTGCGCGTTTCACACAGGCTTCTTCGTAATCACCCGTGGTAAAACCGGCCCTGGCGTGAATACCTGTCACGCCCATAAAAAACAGATCGGCATTGATATGGCTGATGGCATCGATCATTGCCGATCCCACTGTCACAACCGAGTGTTTAAACAATCTCCCGCCAATGACGATCACTTCAACCTGAGGGTGATCGACCAGGCTGACGGCAATGCCCGGGCTGTGGGTGACCACAGTAAACGCGATATCCTGCGGTATGCGCGCCACCAGTTCGTGTGCCGTGGTTCCGCCATCAATCATCACCACCTGACCTGGTTGTATCAGTTTTACCGCTTTTTCCGCCACTTTCTGTTTTGAACGGTTTTGCACGTTTTTGCGTGTTTCGATTGGGGCTGTTGCGGCTGACGCGGGCAGTGCGCCACCGTGAACGCGTTGCAGCAGACCTTCAGCCGCCAGTTCACGTAAATCCCGCCGGATAGAGTCCTCTGAAATCATGAACTTTTGGCTTAGTTCGCGAGATAAAACCTGCTTATGTTGTGCAAGCAGTTCGAGGATCACTTTTTTACGTTGGCTGGCGAGCATGAATATTTCTCTTCACGTTTTTTCTTGATGTTGCACGATTGTGCATGACATTATCGTTTTTGTCATTCACCTGAGGAATAAAAATGCACAATAACACACCACACCTTCGCAACGTTCAGGAACAGCTTCTGTCTGATAACTGGTACGTATTAAAAAAATATACCTTCGATGTACAGCGCCGCGACGGCAGCTGGCAGACACAAAGCCGTGAGGTCTATGACCGGGGCAATGGCGCGACCATCCTGCTCTATAACCGCGAGAAAAAAAGCGTGGTGATGACCCGACAGTTTCGCTTCCCGGTTTCAGTGAACGGCCATTCAGGTTTGCTGATCGAGGCGGCAGCCGGTCTGCTGGATAAAGCGTCGCCAGAAGCGCGCATTCTGGCGGAGGCAGAAGAAGAAACCGGCTTTAAAGTGAGCCACCTGGAAAAGGTGTTTGAAGCCTACATGAGCCCTGGCTCGGTCACGGAGAAACTCTACTTTTTCATCGCGGAATATAGCGAGCGCGACCGTACCGGTGACGGTGGTGGGCTGGCGGAAGAGGGCGAAGACATTGAGGTGCTGGAGTGGCCTTTTGAACAGGCGCTGGCGGCGATTACGCGCGGTGAAATCGTCGACGGGAAAACCATCATGCTGTTGCAGCATCTGGCACTGAAGGGCGTGTTTCACGAAATCCGGGGCTGAATCGAGGTTTTAGACACTCTGGCAGGCGGGATACGGAATTCCTGCCTATAAAAAAGTCTTTCATTCAGATTTCCGGGTGACCGATGTTAATTGACTGGCCGCGTCGTCGTGGGCTGCCTAACTACGCGCTCTATGGCGCAGATGCCGGGCAGTCGTCGCTGGATATGGTGCACTATGAGCGCATACCCTCGCGCGCCAGCCGCTTTGGTTTTGCTATTGAGCCCCATTTCCATGATGTTCTGATTCAGACCCTGTATGTTACGCGCGGCAGCGGCGAAGCCACCATTGACGGCGAGGTGTGGGCCTTTAACGCGCCGTCTCTGGTCGTTATTCCCGCTCGCGCGGTACACGGTTTTCGTTTTTGCGAAGATATCGATGGTCATGTCATTACCACGGCGCAATCGGCAATCGAATCGGTCGCGCTGACCGCCGCGCCGGATTTACTGGACTTTGTGCGCACGCCCGCGGTGTTGACGGTTGACGTCGCCCACCGGCGAGGGGTGCGTCTTGAAACACTTTTTGACGCGATTGGCCGGGAAGCGGAGAACAGCGAGCGATGGCAATACACCGCCGGGCTGGCGCTCACTGTCGCGCTATTTGTGCAGATCGCGCGTTTGAGTGAAAAAGCGGAGCTGGCGGGCAACCCGGCAAGGGCGGCGCTGGTTGCCAGAATTGAACGTTTTCGTGCTTTACTCGATGAACGCTGTCGGCAGCGACAATCCGTTGCTCACTATGCGGCGGCAATGGGGATTTCGACCGGGCAACTGACGCGAATCTGTCGCGAAGCCTTTGGTATTTCAGCGATTGAAGCTATCGACCGGCGTGCCGTACATGAAGCGCAGCGTCTGCTGGTCTACTCCTCTTTTAGCGTGAAGCAAATCTCAGCGGAATTAGGATTTCGCGATGAAGCCTATTTTGGTCGCTTCTTTCGCAAGCAAACTGGCCTGCGGCCAACGGAGTATCGTCTGCGCGAGCAGGGGCGGTTATCACAGAGAAAACCGGCTTCCTTAAAGAAAGCCGGTTTGGCCGATTAACGCAGTTTCACAAATAAATGTGCCGGCCCGGAGTTAGTCAGGTTGTTGCCGCGAACATACTCGATAGGCCGCGCGGGATCGAGCGCAATATCGGAGACCTTACGTGCCACTAATCGGGTGGCGATCAGCGTTTCAAGCTTCGCCAGCGGCTGACCGAGACATTTATGCATCCCGTTGCCAAAACCCAAATGACCGGTGGTATCGCGGTCGATATTAAACGTCTCGCCATCCGCGAATTTACGGCTATCGCGATTGGCGGATGAGAGCAACAATCGCACCACCGCACCTTTGGGTAACTTAACGCCTGCCACGGTGGTGGCTTCAGTGGTCATGCGGCTGACGCGCTGGACGGTACCGCGATAGCGCGCTACCTCTTCGACAAATTTATCCGCATCCGCTTCATTATCGCGAATACGCTGCACCAGATGCGGGTGTTCTGCGAACATGCGAAACGCATTGGCGACCAGAATGGTGGTGGTGTCGTGTCCGGCGATAAAGACGAAGGCGCACAGCTCTTTGGCTTCTTTTTCACTGAGCAGACCCTCCTTCCACATGCGGGCGATATGTCCCCCAATCGACTGGCTATTTGTGAGGTAAAGTCGCTCCATGGCGTCTTTCAGATAGGCAAAGAAGGCCATGGCGCTTTGTTCATCGGTGCCGGTGCCTGGGGCGTTACGCGCCAGGCGCCCGAAGTAGCTGAAGGTTTCGTCCGACCAGAACTTCATCTTTTCTTCGTCTTCATTTGGCACATCGATCATTGCTGAGATGGTGGCGATGCTGAGCGGAATGGCGAACTCTTCCACCACATCGCCGCCGCCTTTGGCAATCATTGCATCAATTAACACCTCCGCGCGGCGCGCGATCTCGGCGGCAAACGGCTCAATGGCCAACGGCATAAAGGAGGGCTGAGCAATTTTGCGCAGACGCGTGTGATCGGGCGCATCGTACAGCGTCAGAAAAGTGAGCGGCGGCGGGCTGAGCACTTCTGATGAGAAGAGTTTTGGGTTGCGAATGGCCTGCCAGACATCATCGTAGCGCGACAGGAACCAGACATCCGAGGTGGCCGACTGGCAGCGCAATACCGGAGCATGCTCGCGCATCCAGCGATAATGTTCGTACGGATCGCCCTGCGAACCGTCGTCCACCACTTTGAAGGGCTGCAGTTCCTGCGGCCAGCTCAGCTCATGAGAGTAGGGGGGCTGTTCAACCATTGCCGAGAACGGGCAGCGTGTGGGCTCCGGTTCTGGCGCTGCCGCCACAGCTGCAGGTGCGGATTTTTTGCCCAGTGCGCGGCTCATGGTCGCTTTGGAATGAAGGGCGTGTTGGGCAATAATTTCTCGCGCGGCGTTCATGTCGCCATACTCAAATGCGTTAACCAGATCCCGATGCTGCTGAACGATATCACCCACGATCTCTATGTCATCCCGTAGCGCCCGGCCAATATAGTCCTGCACCGCGAGTTGCTTATAGAGGGCGATCAGCGGTGCATTTCTTGAGGCTTCAATCAGGAACAGATGAAACGCATGATTTGCCTGCGCGTAGCGCGTGACATCGCTAAAACGCTTACCGATAACAAACGGTGCGGTAGCGTCAGCCAGCCTGCGGAACTCAAGTAACTGTGCGCCTGACAGGCGCCCCATGGTGAGTTGTACGGCGCCCAGCTCCAGCGCCAGACGCAGATCAAACGTGTCATCGACGTCTTGCGGGGCAATGTGTTCTTCCCCCGTCTGCACCACCAGCCCGGCTCCGGCAAACTTCTCATAATAGAAGTTACGCGGCATAACGCCTTCTGCGGCCAGCCAGTCCCGCACGGCTTCCACCATGGGC
Organism: Pseudocitrobacter sp. RIT415; assembly: GCF_003057695.2. Classification (NCBI taxonomy): domain Bacteria; kingdom Pseudomonadati; phylum Pseudomonadota; class Gammaproteobacteria; order Enterobacterales; family Enterobacteriaceae; genus Pseudocitrobacter; species Pseudocitrobacter sp. RIT415. Next base: position 173,019 of record NZ_QBJC02000001.1, on the reverse strand, counting down.
GGCGGCCCGCAGAGATAAATATCAACATCGCCGCCGTTAAGCTGCGACGCAGTAATATGTTGAGTCACGTAGCCTTTGTGCGGCGATGAACTTTCAGGGCTGGCGACCGTGCAGAGATAGCGAAAATTCGGCAGGCGCCGGGCGTATTCTTCAAGCCGAGCCAGTTCAACCCGATCCTCGTCGTGGGTGACGCCGAAGATCAACTGGATCGGCTGCGTGACTTCACCTTCTTCAGCGATCTTATCCAGCATGGACAAAAACGGCGCAAGTCCCGTGCCGCCCGCGAGGAATAAAAGCGGGCGTTCGATGGGGCGCAGGTAGAAACTGCCCATCGGCCCGCGAAACGTAATGGCGTCGCCGGGTTTAGCTCGCTCGGCAAGATAGCGGGACATTAAACCCTGCGGAACATTGCGGAGCAGAAAGGAAACTTCGTTGGCCGAGGGGCCTGAGCTAAATGAGTAGGAGCGCGTTTGCGTGCTGCCAGGTACCTGCACATTGACGTACTGACCCGGCAGGAAGCGGAGAGCGCTGCGGTTTTCCACCTCGGCGGAGAAAGTGATTGCAGTGGGCGAGAGCGCTTCACACGCGGTGATGCGCCCGGTGAAGGCTGTGCTGCTGATGCCCGCTGCTTCAGATGTAGCGGCAATCTGTACCACGCAATCGCTCAACGGACGCATCTGGCAGGTCAGTACATGTCCGGCATTCGCTTCATCATCAGAAAGGGCGTCAGGCACATAATCGCCAGGCACAAACTGGCCTGATTCACAGGTGGCTTTGCAGGTGCCGCACACACCGTCACGACAGTCGAGTGGAATAGCAATTTTTGCGCGCAGCGCCGCATCGGCGACAGACTCACCGGGAAGACACTGAATAAAATGCGTCGCGCCGTCTTCAAAGCGTAGGGTAACCTGATGGCTCATTGTTCTTATCCTCGGGTTGCAGGTGATTCCAGCCTCTGACGGACTGGTATGAAACTCGAGGCTTCATATCATGCCGGAAGCCCTTTTCAGTCAACGGACAGAAATGACGTAAGACAGGACAAACCGTGCATTCGATGGAGTTGGTGAGCGGGGGCACATTTTGGCAGGAGAGGCGAAAAGCAGGCATTAAAAAACCCGCAAACTCAGAGAGAATGCGGGCTCTTAAGGGGTATTGAACGTTAAAAAACGTATCAGAAAATCTTTTTGGTCGGCACGAGAGGATTTGAACCTCCGACCCCCGACACCCCATGACGGTGCGCTACCAGGCTGCGCTACGTGCCGACACGTGGAGGCAATAGTACCCTTTTCGTTGCTGATTGCAAGTCAGCGATCGCGCGATTGATGCATAAGTAATCAATCAGTTAGCGATGAATCGTTTTTCCTCGGTCAGTACCTGCAACAGCAGGCTCAACTGAGGTTTTTGCTCGCGCTCTTTCTCGCCGTCGCTGTTCCACGTCTGGTAATGACCATTGTGGTCGAGCACGACGGTAAAGCGCGGGGTCGTAATCGCCAGCGTGTTGTTATCTGCGGCGGTCACCCAGACGTGGCGACGCGTGGCGCTGAAGAGATCCTGACCCTGCGAGTATTCATTCGCCGGCGTACTGACGTGCAATAAACGCTGCATCAGGGTGGTCATCACGTCTTTATGTTCGGTCAGGGCGTCGATACGCTGCGCCGGGGTGCCCGGCCAGTGGACTACCAGCGGAACCTGAAGCCGCGCGCGTGACCAGTCGAACTGCTCACGTTCATCGCCCAGCGGCACGCCGTGACCGGCGGTAATAATGACCACTGTGCTATCCAGCTTGCCGGAATCACGCAGGGCGCTCAGTACACGATTAATCTGTGTATCGACATCGGATGCCGCGGCCGCATAACGGCGGGTGAAGCCTTGCTGCTGGCTGTTATCGAGGTTAGTACCGTTAAAGGAGACCCACGAGAACCAACGGTTTTCTTCCTGCGCGTAGCGGCCCAGCCAGTTAATCCACTGGTTTGCCGTCTGCTGGTCGCTTTGCGATTTGCCAGGCGGCAGAGAGAAGTCCGAAAGCAGTGCCTGACGGTAAACCGGGCTACTGAAGCCATCTGATGAGAACAGGCCCAACTGATAACCCTGCTGGTTCAGTGCAGTAATTAACGCCGCCGGGATACGTGCCGAGAGCACGCCATCCATATAAGCCGGGGAAATACCATAGAACAGGCCAAAGGTACCGTTATCCGCCGTATTACCCGAGCTGAGGTGCTGGGTAAAGTTGACGTTTTCACTGGCAAATTGGGCCAGTGATGGCATCTGTTTCTCGAAGCGTGAGTAGTTCAGGCCATCGACGGTGATCAGCAGGACGTTTTGCCCCGCGCCCATATCACGATAGCGCAGTTCGCTCAGGGGATATTGCACCGAAACGGCTTCCGGATCGCCTTGCTCAACCAGACGACGCTGGTAATCCTGCGCATCCAGCAGGCCGTGTTTTTCAAGGAAGCGGCGCGCGGTCATTGGGTAAGAGAGCGGCAGGTTCGCTTTCTGCATGGTAATTGGGCGATAGAAGTTAGCATCAGCCCAGATGTACATTACGTGAGAACTGATAAATGCCACAAAAAAGAGCCAGGCGACGGGGCGGAAGTAGCGGCGTCGGCGCATCAGACTGCGCAGCTTTTGCCAGCTCCAGGTGGCGAACAGCATTTCGATAAGTAAAATCACCGGCACGCTGATAAACATCAGCTGCCAGTCGCGGGCCATTTCATTTTGGTCCGGGTTGATAACCAGCTCCCACACCACCGGGTTAAGGTGCAGGTGGAAGCGGGTGAAAACTTCAGTATCGATTAGCAGCAGCGTCATTCCGGCGGTCGCCAGAATAGCGGAAAGGAACCGCATTAAACGCTGCGATCCGACGATAAACGTCAGCGGAAAAAGAATCAGCAGATAGGCGGCGAACACCAGGAAGCTGAAATGCCCGACAAGGCTCAGGTACGAGTAGACGCGACCGGTAAGCGTTGTCGGCCAGTCGGCAACAAAAAGATAGCGGCTGCCGAGCACCATGGCCAACAACATGTTGAACATAGCAAACCAGTGCCCCCAGCTAACCATCTGGGAGACTTTTTCTCGGTAGGGCTGACGATGAGTCACCATAAACTGTTGTGTGTATCCCTTAGTGCGCCGGGTCGTCGTTAATCGAAGACTGTAACGCCTGAGCAAACGAGCGGGCGATAGCCTGGCGCTGAGCCGGGGCGACGCTGCTGTTAATCAGGTTCGTCACCATATTCCCCAGAACCATCAAAGAGAGGTCTGTTGGAGTCTTGTGTTGTTCCAGTACGTTGACCAGTTCACTGAGCAGTTGTTCAACGTGTTCATCACTGTAGCGGGATTGTTGTGGCATAAATCAAATCTGTCTTTATATGGAAGGGCAATATATTACCGTAGCACCAGCATTTTTTCCGCATTTTTTCGCCCTAAACGTCATCCTTTCCTCAGGGTTGAAAGGATCGGGCGTCAGAAGAAAGAGCAAGTTGCACAGCAGCCTAAGGGGTGGTTGAATACACCCGATCTAAAAGGAGAGTTTAACATGAGTCTGGATATCGACCAGATTGCGCTGCACCAGCTTATCAAACGCGATGAGCAGACGCTTGAACTGGTACTGCGTGATTCGCTGCTGGAGCCCACTGCGCCCGTCGAAGAGATGATGGCGGAACTGCATCGGGTCTACAGCGCTAAAAATAAGGCCTACGGGCTGTTTAATGAAGAAAGCGAGCTGGCCCAGGCGTTGCGCCTGCAGCGTCAGGGAGAAGAAGATTTTCTGGCATTCAGCCGGGCGGCGACTGGCCGTCTGCGCGATGAGCTGGCCAAGTATCCGTTTGCCGATGGCGGCATCGTGCTGTTTTGCCATTATCGATATCTGGCGGTGGAATACCTGCTGGTGGCGGTGCTGAATAATCTCAGCAGCATGCGCGTCAACGAACAGCTGGATATCAGCTCGACACACTATCTCGATATTAATCATGCGGATATCGTGGCGCGTATCGATTTAACCGAGTGGGAAAGCAACCCGGAATCGACCCGTTACCTGACGTTCCTGAAAGGGCGCGTCGGGCGTAAAGTCGCGGATTTCTTTATGGATTTCCTCGGTGCCAGCGAAGGGCTAAACGCCAAAGTGCAAAACCGTGGCCTGTTGCAGGCGCTGGATGATTTCTCCGCCGAAGCGCAGCTTGATAAAAACGAGCGTCAGACCGTGCGTCAGCAGGTTTACGACTACTGTAATGAGCAGTTGCAGGCGGGCGAAGAGATTGAACTGGAATCCCTTTCCAAAGAGATTTCTGGCGTGAGTGAAGTGAGCTTTAGCGAGTTTACGGCTGAAAAAGGCTATGAACTGGAAGAGAGCTTCCCGGCAGATCGCAGCACTCTGCGTCAGCTGACGAAGTTTGCCGGTAGCGGCGGCGGTTTAACGATTAACTTCGACTCTTTGCTGCTGGGCGAGCGTATTTTCTGGGATCCGGCAACGGATACGCTGACCATTAAAGGTACGCCGCCGAACCTGCGCGATCAGCTTCAGCGCCGCGTTGGCGGGAAATAAACGCTGTGCACAAAAAAGCCCCGCAAGCGGGGCTTTTTCACAACTTGTCAGCGATTACGCGCGAACGAAGTCGATGTGAGACAGTTTCGGTTTGTAAGCGTGACGCTGTACAGCCTGAACTTTCACTTTTTCTTCTTTGCCATCGATTACGATGGTAACAACTTCTGCGTAAAACTCAGCTTTGTCCTGCATGTTCCACAGTTTGTCGTGATCCAGTTCGATTGCAACCGGAGCAGCTTCGCCACCATAAATGATAGCCGGGAACTTGTTAGCTGCGCGCAGGCGGCGGCTCGCACCCTTACCCTGCTCTTTACGTACTTCTGCATTGATAGTAAACATTTAAATCTCTCTTAATTATTCCTGCTACAGGCGACCCAGCAGCAGGTAAATGATCTGCTTCACGGATGTGAAAGCGGGCGGCATTTTATACTTAAATGCGCGCCGTATCAATCAAAAGGACATTTATCCGCGCAATTCGTTGGCGCGACGGAAGCGCCCCTCATAATCAAAAACTTTCTCGCGTACCTGCCAGAACTGCCCTTTTTTACGCGCTACCACGAAATCGGGGTGACGCAACAGCGCCTGCTGGGCAATGATGTCAGCAGGCGTTATCCAGCGTAACGGTACGCCCGGCGTTCGGGTATGCGGGCGCATAAAAAGTTGCTCAAAAGCGGTACGCTGTGCTGGTGTGTGCAGACGGAAGCGCTCACTTACATCAGCGCCATCTTCATCGTAGTAAGTGATTTTCAGCCATGCGCCTTTGTCATCCGCGCCGTCCTGAAGCACCATGCCGCTACAGCGCAGTACCAGCGCATCTTTTAACTTCAGCGCCGCCTTCAGCATATCGTCCGGGTCGACCAGCACCGTGTCGCACTCCCGACAGCGGCGGGCGGCGATATCGTTTTCCGCATTACACTGTGGGCAGTTTTTGAAGCGGAAGCGGTAGTCGCACTGTTCCCGGTGCCCTTCGTCATCTTCCAGCCAGCCCTGACAGCGGCGGCCAAAGTGTTCAATCAACGTGCCATCAGCGGTGGTTTTGCCCCAAAAGGTATTGGCAAAGCCGCAGCCGGGGCAGAAAACCTGGACAGGTACGTTGTCACTTTTGCCTTTTGGCGCGCCGACTTCCGGCGCGTAGAGGTCGTGAGGGTTTCCGGCGTAGTCCAGAATCAGGCAGCTCGTTTTTCCCGGTGACAGGCGCAGGCCGCGACCCACAATTTGTTGGTAAAGACTCACTGATTCGGTCGGGCGCAGGATAGCGATGAGATCGACATGCGGGGCGTCAAAGCCGGTGGTTAATACCGATACGTTCACCAGATAGCGAAACTTCTGCGCCTTGAAGGCGTCGATGAGTTCATCGCGCATCGGGCCGGGCGTTTCGCCGGTAATCAACGCCGCATCGTTGGCGGGCAGCAGGCCGGTGATTTCACGCGCGTGCTCAACGGTGGCCGCGAAAATCATCACCCCTTTGCGGCCCTGAGCAAACTCTTCAATCTGGCTGATAATGTGCGGCGTAATGCGTTTTTGCTGTTTCAGTTCGCGATTGAGATCCGTTTCGCTGAACAGCCCGTTGCTGTTGGCCTGCAGGCGGCTGAAATCGTACTGCACCACCGGCATATCAAGCTGCTCGGGTGGCGTCAGGTAGCCGTGTTTGATCATATAGCGCAGCGGCAGCTCATAGATGCAATCACGGAAAAGGGCTTTTTCGTCGCCCCGCACCATACCATGATAATGGAACTGATAAATCCAGCCTTTTCCCAGGCGGAAGGGCGTGGCGGTCAACCCTAACAGGCGCACGGTGGGGTTTACGCTCTTCAGGTGGGTGAGGATTTGCTGATACTGGCTGTCGTCATCATCACTGATGCGGTGGCACTCATCGACGATCAGCAGCGAAAATTCACGCTGAAAATGGTCAAGATTGCGCGCGACGGACTGCACGCTACCAAACACCACTTTGCCGTGGCTCTCTTTTTTCTTCAGGCCCGCCGCGTAGATATCGGCCTCAAGACCCAGCGCGCAATATTTGGCGTGGTTCTGCGCGACCAGCTCCTTAACATGTGCAAGTACTAACACACGTCCACGCGCCAGTCTTGCCAGTTCGGCAATCACCAGGCTTTTACCCGCGCCGGTGGGCAGCACAATCACGGCAGGGTGCTGATGGCGGCGAAAGTGGTTAAGCGTGGCGTCGACGGCTTCCTGCTGATAGGGGCGAAGTGTAAAAGTCATGGGGCTCGTTTATTGGTTTTGCTCGCGATTAGTATGCCACGAATCTTTTCACTTGAGTGGTATAACAACCCCGTTATACTCTTCATCCTTCAAGCTGCTTCTGCGTTGGCTGCACTTGTTCACATCTTTGCCGCCTTGAAGCAACTCGAATGATTTTGAGTCTATACTCGATTGTTGTTACTCCATTTTTCGGGCGCGTTGCCCGACACCCGGCATCATACAGGCTAAAAATTTTCATGCGACTTGATAAGTTTATCGCTCAGCAACTCGGCGTCAGCCGTGCTATTGCCGGGCGTCAAATCCGCGGCAACCACATCACCGTGGATGGCGAAATTGTGCGAGATACGGCGTTTAAACTGCTTCCTGAACATGAGGTGGCTTATGAGGGGAACCCTCTGGCCCAGCAGCACGGCCCGCGCTACTTTATGCTCAACAAGCCGGAAGGGTATGTCTGCTCAACCGACGACCCGGATCATCCTACCGTGCTCTATTTCCTTGATGAACCTGTGGCGCACAAACTGCATGCCGCTGGTCGTCTGGATATCGACACCACCGGTCTGGTGCTGATGACCGATGACGGCCAGTGGTCGCACCGCATCACTTCACCGCGTCACCACTGTGAAAAAACCTACCTCGTGACGCTGGAAAACCCGGTCAGCGACGATACCGCAGCGCAGTTCGCCAAAGGCGTTCAACTGCACAACGAAAAAGATCTCACCAAACCGGCGGTGCTGGAAGTGATTACCCCGACGCAGGTACGACTGACCATCAGCGAAGGTCGTTATCACCAGGTGAAACGTATGTTCGCCGCCGTGGGCAACCACGTGGTGGGTCTGCATCGTGAGCGTATCGGTGAGATTGCGCTCGACGACGATCTTGAGCCGGGCGAATACCGTCCGTTAACCGAAGAAGAAATCGCAAGCGTCGGCCTGCCGCCGCGCTAACATTGAGGTAACTTGTGACATCCAGGCAGCCATCGTCATTCAATATCGTGTTTATCCTTGGCCTTCTGGCCATGCTGATGCCGCTTTCTATTGATATGTATCTCCCGGCGCTGCCGGTTATTTCACAACAGTTTGGCGTGCCTGCGGGTAGCGCACAGATGACCCTCAGTACGTACATACTGGGGTTCGCGTTCGGGCAACTTTTGTATGGCCCGATGGCCGATAGCCTGGGCCGCAAGCCGGTTATCCTGGGCGGGACGCTGATTTTTGCGGTTGCCGCCATTGCCTGCGCGCTGTCAAAAAGCATCGATCAGCTCATTGTGATGCGCTTCTTCCACGGCCTGGCGGCTGCGGCGGCAAGCGTGGTGATTAACGCTCTGATGCGTGATATCTATCCTAAAGAAGAGTTCTCGCGGATGATGTCGTTTGTCATGCTGGTTACCACCATTGCACCGTTGGTCGCACCGATGGCGGGGGGCGCGGTGCTGGTCTGGTTTAGCTGGCGGGCGATTTTCTGGATCCTCGCCGCAGCGGCGATTCTGGCGTCGCTGGCTATCTGGTTCTTTATCGCGGAAACGCTGCCCGTTGAAAAGCGGCAGACGTTTCATTTGCGCACGGTACTGGGTAACTTCGCCTCGCTGTTCCGTCACAAACGCGTACTTTCCTACATGCTGGCGAGCGGTTTTAGCTTTGCCGCGATGTTCTCGTTTTTGAGCGCCGGGCCGTTTGTTTATATTGAACTGAACCATGTCTCGCCACAGCATTTCGGTTACTACTTCGCGCTGAATATCGTCTTCCTGTTCATCATGACCACCATCAACAGCCGCATTGTGCGCCGCGTAGGGGCATTAAACATGTTCCGTGCCGGGTTATTGGTACAGTTTGCTATGGCGGTGTGGATGGTGGCGTGTGCGCTGCTGGACGTGGGGTTCTGGTCGCTGGTGCTGGGCATTGCGGTATTTGTCGGCTGCGTATCGATGGTTTCCTCGAATGCGATGGCGGTCATTCTTGACGAGTTCCCGCATATGGCAGGCACGGCGTCGTCGCTCGCCGGAACCTTCCGTTTCGGCATTGGCGCTATCATTGGTGCGCTGCTGTCGCTGGCGACGTTCAACTCAGCCTGGCCAATGATTCTCTCCATTGGGCTGTGCGCCAGTTGCTCACTCTTTTTCCTGCTTTACGCCAGCCGTCGACGAAAATGCGCGTAGTACAAACATTTTGATAAAGGGGCGATTTTTCGCCCCTTTTTTTTGATGCATATCAACCGAAGTACTATTCGTGGTACTTATGTATGTTTCTTTTATGTAAAATCTAATAATGTAAAAAGTCACATTGTTGTAGATAAAAAGGTTGTGTTAGATCACAGAAACGGGTACATATAGCGCCGAAAAGCATCACCCAATTCGCTTGTCGCGACAAAAATAATCACTCAGTCAATGAATAAGCCGTGAGTTGCAGGCGTTTTTTTCTGGATGCAGGACGATTTGTCAACAATGTGTTAATATGGATGTAAAATAATTGTGAAGTAAATTGCTTCCGGGGAAAAGAACGTGACGACATTACAGCTTTCTATAGTACATCGACTGCCGCAGGATTATCGCTGGGCAGCGGGTTTCGCAGGTTCAAGAGTTGAACCGATTCCGCAAAGTGGCGATAGCAACGAAAATGCGCTGGTGGCCCTGAAACTGCTGAGCCCGGACGGTGATAAAGCCTGGCCGGTGATGCATACCTTAAGCCAGGCATTGTCGGATATCTCGCTCGAAAGCTCCGTTCTGGAGTGTGAAGGGGAGCCGTGCCTGTTTGTAAAACGTCAGGACGAATGTGCCGCGACCTGCCGTCTGAAAAATTTTGGCGTGGCGATTGCCGAAACCTTCTCCGGCAATAATCCGTTCTGATCGTCAGCTCAGCATAATGAGCTGACGGGTGTAATCCTGCTCTGGTGCTGCGAAAATGCGCTGGCACTCTCCCTGTTCGACCACTTTTCCCTGTCGCAGCACAATCACCTGGTGACACAGCGAACGTACCACATGCAGGTCGTGGCTGATAAAGATATAGGCCAGCCGGTACTTTTTCTGCAATTCCTTTAATAGCGTCAGTATCTGCGCCTGAACGGTGCGATCGAGCGATGACGTGGGTTCATCGAGGATGATCAATTCAGGTTTCAGGATCAAGGCGCGCGCGATGGCGATACGTTGTCGCTGGCCGCCGGAAAATTCCGCCGGATAGCGCTGACGTGTGTCCGGATCTAACCCCACTTCCTGCATGGCCTGAATGACGCGTTGTTCGCGATCGATTGCCGACAGCGCTGGGTGGTGTACCCGTAAACCTTCTTCAATAATCTGTAGCGCGTTCAGACGCGGGTTAAGCGACGAGTTCGGATCCTGGAAGACCACCTGAATGCGATGGCGCAGCGGCAGGAGTTGCTTACGGCTACGGCCCTGCAACATTTCCCCGGCAAACTGAATCTCGCCTTTGGAGGCAATAAGCCGCAGTAGCGCAAGCCCGGTGGTGCTCTTCCCTGAACCCGATTCCCCTACCAGCCCCAGCGTTTCGCCCGCGCGCAGGGTAAAGCTTAAATTGTTCACCACACGATTGTTATCAACGATGCGGCGCAGGACGCCTTTACGTATCGGAAATTCGACGCTGAGATCGTTTACCTTGAGCAACGTGGCGGCATCCTCCGGTAAAGGTACCGGAGAGCCCGACGGCTCGCTGTCGAGCAGCCTGCGGGTATACGGGTGCACCGGTGCGGCAAACAGCGTCTGAGCGCGATTCTGTTCAACGCAGCGGCCCTGCTGCATGACCGCAACCCGGTCAGCCAGCTTGCGCACAATGCTCAGGTTATGGGTGATAAACAGTAAGCCCATGTCTAACTCGTGCTTTAGCTCGCGCAGCAGGGTGAGAATGTGTGCCTGCACCGATACATCCAGCGCGGTGGTGGGCTCATCGGCGATCAGCAGGGCAGGACGCGTCAGCAATGCCATCGCAATCATCACGCGCTGACGTTCGCCGCCGGAGAGCTGATGCGGATAATCCGCCAGCCGTTTAGCCGCGTTACGAATGCCAACCCTGTCCAGGCAATCCAGGATTTCTGCCCGCGCAGGCTCTTTGCGCATCCCCCGATGCAGCGAGAGCACTTCATAAAGCTGTTTTTCCAGCGTATGTAGCGGGTTCAGCGAGACCATCGGCTCCTGAAAAATCATCGCAATGCGGTTGCCACGCACGCCACGCAGCGTGTGTTCGCTGGCATGAAGCAGAGTTTCGCCCTGAAAACGGATATCGCCGCCAGGATAGCTCACCGGCGGCTGAGGCAGCAGGCGCAAAATGGAGAGCGCGCTGACGCTTTTTCCCGAGCCCGATTCACCAACCAGCGCCAGCGTTTCACCAGCGTCAATCTGTAATGAGAGCTCGCTAACAACAGTACGTGTGACGCCCTGATTGCGAAAGGCGATGGAAAGATTGTCTATCTCAAGCAGATGATGACTCATCTTAAACCGCCTTATTCGGATCAAAAGCGTCGCGCACGGCTTCGCCGATAAAAATCAGCAGCGACAACAGCACAGCAACGGAAAGAAATGCCGTGATGCCAAGCCACGGAGCCTGAAGGTTATTTTTGCCCTGTAAAAGCAGTTCTCCCAGCGATGGCGACCCCAATGGCAGGCCGAAGCCAAGGAAATCCAGCGAGGTCAGCGTGGTAATGGAGCTGCATAAAATAAACGGCAGGAAGGTGAGGGTGGCAACCATCGCGTTGGGCAGCATATGACGGAAAATAATGCTGCGGTCGCTGACGCCAAGCGCCTGTGCCGCGCGAATATAGTCATAGTTTCGCGTGCGTAAAAATTCCGCGCGCACCACGCCGACCAGCGCCATCCAGCCAAACAGGACAGTAATCGCCAGCAGCCACCAGAAGCCCGGTTGCACGACGCTTGAGAGCAAAATGATCAAGAACAGCGTCGGCATGCCGGACCATACCTCAATAAAGCGTTGCCCCCACAGGTCAATCTTACCGCCGTAATAGCCCTGAATCGCGCCGGCTGTTACCCCCATTACGCTGGAGCAAATCGTCAGCATCAGGCCAAACAAAATCGAGATGCGAGTGCCGTAGAGAATGCGCGCCAGCACATCACCGCCGTTGGCGTCGGTGCCCAGCCAGTTTTGTGAAGAAGGTGGCGAAGGGAAGGGGAGGTCGGTATTAAAGTCGATGGTTGTTGCACCGTAGCGAACCGGCGCCCACAGCACCCAGCCATTTTCGCTCAACTGCTTACGCAGCCACGGATCCTGGTAATCGGCGGCGGTGGCGAACTGGCCGCCAAAGGTTTGTTCGCTGTACTCTTTTACCAGCGGCACGTAGAGGCTGCCTTTGTACTGCACCAGCAAAGGACGATCGTTGGCGATGAGTTCGGAGCACATGCTGCAAACGAAGATGATCAGAAAGATCCATAACGACCAGTAACCGCGACGGTTATGGCGAAAGCGCGCCCAGCGGGCCTGGTTGATTGGGGTTAACTGCATCATCACCGGCCCTCAAAATCGATGCGTGGATCGACCAACGTGTAGGTGATATCACTGACGATATTCAGCAGCAGGCCGATCAGGGTAAAAATATAGAGCGTACCGAACATCACCGGGTAATCGCGTGAGACGGTTGCCTCATAACCCAGAAGCCCCAGCCCGTTCAGTGAAAACATCACTTCGATCAGCAACGAACCGGTAAAGAACATGCTGATAAAAGTGGCCGGAAAACCGGCAATCACCAGCAGCATGGCGTTACGAAAAATATGCTTCCACAGGATGTTGTGCTCGCTGACGCCCTTGGCGCGGGCGGTGACCACGTATTGTTTGCGAATTTCGTCCAGAAACGAATTTTTAGTCAGCATGGTAAGCGCCGCAAAGCCGCCAATCACCGTCGCCAGCACCGGCAGCGTGATGTGCCAGAGGTAGTCGGTAATTTTCTGATACCAGGGAAGCGTGTCGAAATTGGCCGATACCAGCCCACGTAGCGGGAACAGGTCATAGTAACTGCCGCCAGCGAAGAACACGATCAACAAAATAGCGAACAGAAACGCCGGAATGGCGTAGCCAATAATAATCAGTGCGCTACTCCAGGTGTCGAAACGGCTGCCGTTTTGCACCGCTTTGCGAATCCCCAGCGGTATCGACACCAGGTAAATAATCAGCGTGCTCCACAGGCCGAGCGTAATCGACACGGGCAGGCTGTCCTTCATTAACTGTAAAACGGAGGCGTTACGAAACAGGCTGTTGCCGAAATCAAAGCGGATGTAATCCCACAGCATTTTGACGTAGCGTTCGTGCAGCGGTTTATCAAAACCGTAGCGCTGAGTAATTTCGGCGATCACTTCCGGGTCAAGGCCACGCCCGCCGCGATACTGGCTGTCGGCGATATTACCCACGCCCGCGCGTGCATGACTGCCGCCCGAGCCGCCTCCGCCGGTGCCGGGCAGGCCGCCGGGGTTACCGAACTCAACGGCGGCAATGGCCTGATCGACCGGGCCGCCAGGGGCAATCTGAACAATAAAAAAGTTAAGCGTGATGATTGCCCACAGCGTCGGGATAATCAGCAATAAGCGGCGGAGCAAATAGGCGCTCATCTCTTCTCCTTAACGCCGGGCTTCCGGCAGTTTCGCCGCTTTATTGACGTCATACCACCAGTTGTCAAAGCCGCTGGCATAGAGCGGGCGAACCGGTGGGTGTGAGAATTTATCCCAGTAAGCCACATGATCCTCCGCCATATACCACATCGGCAGCATGTAGAAGTTCCAGGTTAAGACGCGATCCAGCGCGCGACCCAGCGGCAGCAATTTTTTCTCGTCACCTTTTGCCTGGATTATTTGATTGATTAACGTGTCAACGACCGGGCTGGCGACGCCGGGCGCGTTATAGGTTGAGTTGATGTACTCGGATGACCAGGAAATTTGCAGGTCGGAGCTGGGCCACGGCGTGGCGCGCCACAGGCTTGGCATCATATCGTAATCGCGTTTACGTAAGCGGCTGAGCAACTGAGAGTTATCGACCTGGCGAATAGACATATCGACGCCGAGGCGCTTCAGATTGCGCTGGAACGGCAGCACCCACTGGTTATTCCCACCAGAGGCGACCAGCAGTTCGAAGCGAAGTGGCTGGCCCGTTTTTTCATTTACGCGCTGCTGATTTTTCAACACCCAGCCGGCCTGGGTGAGCAGCTCGCCTGCTTTAAGCAGGTTTTGGCGGTTCGCACCATCACCGTTTGAGACGGGCGGCTGATAAATAGTGGTAAAGACGTCGGGTGGAAGATCCTTTTTCATCGGAGCCAGCAGCGTGAGTTCCTCGGCATTCGGATAATGGCGCGCCGCGTACTCTGTATTCTGGAAATAGCTGACGGGGCGGCTGTAGGCGTGATAAAACAGCGCCTTATTCATCCATTCAAAATCGAAGGCCATGCTGATGGCTTCACGTACCTGACGATCGGCAAAGACCGGGCGCTGAATATTAAACGCCAGCCAGCGTGTATCCTGAGCAGCCTCATTTTTTTGCGCCTCTTTCACGATATAGCCATTGGCGAAGTTTTTGCCGATATAGCGCGTGGCCCAGTTTTTGGCACTGCCTTCGTTACGCAGATCGAAGGCACCCGCCTTAAATGCTTCAAAGGCGACATTGTCATCAAGGTAGTAGTCGTAGCGCAGCGTATCAAAATTCCAGCGGCCACGGTTGACGGGCAAATTCGCGCCCCAGTAATTTTTTTCTCGTGAATAGACAATATATTGCCCCAGCCGCCAGTCGGTAATGCGATAGGGGCCGCTGGCGAGCGGTGGGGTAGAGAGCGGATCGCTGAGTTTGTGGTCGCGCCAGAATTTCTCTGGCATCACCGGCAGGGAGAAAAGGCTCAACATATCCTCTTTGCCCGGTTTGCCCAGTTCGAAACGCACCGTGAGCGGCGCAATGGCTTTAACAGTCGTGCCTTTGTAGACCAAACGGAATTGCGGCACACCTTCGGTCATAAACTTGTGGAAGGTAAACTCGACGTCGCGGGCGGTAATGGGGCTTCCATCATGAAAGCGAGCCTGGGGGTTCATGCTGACTTCGACCCATGAGTAATCATCGGCGTAGCGGGCGCTTTCGGCAATCAGCGGATAGTAGCTGCCCGGTTCATCGTCCGAGGTGGTGAAGAGCGCATCATAAAGCGATTCTGTACGCACGCCGGGGTTGCCGCGTAGCGCATAACGGTTAAAGTTATCGAAGGTGCCAATAGCAGAAAGCGTCACCGCGCCGCCTTTCGGCGCAGCCGGATTGACGTAATCGAAGTGATTAAAGTTAATGGCATACTTCGGCTCGCCAATGACGGCAAACGCGTAACTCTCTTTAATCGTCTGTGCGCCGAGGGGAAAACTGCTCAGCGCCAACAGCACGAGACACATGCGCACAAATATCACCGGGCTACCTTCCCTTTATGATCCGTTCCTGATGTCCTTGAATCATAATTGACCCTTAGCGGCTTGTGAAATATTTCGCAGGCTCATTATGCGCCTCAACAAGCTGAGGGAGAGTGAGCGGTCGGCTTATCCAGTAGCCCTGCAGGAAATCGACGCCGTGGTCGCGCAGCCACGTTGCCTGCTCCTGCGTCTCCACGCCTTCTGCCACGGTGACCAGATTTAGACGATGCGTAAGCGTCAGTACAGTGTCCAGTACCGGCGAGGTGACCGTTTCCGTGCCAATGGCTTTGACAAAACCACGGTCGATTTTCAGATAATCCAGCGTGAAGCGCTCAAGATAAATCAGCGCGCTATGACCGGTACCGAAATCGTCAATGGCAATTTCTATGCCCTCGCCGTGTAGCCATTCAAACAGTTTCACCGCCTGCTTTTCGTTGAGCATGTCGCGCTCGGTGAGCTCCAGCACCACCTGGAAATAGTTCTCAGGCAAACTGGCAAGCAGATGACGGATATCCTGTTTGAAGCTCTCAGCGTGCAGATGACTTGGCGAGATATTAATCCCAAGCTTTGTGCCGGGCGGCAGCACTTTTTGCAGCGCAGGCGCATCGTTGGCAATTAACTCAAAAAGATGGCGGGTGAGAGGAACCATCAGGTTTTGCCCCTCTGCGAAACTGATAAAGGCGTCGGGAGGAATATTGCCGGCAACAGGATGCGTCCAGCGCATCAGCACTTCCACGCCGCCAATATGCAAATCGCTGGCATGCACCACCGGCTGGTAGACCACGTGAAACTGATTTCGGGTAATTGCCGATAGAATTTCCCGGCCAGGCCGCATTCTTATCGTCATTACGTAGGCGCACAAAATTCCACTCAGCAGGCCACACATCGCCCCTAACAGCAGTGCGTAAAGCATATTATCCGTGGCGACTTCGTTGCCATAGAGATAAATCTCCAGCGGCACGCCGTTGATTTTAGCCCGGCGAATGGGGCTATTTTCAATGCTTGTCAGCGCCACGGGCTGGTGGTTAAAAGTTGAGATCGCCGTATTGCCATTAATCACCAGCGCGATGCCACTGTACTGACTCTGTTTCGATGAATTCAGTATCCACGGCATCAGATTGGCGTTGATGGACGTAAATACCCCTCGGTCAGCCAACAGTGGGCTACGCGCCCACAGAATAAATGCCGGGCGGTGCGGCATCATGGGGGTGCCGGGCAAAATCGTCATCGCTTTATTTTGTGACAGGTCAAGAGCAGGGACGAGATCTTTAATCGCGATATCCAGCGGCCCTGTTGCCGATGAACAAAACGCATGGCCGTCTTTGACCAGTAGAAAAGCGCGAATATTAAGACTAAAAGCCGCCCGCGAAGTGAGCTCAGAGGAGACGTCCTCACACAAACTCATGGTCAGCGGTTGCAGCGTATCGATAGTACTGAGCACCTCGCCAAAATAGCTGTTGAGATAGGTTTTCAGCTCGGTAATGGTGTTGTCAAACTGCTCGGTGCGTTTGTGGTAAGAGACGTAAAACTGAGTACCGCCTGCCAGCAGAGCAAATACCACGCCGACCAACAAACTGGTGATGGCGATTCTGCGGCTTAACAGCGTTTTGCGGCTTAGCATAAAGATTGCGGGTCTCGGTTATTTAAATCGGTTTTGCAAAATCATCAGGAAAAAAAAAGCACTGCCAGAGCAGTGCTTTCTTATGCTTGCGGTCAATCAAGGGATACTGACAGCAAGTGATATTAAGAGCGGCTTAACACTCGGCGCGCTTCATTATAGCGCTTCTTCCAGTATGGTTCATTCATGCTGGAGATCGTAACACCGCTGCTGGTAGACGCGTGAACGAACTGATTATTACCGATATAGATGCCGACATGACGACCTGTTGATCCTGCACGGAACAGAACTAAATCGCCGGTGCGAAGCTGGCTACGAGAAACGGATTTACCGGTTTCCTGCTGTTCCCACGTAGAACGCGGCAGCTCTAAACCAAATTGTTCGCGGAAGGTGCGCTGTACAAAGCTGGAGCAATCAACGCCGCGTTTGGTGTCACCGCCTAAACGATAACGAACGCCTTTCCAGCCTGCGTACTGATCCATCAAACGTGATTTCACGTCGAGGTTGCGTACCATTGATTCAAATTCATCCTGAGAGGCTTGCAGTGACGAGGCATCGTTGGTGCCCACAGCATGCGTCTCAGAATGCATATTCCTGGCGGTGTCTTTTGTTGTACTACAGGCAGAAAGCAGAACCGCAACTGCTACTGCTGGAATCGCTCGCAAGATATATCTCAAGATTGGTTGAGATTTGACCATTTTATGTGTTTTCCCTTGAAGTCCTTAACGACAATGTCGTTATAAAAAATGCCAAACGCGTCTGAGACTAAATACACGCTAACAATGAGACAATTCTTTAAAGTCAGATCTGTGGACTAGCGCACAAATTTATTCACTGTGAGAATAATTGCTCATTATTGGCAAACGCGATTGAGATTACCCGATTGACAAGGGCATTGCGAGTGGTTTTACAGGATTTCTTATAAGAAATTGTGATACAGAAAGTTAAAATTTGTGAATGCGTAAAATAGTGTCAATTTAGCCTGAAAAATAGGCAACTCTCTCATTCTTAAGGCGAATATTTGTGGCGGAAAACGTTATTCAGAATGATTTATCGGCGGAGATAAATCAGGGATCTAAAACGATCCCTGATGATAATTTTATAACGTCCGTTATTTATTTTCGGATTGGGCCATATTGAACCGCGGAAGATAACGTTCAAAAAGCGATATTGCTTTGTCACTCAGCGGGGTCATCAATACCCACGGAATGCCAATCAACACGGCTGTCAGAGAACCCACGGCGATATCAGTAAACCAGTGTGCGCCAATCATTACGCGCGGGAAGGCAAAAATCACGAAAATAGCCAGCGCGATGGCGAACGCTTTTTTACCAAAATAACGCCACATGAATGTTGAAAAAATGAGCAGCATCATGCCGTGGTCGCCTGGGAAACTATCCCGTGAAGCATCCTTGGTCGAGATGTGCAAATAATCGCTCACCCGATGGGTATCCGGGAAAAATAGCGTTGGGCTGGCGCGCTTAACCGGCATCAAATTCTGTGCCAGCTGGTTAATAATTACTGCGGAAAGCAGCATGACCAGGCCAATAATAATTATCCGGCGACGGCCAGCGGAATCCTCTTTCAGCCAGAAGCTAAGCATCAGGCAGCCCATGGCCAGCAGCGAACAGCCATCAAAGGCGCGGTTGTTGGTTATAGCGAGGAACCACTGATAAACGCGGCTCTCATCGAGCCCGTGATTGAAGAAGTGGAAAATCGCGGAATCAACATTAAACCAGACGCCATGGTTGGGCGGCAGGAACCAGCATAAAAAGAGCGCTATGCCCGCAGCGTTCAGCAGCAGGATTAACGGATATCGCGTTTTCATTTTTTCATCACCTTAATTCAACAACGACCGCAACCTTAGCGCTTTTACGCTAAACGGAGCTTCAACAGAGTGGTTTGCAACCCATTCCAGTCGGCATCCGCATCATTAATCAGCTCGATGCGACTGTCCGGCGGTGCGACACTCTGCGTTTCAATGTGCAGATCTGCACCCTGGCGGTTTATCCGCACCAGCCCTTCCGGGATCCGCATGACCGCTTTAACGCGCTGAACGGGAGCAAGACGTGCCCATTCGAGAATCCCCACGGTGTCGAAAGTTGTGTCGGCGTCAAAAATCCAGCCGCAGGATTGATAACCCTGGCCGCTATTCAGGCTGCGACGCCAGCGTTGATGTTCCGGCAGGCTGAGCGCGGCGAGCCCTTTTTTCTCCGAATGCGCGTGCGAGTGTGCGGCGCTGGCAGGGAGCTGTGTGAGATTGCTTCGCGGCTGGTCGAGGAGGGCGATATCAATGTTACCCTGCGTCGCGCTAACCCGCTGACGATTGTTGCCGTATTGTTGCCACCAGCTTTCCAGGGCCTGCTCGCTTTCCGCCGTCGCGCGATCGCCTTTATTGGCAATGATGATATCGGCGGCGGCGAGTTGGTCGCGGAAGTTCTCATTGAGCACCACTTTCTCATCCAGCAGCTGACGCGGGTCAAGTATGCAAAGTGTCGCCCGCAGGTCGATCCATGGCTCGTAGACCGCGGCGGTGAGAATATCGAGGATCTGCTTAGGATGGCCCAGCCCGGTGGGCTCAATGAGCAGACGGTCTGGCTTGCCCTGACGCAGCAGCGTATTCAGGCCCACCTGCATTGGCAAACCATTCACACAACACATACAACCGCCGGGGATCTCTTTGAGCAGCGCACCGCTATCGGCCAACAGCGCGCCATCAATGCCCACTTCGCCGAACTCATTTACCAGCACCGCCCACTTCTCATCGGCTGGTTTATTCGCGAGCAGATGGAGGATGGAGGTGGTTTTACCGCTACCGAGAAAACCGGTTATCAGGTTGGTCTTTGTCACGAAAACTCCAGGATAAAAATCTGCAATGTTGCTACGGGTTGCATTAATCCTGGCGAAAAGGCGATGAAAAGAGAAGTAATTCGCGAAGAGAAATGATTTCTCTTCGCATAACAGCAGAAATTGTTAACTATTCAGGGTTGTGATAATGGCCTGACGTGCACCGAGTTGCACCAGACGCTGCCATGCCTGTTGGATATTTTCGACAAAGGTCGCGTTGCGCGGCAGGTCGCTGCCAAAGATTTCACTGAGTGTTAACAGGGCGGTGACGCGTTCTTCGTCACGGCTGTCGGCAACGATCCGGGCGATCTTCTCGGATAACGGGTCGCGCACATCAATTTTTTCACCCGCATCGTCGATGCCGCTGACATAACGCATCCAGCCCGCGACGCCTAATGCCAGCAACGGCCACGCTGTGTTCTGCGCCAGATGAACGCGAATGCCGTCCAGCAGGCGCTGTGGCAGCTTCTGGCTACCGTCCATCGCGATTTGCCAGGTACGATGCTTCAGCGCCGGGTTGCTAAATCGGCTCATCAGGCTCTCGGCGTAAGCGCCTAAGTCCACATCGGTTATCTTCAGTGTAGGAGCCTGTTCTGTCATCATTAAACGTTGAGCGGCGAGGCGGTAATCCGCGTCCTGCATGCAGTCGCTGATGTGCTGATAACCCGCCAGATAACCGAGATACGCCAGGAACGAGTGGCTACCGTTGAGCATGCGTAACTTCATCTCTTCCCACGGCAACACATCGTTAACCAGTTGCGCGCCGGCGATTTCCCATGCCGGGCGGCCCGCCACGAAGTTATCTTCAATAACCCACTGAATAAATGGCTCACAGCTGATTGCACAAGGATCGTTCACGCCGCCCAGCTCATCGGTGATTTCCGCAAGCGACGCCTCGGTTGCCGCCGGTACGATGCGATCAACCATGGTGCCGGGAAAGGTAACATGCGTTGATATCCACGCCGCCAGTGCCGGATCGCGCTGTTTCGCCATTCCCATCACGGCGTTTTTCACCACGTGTCCGTTGTCCGGAATATTGTCGCAGGAGAGAACCGTAAAAGCCGGCAGTCCGCGTTGGCGACGGCGGTGCAGGGCTTCGACCAGAATACCCGGCGCAGAGTGGGGTTCCTGCGGATGGCCGAGATCGTGTGCAATGCGTGGCTGATTCACGTCCAATTGCCCGGTCGCCGGGTCGATGCAGTAGCCTTTCTCGGTGATTGTCAGAGAAACAATCGCCACCTGCGGCTCACAGAATTTCTCAATAATCGCGGCCAGCGAATCGAGTTTGGCATTGAGGCACTCATTCACTGCGCCAATCACTATTGGTTGATTACCGTCACCGCTTTTTTCCAGCACCGTGAACAGATGATCCTGTGCGCGAAGCTGGCTCATCAACTGGTCGCCGCTAAACAGGCTGATCTCGCAGATCCCCCAATCGCCGCCCACGGCATTCAGTACACGGTCAGTCAGCAGCGCCTGATGCGCGCGATGGAAGGCGCCGAAACCAAAATGCACAATCCGTGAGCGCAGCGCTTTTCTATCATAATGAGGCAGTTGCACATTCTCAGGGAGCGTACTGTTGGCGATTGTTTTCATTCTTTACACGTCCAATTAACCAGTAATTAACAATGCCAGTGTAAAGTTATATGACAACAAATTAAATTGGTGTGCCGAATTTATCCGGGTAATGTGAGCCAGATCAATCATTGCAGGGGCCGTATTTGACCACTACGAATAAACATGTATGGTAGTCGTCATTAACGAACATTTTATTGGTATAACAAGTTGAGAGGTTGAGGCGATGGAACAAACATGGCGTTGGTACGGCCCAAATGATCCGGTTTCCCTTGATGATGTGCGTCAGGCGGGTGCCACAGGTGTTGTGACTGCACTGCACCACATCCCGAATGGCATGGTGTGGCCGGTCGAAGAAATTCAAAAACGTCAGGCGATGCTGGCGGAAAAAGGGCTGACCTGGTCTGTTGTTGAAAGTATCCCGGTTCACGAAGATATCAAAACGGCTTCCGGCGAATACAAAACCTGGATTGCTAACTACCAGCAGAGCATTCGCAATCTGGCGACCTGCGGCATTGATACCGTATGCTACAACTTTATGCCAATCCTTGACTGGACGCGTACTGACCTCGAATACACGCTGGAAGATGGTTCCAAAGCGCTGCGTTTTGACCAGATTGCGTTTGCCGCTTTTGAGCTGCATATCCTCAAGCGTGAAGGCGCGCAAGCTGATTACACCGCAGAAGAGCAGCAGCAAGCGAAAGCCTATTTCGAGGCTATGACCGCTGCCGATATTGAAAAACTGACCCGCAATATCATTGCTGGCCTGCCGGGCGCGGAAGAGGGCTATACCCTTGATCAGTTCCGTGCGCGTCTGGCTGAGTACGATCACATCAGCAAAGAGCAACTGCGTGAAAACATGGCCGTTTTCCTGCGTGCGATTGTGCCGGTTGCTGAAGAAGTGGGCGTGCGCCTTGCGGTTCACCCGGACGATCCGCCGCGTCCGATCCTCGGCCTGCCGCGTATCGTTTCCACCATCGAAGATATGCAGTGGCTGAAAGAGACCGTCGACAGCATCAACAATGGCTTCACCATGTGCACCGGTTCTTATGGCGTGCGCGCTGATAACGACCTGGTGAAAATGATTCAAACCTTCGGCGATCGTATTCACTTCACGCACCTGCGCTCCACCTGCCGTGAAGACAACCCGAAAACCTTCCACGAAGCTGCGCATTTACAGGGCGACGTGAATATGGTTGCGGTGGTTGATGCGATTCTGACTGAAGAGCAGCGTCGTAAGAATGCCGGCGATCTGCGTCCAATTCCGATGCGTCCTGACCACGGCCATCAGATGCTTGACGATCTGAAAAAGAAAACCAACCCAGGTTATTCCGCGATTGGTCGTCTGAAAGGGCTGGCGGAAGTGCGTGGCGTTGAGATGGCGCTGAAAGCGACTAAATTTCGCGATTTGCTGTAACTTGGTTTCAGAATAAAAAAAGCCAGCTCATTGAGCTGGCTTTTTTACGTTAATGCGAGAGCCTGTATTTTTGCCGGGGCGCTGCGCTTGCCCGGCCTACAAGTGAATACAATTTGATAAATTGCACCGACCTTGTAGGCCTGATAAGCGAAGCGCATCAGGCATTTTCGCCGCGCTCGCCGGGGGCGCTGCGCTTGCCCGGCCTACAAGTGAATACAATTTGATAAAATGCACCGACCTTGTAGGCCTGATAAGCGAAGCGCATCAGGCGAAGGCATCGCGATTAGTCCGCGCGGCCCATATAGCGTTTTTCTTCAATATGAATACGGATTTTTTCACCTGCGCTCAGGTATTCAGGAACCTGAATAACGAGGCCGGTGGTCAGCGTAGCGGGTTTGTTGCGCGCGCTGGCAGAAGCACCTTTAATACCCGGTGCCGTTTCAACGATTTCCAGATCAACGGTCTGCGGCAGTTCCAGCGCCAGCAACTGACCGTCCCACAGCAGCACCTGCATATCCGGCATGCCGCCTTCAGGAATAAACAGCAGCTCTTCTTCAATCTGATCTTTGGTGAAGGTGTACGGGGTATAGTCTTCTTTATCCATAAAGACGTACTCGTTGCCATCAACATAAGAGAAGTCAACAAAGCGGCGGTTCAGAGTCACGGTATCAAGCAGATCGTCGCCTTTAAAACGTTCTTCGACTTTCAGACCGGTGCGGACATCAGAGAAACGCATTTTATACAGCGTTGCAGCGCCACGGGCGCTCGGTGACTGAATATCAATATCTTTTACAATCAGCAGCTTGCCGTTGTAATTCAGCACCATACCTTTCTTAATTTCGTTCGCTCTTGGCATTGCAATTATCCTGTGTACAAGGGTGTCAAAAATATCGCGTAAAAGTACTCGCGCCGGGCCTTTCAGGCAAGAGGAATTGAAGGGGTTTGCTATCTTCCGCTAAAAGGTGTTACTGTGCGCGCCATTGCGCCCCTGATAAGAGTCTACATTATGGAATGTCGCCCGGATTGTGGGGCCTGCTGCACTGCGCCGTCTATCTCCAGCCCCATCCCTGGCATGCCGAACGGCAAGCCGGCTAACACTCCCTGCGTACAGCTTGACGAGCGTCAGCGATGTAAGATTTTCACCTCGCCGCTGCGGCCTAACGTCTGTGCCGGACTTCAACCGTCCGCGGAGATGTGCGGCGCGAACCGCACAGAGGCAATCACATGGCTTTTGACCCTTGAAGCGCTAACGGCACCTTAAACGTCTTTAATTCTTGCCAGACAGCCAACCGCACAAACGCACAGAACCAGCGCTATCCAGAACACCGTATGGTAGTTCCAGATTTCCGCAACAACGCCCGCCAGCGAACCGGCGATAATCCAGCCCACGCGTGAAGTGTTGGCATAAAGCGTTGTCGCTGACCCCGCCTGGCCCGGCATCAAATCCTGAAAGTAGAGCATTCCGATGCCGCCAAGGATCCCAATGTAGATCGCATTCAGCACCTGCATTGCCAGAAGCAGCATGGGGTTATGGAAGGTCAGCATACCCGCGTAGAACAGCAGTCCGGCGACGGCGGCCAAACGCATCAGAAAGCGTTTACCCAACCTCTTTGCAAAATATCCGGCAATAAGCATTGTCGGTATTTCCAGGCCGGCCGCCGTCCCCATCATTACGCCAGCCAGTTTTTCAGGCAGATGCAGCTCATTAATAATGTAGAGCGGCATGTTGATGATATACAGGCTGTTGGTTCCCCACATCAGCGTGCAGATGGCGAACAGCAGCAGGGCGTCTTTTCGGTTGGTTCGCGGCGCCTGAATCGCGCCGCTGATCATCACTTTCTCTTTGCGCATGGTGGGGAGGAATAGCCAGACCATCGCGCCGCAAACAACAAATGCGCCAGCGGCTGCCAGGTACATCGTCGTGAAACCAAACCCCATTGCCAGCGCGTAGGACAGCGGCGGGCCAATAACCCAGGCCAGTGAGACCTGCGCACGCATGATGGAACTGAACATTACCGCTTCGCGTCCCGTTTTATCGGCATGTTCGCGAGCAAGCGCGAACATCTGCGGGTTAGCGGTAGAGCCAAAGCTACTAAGGAACACGCCGACAAACAGAAGAATAAAGTAGTTGCGATTCCAGGCGAAAAGAATGCACGCCATCACCCCAAGCAGGCAGCAAAAGACAATCAGGTTTTTACGATCGCCGCGTTTATCTGACCAACTGGCCAGAAACTGGCTGACGAAAATGCCGATGACCGCGCTACCGGTAAAGAAGAAACCCACCATCGCCGGGCGAACGTGGACTTCATTGCTCAGAAACAGGCTCAGGGTCGGCGTTTGCAACGCCCCGGCGATACCGGTTAAAAACGCGACAATCAGAAACGACGATGAGGTGAGATCAAACGGACGTCGGGGAACGGCGGCGGAACTGTTGTGCATATCTCTTTATCGCTAGCGTGACAGGAGGCGGGAGTTTACGTCGCCACTCAGAAAATGAACAGTCATCTACATCAAATTCCGCACAAAAAAATTAAAAAGCTATTTCAAAATAATTCTCACTCAAGCTGACGTTTGCTGACGCTGTAAATTCAGCCGATTTACGCGTCAGCAGTTGTGGCATTAATGCTAATAAAATGTGCTGTAGATCTAACTTTAAACATCAGAAATTCAACTTATCTTGCAGGGTGGTTAAGAAAGGGACAGACTCCATTGAAACGTTTCAGCGTCATCTGACCTTTCTTTCGGCATAAGGTGACGCCTTTTTTCTCATGTTAGCTGAAACGATTCAATTCAGCAGGAGAGGAGAACCATGTTCCAGTTATCTGTTCAGGATATTCATCCCGGTCAGCAGGCCGCGGATAAAGAAGAGGCTATTCGGCAGGTTGCTTCAGCACTGGTCAGTGCAGGCAACGTGGCGGAAGGTTACGTCGCCGGGATGCTGGCGCGTGAGCAACAAACGTCCACTTTCTTAGGCAATGGCATCGCCATTCCGCACGGCACCACCGATACGCGTGACCAGGTGCTGAAAACTGGCGTCCAGGTTTATCAGTTCCCGCAGGGCGTGACCTGGGGTGAAGGGCAAACGGCGTATGTGGCTATCGGTATTGCCGCAAGCTCAGATGAACACCTTGGTCTGCTGCGTCAGCTGACGCACGTGCTGAGCGATGACTCGGTTGCTGAACAGCTGAAAAGCGCCACCACGGCGGAAGAGCTGCGTGCATTGCTGATGGGCGAAAAGCAGAGCGAATCGCTGAAGCTTGATAACGATACGCTGTCGCTGGATGTCGCGGCAAACGATCTGGTGACGCTGCAGGCGCTGAACGCCGCGCGTCTGAAAGAGGCGGGAGCGGTCGATAGCGCTTTTGTCGCCCATGCGATTAACGAACAGCCGTTGAATCTCGGTCAGGGTATCTGGCTGAGCGATGGTGTAAACGGCAACCTGCGTAGCGCCGTGGCGGTGAGCCGTGCGGCAAGCCCGGTTAGCGTGGGCGAATCTCAGGCTGCCATGTTGATTACCGTGGCAATGGCGGACGATCAACCGACAGCCGTGCTCAGCCGACTGAGTAATCTGCTGCTGGAAAATAAAGCTGAACGTCTGCTGAAAGCCGATGCGGCTACCCTGCTGGCGCTGCTGACCAGCGACGATGCGGCAGCGGAAGACGTCTTAAGCGAAGAGTTTGTGGTGCGCAACGAGCATGGCTTACATGCCCGTCCGGGTACCATGTTAGTCAATACAATCAAACAGTTCAGCAGTGATATCACCGTCACCAACCTTGATGGCAGCGGTAAACCGGCGAACGGTCGTAGTTTGATGAAAGTTGTCGCGCTCGGGGTGAAGAAAGGCCATCGCCTGCGCTTCACCGCTCAGGGGGACGATGCTCGTCAGGCACTGGACGCAATTGGAGAGGCGATCGCCTCTGGCCTCGGGGAGGGCGCATAAATGAGCAGACGCGTTGCAACAATCACACTGAATCCGGCCTACGATCTGGTTGGCTTCACGCCAGAAATTGAGCGTGGCGAAGTTAACCTGGTACGCACTACCGGCCTGCACGCCGCGGGTAAAGGGATTAACGTTGCAAAAGTGCTGAAGGACCTGGGCATCGATGTCACCGTCGGCGGCTTCCTCGGCAAAGACAACCAGGACGGTTTTCAGCAACTGTTCAGCGAACTTGGCATCGCCAACCGTTTTCAGGTGGTGCAGGGGCGTACCCGCATTAACGTGAAGCTGACGGAAAAAGACGGTGAAGTCACCGACTTCAACTTCTCCGGTTTCGACGTGACTGCCGCAGACTGGGAACGTTTTGTGAACGACTCCCTGAGCTGGCTGGGGCAGTTCGACATGGTGTGCGTCAGCGGCAGCCTGCCGGCAGGCGTCAGCCCGGAAGCGTTTACCGACTGGATGACGCGTCTGCGTAGCCAGTGTCCGTGCATCATTTTCGACAGCAGCCGTGAGGCGCTGGTGGCGGGCCTGAAAGCCGCGCCGTGGCTGGTGAAACCGAACCGTCGCGAACTGGAAATCTGGGCAGGTCGCAAGCTGCCGGAAATGAAAGACGTGATTGACGCGGCTCACGCTCTGCGTGAACAGGGTATCGCTCATGTGGTGATTTCCCTCGGCGCGGAAGGCGCGTTGTGGGTAAATGCCTCTGGTGAGTGGATCGCTAAACCGCCTTCAATGGAAGTGGTCAGCACCGTGGGTGCAGGGGATTCCATGGTCGGTGGCCTGATTTACGGCTTGCTGATGCGTGAATCCAGCGAGCACACACTGCGTCTGGCGACGGCAGTAGCGGCACTGGCCGTTAGTCAGAGCAACGTCGGCATTACCGACCGTACCCAACTGGCGGCCATGATGGCGCGCGTTGACTTACAACCGTTTAATTAACAGCAGGAGAGAAATCATGAGAACGCTGCTGATTATTGATGCCGGACTCGGACAGGCTCGCGCCTACATGGCGAAAACCCTGCTGAGCGCGGCGGCACAAAAAGCAAAGCTCGAACTGATTGATAACCCGAACGATGCGGAACTGGTGATTGTGCTGGGATCAGCCTTACCAACAGACAACGCTCTGGTCGGAAAGAAAGTCTATCTGGGTGATATCAATCGCGCAGTCGCGCATCCAGAACTGTTCCTTGGCGAAGCGAAAGGTCATGCGCTGCCTTACGAAGCACCGGCTATCGCGGCACCCACAACCTCTGGCGCGGTCAAACGCATCGTGGCGGTAACCGCATGCCCGACCGGGGTCGCACATACTTTTATGGCGGCGGAAGCGATTGAGACTGAAGCCAAAAAACGCGGTATGTGGGTGAAGGTTGAAACCCGCGGCTCCGTGGGCGCAGGCAATGCCATCACCCCGGAAGAAGTTGAGCAGGCCGATTTGGTTATTGTGGCGGCGGATATCGAAGTGGATCTGGCGAAGTTCGCCGGTAAACCGATGTATCGCACCTCGACCGGCCTGGCGCTGAAGAAAACGGCGCAGGAGTTTGATAAAGCCCTGGCCGAAGCGAAGCCGTATCAACCGACCGGCCAAACCCAGGCCGCGACCAGCGCGAAGAAAGAGGGCGGCGGCGCTTATCGCCACCTACTGACCGGTGTTTCTTACATGCTGCCGATGGTGGTGGCGGGCGGCCTTTGTATCGCGCTCTCCTTTGCCTTTGGTATCAAAGCGTTCGAAGTACCGGACACGCTGGCTGCCGCGCTGATGCAAATCGGCGGTGGTTCAGCCTTTGCCCTGATGGTTCCTGTTCTGGCGGGCTTCATTGCCTTCTCAATTGCTGACCGTCCTGGCCTGACGCCGGGTCTGATTGGCGGTATGTTAGCCGTTAGCACCGGTTCAGGCTTCATCGGCGGTATCATCGCGGGCTTCCTTGCCGGTTACGTGGCGAAAGCCATCAGCACGAAGCTGAAACTGCCGCCGAGCATGGAGGCGCTGAAACCGATTCTGATCATTCCGCTGATCTCCAGCCTGATCGTTGGCCTGGCGATGATCTACCTTATCGGTAAACCGGTTGCCGGTATCCTGGCGGGTCTGACGCACTGGCTGCAAACCATGGGCACGGCGAATGCCGTTCTGCTGGGTGCCATTCTCGGCGGTATGATGTGTACCGACATGGGTGGCCCGGTGAATAAAGCGGCGTATGCGTTCGGCGTCGGTCTGCTCAGTACACAAACCTACGCGCCGATGGCGGCAATTATGGCCGCGGGCATGGTGCCACCGCTGGCGATGGGCGTTGCGACGCTGGTTGCGCGCAACAAGTTTCATAAAGGTCAGCGTGAAGGCGGTAAGGCGGCGCTGGTGCTGGGTCTGTGCTTCATCTCTGAAGGGGCAATTCCTTTCGCAGCGCGTGACCCGATGCGTGTTCTGCCATGCTGTATCGTTGGCGGCGCAATCACCGGCGCTATCTCCATGGCGGTAGGCGCAAAACTGATGGCGCCGCACGGCGGTCTGTTTGTTCTGCTGATCCCTGGCGCAATCACTCCGGTTCTGGGTTATCTGCTGGCGATTGTGGCGGGTACGCTGGTGGCAGGCTTGTCCTACGCAGTGGTGAAACGTGCTGACGCGGAAGGGGTCGCGAAAGCAGCGTAAGGTTTTATCTTCTTGTTAAAAAGGGCGGAGATTATCTTCGCCTTTTTTCATGTCTCAAATAATTGTGTCCTTAATCCCACTTTTGATAATGCAAAACGCATATTGCTAATATATTTGTGATTCACTTCATATCTCTTCCATAACGCTCCTTTCGATAGCTTTACTTTACATTCATACCTGGCCAGGATAAACACATGTTCGATAGTGAACATGTGTTTAATAAGTGTGTTTTATGGCGTTAATAACGAACTCTGCATGAAAGGGACGAATATGTCCGGGGGCGTTCTATGCTTGAAGATAATTATATTGTTACGATTGGTTCTGCGAACATGGATGTCGCTGGATATTCGCAGAATCAATTGAATTATGCTGATTCAAATCCCGGAAAGATAAGGTTTACCCCGGGAGGTGTGGGTAGGAATATTGCCCATAATATTGCACTGCTCGGTAAAAGTTCCTGGCTTCTGACGGCTGTCGGTGATGATTTTTATGGCCAGTCTTTGCTTATGCAAACAGAATTATCAGGTGTGCATGTAGATAAATGCCTGAAAGTTTCTGAGGAAAGTACCTCCAGTTATCTTTCCCTTCTGGATAATACCGGTGAAATGCTGGTTGCTATTAATGATATGAGCATCTCTGAATGCTTATCACCAGAATTTTTGGCGCAACATCGGGAATTTATTCGGGGAGCACGCGTCATCGTTGTTGATTGCAACATCAGCGAGGCGGCCCTGGCATGGATAATGGAACATCGAGGTAAAACGCCGATTTTTGTCGATCCGGTATCAGCGTGGAAGTGCGTGAAAATCCGTGACTGGCTCCCTCACATTCATACCTTAAAACCGAACCGACTTGAAGCGGAAACATTGAGTGGGATACCTCTGGTCTCACGCCAGGATGTCACTGCTGTCGCGGCATGGTTCCACCAACAAGGCCTACAACGGCTGGTTCTGAGTATGGGGGGCGACGGCGTTTATTACAGTGATATGCAGGGTGAATCTGGCTGGTCATCGCCTCTGAAAACGCAAGTCGTGAACGTTACGGGAGCCGGTGATGCCATGATGGCTGGGCTTGCTGCATGCTGGCACGAAGGTTTTTCATTACCTGAATCCGTTCGTTTTTCCCAAGGGTGTGCCTCAATGGCGCTCTCATCTGAATATACCAACAACCCTGAATTATCGTTTTCTAACGTATTAGCTTTAGTGGAGAGAAAAGAATGTCAGAATTAACTATTTCATCTGATTTATTACAGATTTCACCGGAAGTTAAGCAAGCGCTTGCAGATAATAAACCGGTCGTGGCACTGGAATCGACGATTATTTCCCATGGAATGCCATTTCCACAAAACGCACAAACGGCCATTGAAGTGGAAGAGACAATCCGCAAACACGGTGCGGTTCCTGCCACTATCGCTATTATCGGCGGAGTCATGAAAGTTGGGCTCAGCCAGCAGGAAATTGAATTGTTAGGTCGTGAAGGACACAGCGTAACCAAAGTAAGTCGCCGTGATTTACCCTTTGTCTTGGCTGCTGGAATAAATGGTGCAACCACCGTTGCATCAACCATGATTATTGCTGCTCTTGCCGGTATTAAAGTTTTTGCCACGGGAGGGATTGGCGGTGTTCATCGGGGCGCCGAACATACCTTTGATATTTCAGCCGACTTACAGGAACTCGCCCATACCAATGTTGCGGTGGTTTGTGCCGGTGCCAAATCTATTCTCGATCTGGGTTTAACAACCGAATATCTCGAAACATTTGGGGTACCGCTTATTGGCTATCAAACAAAAGCGTTACCCGCCTTTTTCTGTCGGACCAGCCCGTTCGAGGTGAGTATTCGTCTGGACACACCGGAGCAAATCGCACGAGCGATGGCCGTGAAATGGCAGTCTGGCCTGAACGGTGGTCTGGTTATCGCCAATCCTATCCCTCAGGCATATGCCATGCCAGAAGAGCAGATCAATTCGGCAATTGATCGCGCGGTGGCCGAGGCGGAACAGCAGGGCATTGTCGGGAAAGAAAGTACGCCGTTCCTGCTGGCGCGTGTTGCTGAACTGACCGGCGGCGACAGTCTTAAATCTAACATTCAGTTGGTCTTTAATAACGCGATTCTGGCCTGCGAAATTGCCAAAGAGTATCAGCGTTTGCAGTAAATCAGCATCGGGCAGGAGGCTGTCGCCCGTCACTCTGTTTTTGAAAACCTGGCCTGTGCCAGGTTTTCCACCAGGTAAGGGTATTCATTATGGATATTATGAGAAGTGTTCTGGGAATGGCGGTACTCCTGATCATTGCGTTTTTACTCTCGGTGAATAAAAAACGGATTAGCCTGCGTACTGTAGGGGTGGCGCTGGCTTTGCAGATTGCCATTGGTGGCATCATGCTCTATTTCCCGCCAGGAAAATGGCTGGTAGAGCAGGCGGCAATGGGTGTTCATAAAGTGATGTCCTACAGCGATGCCGGGAGTGCATTTATTTTTGGCTCATTGGTTGGACCCAAGATGGATGTGCTTTTTGATGGGGCCGGGTTTGTCTTTGCGTTCCGCGTTTTGCCCGCCATTATCTTTGTGACTGCCCTGATAAGCCTGCTTTACTACATCGGCGTGATGGGATTGCTGATCCGTATTCTTGGCGGTATTTTCCAGAAAGCACTGAATATCAGCAAAGTTGAATCTTTTGTCGCGGTAACAACGATTTTCCTCGGCCAGAATGAGATCCCGGCGATCGTGAAGCCGTTTATTGAGAAGTTGAACCGCAATGAACTGTTTACCGCTATCTGTAGCGGTATGGCCTCGATTGCTGGATCGATGTTGATCGGATACGCCGGAATGGGCGTGCCCATTGACTATCTTCTGGCTGCGTCATTAATGGCAATCCCCGGTGGCATACTGTTCGCCAGACTGATGAGCCCGGCGACGGAAGAGTCTCAGGTAACGTTTGAGAATCTTTCCTTCACCGAAACGCCACCAAAAAGCATTATTGAAGCAGCGGCGAGCGGGGCCATGACCGGGCTGAAGATTGCCGCCGGTGTGGCGACAGTCGTAATGGCATTTGTGGCGATTATCGCGTTGCTGAACGGCATTATCGGGGGCGTTGGCAGTTGGTTTGGTTTTGAACATGCATCCCTTGAAGGGATTTTTGGCTATGTGCTGGCACCGCTGGCGTGGATTATGGGCGTTGACTGGAGTGATGCTACGCTTGCGGGTAGCCTGATTGGGCAGAAACTGGCAATCAATGAATTTGTCGCCTATCTGAGTTTCTCTCCATACTTGCAAGTCGCGGGTTCGCTGGATGTGAAAACCATCGCGATTATCTCGTTTGCCCTTTGTGGATTTGCCAATTTCGGTTCGATTGGCGTCGTTGTGGGCGCATTTTCGGCCATTGCTCCCCAGCGTGCACCGGAAATCGCCCAGTTGGGTGTGCGGGCGCTGGCTGCGGCAACGCTCTCAAATTTAATGAGTGCGACCATTGCGGGTTTCTTTATTAGCCTTGGGTAATGAAAACGGTTAGCAGCGCACATTACTGTGCGCTGTTTTTTAGCAGATACCAGGCGTTGTCAACTGAGAGTGTTGGGTTGTTGATACTGATGCTGGCACGCGTTAAGGCCGCACAGGCAACGGCAAATTGTGCGCCGTCTCTGAATTCGCTTCCGTCGAGGAAGCTATAAAGTAGCCCAGCCATCAGCGCGTCATCAGCGCCAAAACTGTCCACCACCGGATGCGCTGGCGGCGTCAGCGCAAAGGCTTCTCCCTCTTTTTCGCTACAAAAGACGGACTCGTCTTCCAGACAAACGGCGATGCGCTGTATGCCCTGAGCGTGTAAATCGTTAGCAGCACACCGTAACTGCTCATCATTAGTGATGGCGTTCCCCCACAGGATTTCCAGTTCACGGCGTGTCGGTTTTAACGTGTGAATGCGACCCAGCCAGCTTTTGACTTTTTCCGCTTTAAACTCTGAGACGGTATCCACAAATACCGGAATATTTCCGGCCAGCGTAAAGACCCACTCCAGCGCTTGTGGCGTCAGATTGCAGTCCACGAGGATCACCCCTGCATGCGTGAGCAGCTCTCGCGAGGCGTTGAGAAGTTGGGGGGTTAGCGCATCAAGTAAATGTGTGTCGTTGATGGCCAGGACCGTTTCATCCTGCGGATTGGCAATCGATAAATAGGTTGAGGTATTTTGCCCATGCAGGCGAATGCAGTTCTGGGTATTTACGCCGGCCTGACGCGTTTGCTCAAGCAACATATCACCATAAAAATCGCTGCCCACCGCCGAGAGTAAATGAACATCCCGCCCCAGCAGTGCCAGATTGTGGGCGATATTACGTGCCACACCTCCGGCAGAACAGCGAATATCGCCTGGCTGGGAGGCCGCTTGCGGATAATGGATATCAGCGACCCCGCGAATATCCATATTGATTGCGCCCAGCACGACGCAGTAATCCTGTTCAGTCAGGATGTAGCCTTTACCTTTGATTAACCCTTTGCGCGTGAGATCCATAATGTGCGCCGCGACGCGTGAACGACTCACCTGCAAAATGTCGGCGATTTCGTTTTGCTGAATAAGCGGGTTACGGCGCAGGATGTTGAGGATCTGCTTCTCCCTGTCAATCATGCTTACGCCACCTCTTCAGCAACCTGCTGCGCTTTCAGCCACGCAATCTCTTCCGCCCAGATATCCGGGTTTGTGGTTTCCAGAATTAGCGGAATACCGTCAAAACGGTTGTCCTGCATAATCCAGCGGAAGGCATCGTGGCCGATATTGCCTTCACCGAGGCTGTTATGGCGGTCGACACGGCTGCCGAAGGCGCTTTTTGCATCATTGAGGTGCATCCCGCGCAGGTAGTTAAAGCCCACGATACGCTCAAATTCGGCAAAGGTTTTTGCACATTCGTCAGTGGTACGCAGATCGTATCCGGCGGCAAAGGCGTGGCAGGTATCAATGCAGACGCCGACGCGGGATTTATCTTCCACACCGTCGATGATGGCCGCCAGATGTTCGAATTTAAAGCCAAGGTTGCTGCCCTGACCGGCCGTGTTTTCAATCACCGCGGTCACGCCTTCGGTTTGCGCCAGCGCGATGTTGATGGATTCAGCGATACGCGCCAGGCACTTATCTTCATCAATTTGCATCAGGTGGCTGCCAGGGTGGAAGTTCAGCAGCGTCAGGCCAAGCTGCTGGCAGCGGCTGAGCTCATCAATAAAAGCTTCGCGAGATTTTTCCAGCGCCTCTTCCACAGGGTGACCGAGGTTAATCAGATAGCTGTCGTGGGGAAGGATCTGCGCGGCGGTGTAGTGATATTTTTCGCAGGCCGCTTTGAAATCATCAATCACTTCGGTTGTGAGAGGGGCGGCGCGCCACTGGCGCTGATTTTTGGTGAACAGGGCGAAAGCGGTCGCTCCTAATTCTGCTGCACGAATGGCGGCGTTGGCTACGCCGCCGGAGGCGCTCACGTGCGCTCCAATGTATTTCATAACGACTCCTGTTAAACCCGCCAGAGGAGGGGAAAGCAAACCGTAATCATAGCGGGTTAACAGGGAGAAGTCGTGATGGATTATGCCATCAGGGCGTGAACCGCAAGGTTGATAGCGCCACCGCCGACGATTAACCAGATGAACAGCACCAGCGCCATCAGCATCGGTTTTGCACCGGCTTTTTTCAACGCGCTCACGTGGGTGGTTAAGCCCAGCGCCGCCATCGCCATTGCCAGCAGTACTGTATCCAGCGTCACCAGCATATCCACTACGGCTTTCGGCAACAGGTGGAAGGAGTTGAAAATCGCGACCACAATGAACAGCACCGCAAACCAGGGGATAGTGATTTTACTTTTCTGACCGCTGCCCGCCGGAGCAAGCTGCTTCACTCGCGCTGCCAGAATGAGCAGGAACGGAGCCAGCATCATCACACGCAGCATTTTCGATATCACCGCCGCGTTTTCCGCATCCGGGTTAATCGCATGACCCGCAGCAACCACCTGCGCCACTTCGTGCATGGTTGAACCAATATAGATGCCGTAGGTTTCCGGGGTGAACCAGTGCGCCAGCAGTGGGTACATCGCCGGGTAAAGGAAAATAGCCAGCGTACCGAAGATAACCACGGTCGCGACTGCTACGGTCACTTTACTCGCTTCTGCTTTTACCACCGGTTCCGTCGCCAGTACGGCTGCCGCGCCACAGATACTGCTACCCGCACCAATCAGCCAGCTGGTTTGTTTATCCAAACCAAATACCTTTTGCCCCAACCAACAGGCCAGTAAAAAGGTGCTGGTCAGCGTGAGGGCATCGGTGGCAATCCCGCTGACGCCCACTTCAGCAATTTGCGAAAACGTCAGGCGGAAGCCATAAAGAATGATACCGAGCCGCAGCAGGTGCTGTTTGGCAAACAGGACGCCGCCGTCGCAGGACTGCCAGATTTTAGGGTAAACCGTGTTACCGATGACCATCCCCAGCAGGATAGCCAGCGTTAATGCACTGAAGCCTGCGCCTGAAATAGCGGGAATCCCCCCGGCCCACAGTGCCGCCCCGGTGATCACCGCGCTAAGCGCCAGCCCGGGGAGATAGTGTCTTACAGTACGATGAGGTTCGCGTAATGTGATTTCTGCCATAACCTTCTCCTTTGTCTGGGCAAAAGATTACGCCGTGCTGGTTTAAAGATAAAATTGATTATATATTTATAATTAATCGTAATAACTGGTAAGCACCGATTTAACGGGCAGGAAAGATATGCATATCACGCTGCGACAGCTTGAAGTGTTCGCGGAAGTACTTAAAAGCGGTTCCACCACCCAGGCCTCGCAGATGCTGGCGCTGTCACAGTCTGCGGTCAGCGCGGCGTTAACCGATCTCGAAGGGCAACTGGGCGTGCAGCTTTTTGACCGCGTCGGTAAACGGCTGGTGGTGAATGAGCACGGACGTCTGCTTTATCCGCGCGCGCTGGCGCTGCTGGAACAAGCAACTGAAATTGAGCAACTGTTCCGGGAAGATAACGGTGCCATCCGCGTCTACGCCAGTAGCACTATCGGTAACTATCTCCTGCCGGAAATGATTGGTCGCTATCGCCGGGATTTTCCTGATTTGCCGATTGAGCTTAGCGTCGGCAACAGCCAGGATGCCATTAATGCCGTGGCGGATTTTCGCGTGGATATCGGTTTTATTGAGGGGCCGTGTCATTCAGCAGATATCGTGGCGGAGCCCTGGCTGGAGGATGAACTGGTGGTGTTTGCCGCACCGGATTCGCCATTGCTGGAAGGGGAGGTGACCCTCGCGCGTTTGTCGGCGCAGCCGTGGATATTGCGTGAGAAAGGCTCCGGTACCCGCGAAATCGTCGATTATCTGCTGCTTTCGCATTTGCCGCAGTTCCGCCTGGGGATGGAGCTTGGCAACTCAGAAGCCATCAAACATGCGGTGCGCCACGGGCTCGGCATCAGTTGTCTGTCCCGTCGGGTGATTGCCGAACAGCTGGAAAGCGGAAAACTGGTTGAGGTGACGGTGCCGTTACCGGGCCTGAACCGCACGCTGTGGCGCATTCATCATCGGCAGAAACATCTGTCTAATGCGTTACAGCGTTTTCTCTCATACTGCACCATCTCATAGAGGTCGCCAGCTGGCGAGAAACTCGCCAGCCACAGCATGTACTGCTTTACTTATAATTGGCCGCTAATCATGAAGGTCTCTTATAACTGCGCATTTCTGCCAGATGATGCGCTTCTCGTCTGCTACAATCGCGCCTCAATTTTTGGATGGACAGTATTTTCACATGGGTTCCGAAACGAAAACCACACAAGCGCCCGCGCTCCGTCGCGAACTCAAGGCGCGTCACCTGACGATGATCGCCATTGGCGGTTCAATCGGTACAGGCCTTTTTGTCGCATCAGGCGCAACCATTTCCGCAGCAGGCCCCGGCGGGGCGTTATTCTCCTATATTCTGATTGGCCTGATGGTGTACTTCCTGATGACCAGTCTGGGCGAACTGGCGGCATACATGCCGGTTTCCGGTTCGTTCGCCACTTATGGTCAGAACTATGTTGAAGAGGGCTTCGGCTTCGCGCTGGGCTGGAACTACTGGTACAACTGGGCGGTGACAATCGCCGTTGACCTGGTCGCCGCACAACTGGTGATGAGCTGGTGGTTCCCGGATACGCCGGGCTGGATCTGGAGCGCCGTGTTCCTGTGCGTCATTTTCCTGCTTAACTACATCTCTGTTAAAGGCTTCGGCGAAGCAGAATACTGGTTCTCGCTAATTAAAGTCGCCACCGTCATCATCTTCATCGTTGTGGGTGTAATGATGATTATTGGCATCTTCAAAGGCGCACAGCCTGTGGGCTGGAGCAACTGGACAACCGGCGATGCGCCGTTTGCCGGTGGCTTGTCGGCGATGATTGGCGTGGCGATGATTGTCGGTTTCTCCTTCCAGGGCACCGAGCTGATTGGTATCGCGGCGGGGGAATCTGAAGATCCAGAGAAAAACATTCCACGTGCGGTGCGTCAGGTGTTCTGGCGAATCCTGCTGTTCTATGTGTTCGCCATTCTGATTATCAGCCTGATTATTCCGTATACCGATCCGAGCCTGCTGCGTAATGATGTTAAAGACATCAGCGTCAGCCCGTTCACCCTGGTCTTCCAGCATGCGGGTCTGCTCTCAGCGGCCGCGGTGATGAATGCCGTTATCCTGACGGCGGTACTGTCGGCGGGTAACTCCGGGATGTACGCATCCACGCGTATGCTTTATACCCTGGCGTGCGACGGTAAAGCACCGCGTATCTTCTCGAAGTTGTCAAAAGGCGGTGTGCCGCGTAACGCGCTGTATGCAACTACGGTGATTGCGGGCCTGTGCTTCCTGACCTCTATGTTTGGCAACCAGACCGTTTACCTGTGGCTGCTGAACACCTCCGGGATGACAGGCTTCATCGCCTGGCTGGGGATAGCCATCAGTCACTATCGCTTCCGTCGTGGTTACGTGATGCAGGGCAATGATATTAACAATCTGCCGTACCGTTCCGGGTTCTTCCCGCTGGGGCCGATCTTCGCGTTCGTCCTGTGTCTGATTATCACCCTGGGCCAGAACTATGAAGCGTTCCTGGCCGATACCATCGACTGGGGGGCTGTTGCCGCGACTTATATCGGTATTCCGCTGTTCCTGATTATCTGGTTTGGTTACAAGCTGAGTCGTGGAACACGCTTCGTTCGCTACAGCGAAATGCACTTCCCGGAGCGCTTTAAGAAATAATTAGCGCTCAGTCTGAGAAGCCCTCTTCACGCAAAGAGGGCTTTTTTTTACCCAAAATTACACACCGCCTAAGATTATTCCCCTATTGATAGAATTAAACGATTACATATTGACATAACTTTAAATAACTAAATTGATAATTGTTATCATTCTCTTTATCATCTCCGCGTTAATACTGGATGAAGCCACTCCCTCTCTTACGGTAAATCGTGACCGACAAGAGGCGACAGCCACATCTGCATAAAAAAATAAGCGCTGAAGGTCAGCAGCGTGAAGCAGTCAGTGTGAGCAATACCCTTTTGAAATAATTACGTATTCACCTCATGGAGATTTGGAATGTTCAGGTTAAACCCCTTCGTCCGGGGCGGGCTCTGCGTGTCCGCTTTGTCACTGGCGCTGCCGGTTACCGCCGCCACTGAAGGCGAACAAATGGTCGTCACCGCTGCTGCAACCGAGCAGAGCGTCAAAGATGCCCCCGCCAGTATCAGCGTGATCACTCAGGAAGATCTGCAACGCAAGCCGGTGCAAAACCTGAAAGATATCCTCAAGGAAGTGCCGGGTGTACAGCTCACCAATGAAGGCGATAACCGCCAGGGCGTGAGTATTCGCGGCCTCGACAGCAGCTACACTCTGATTCTCATCGATGGTAAACGCGTGAATTCGCGCAACGCCGTTTTCCGTCATAACGATTTTGACCTGAACTGGATCCCGGCAGACTCCATCGAGCGTATCGAAGTGGTGCGCGGGCCCATGTCCTCACTTTACGGTTCCGATGCGCTGGGCGGCGTGGTCAACATCATCACCAAAAAGATTGGTCAGAAGTGGACGGGCAGCATCACGGCTGACACCACCATTCAGGAAAACCGCGATCGTGGCGATACTTACAATGGCCAGTTCTTTACCAGCGGCCCATTAGTGGATGGCGTACTGGGAGTGAAAGCCTTTGGTAGCCTCTCCAAACGTGAGAAAGATAAGCAGGAATCGTCCACTACCAGCTCCACCGGTGAAACGCCGCGTATCGAAGGTTTCACCAGCCGCGATGCCAACGTCGAATTTGCCTGGACACCCACGGAGAATCAGGACATCACCGCCGGTTACGGTTTTGACCGTCAGGACAGAAATTCAGACTCGCTGGATAAGAACCGTCTTGAGCGTCAAAACTATTCCCTGACTCATAACGGTCGTTGGGATGTCGGTAACAGCGAGCTGAAGTTCTACGGCGAAAAAGTCGATAACAAGAATCCTGGCAACAGCAGCCCAATCACCTCAGAAAGCAACACCATCGACGGTAAATATGTGCTGCCGGTAGGCGCTATCAACCAGTTGATCACGTTCGGCGGCGAATGGCGACACGACAAGCTGAAAGATCCGGTTAACCTCACTGGCGGCACCAGCAGCAAGACCTCTGCCAGTCAGTACGCGCTGTTTATTGAAGATGAATGGCGTATTTTTGAACCACTGGCGCTGACCACCGGTATTCGTATGGACGATCACGAAACCTATGGCGACCACTGGAGCCCGCGTGCTTACCTCGTGTATAGCGCGACGGATACCATTACGGTGAAAGGCGGCTGGGCAACGGCCTTTAAAGCGCCATCGTTGCTGCAATTGAGCCCCGACTGGACGACTAACTCCTGCCGCGGCGGCTGCCGTATCGTCGGCAGCCCTGATCTGAAACCCGAAACCAGCGAAAGCTGGGAAATGGGTCTCTACTACCAGGGGGAAGAGGGCTGGCTGGAAGGCGTGCAGGGTAGCGTGACCACCTTCCGCAACGATGTGGAAGATATGATCAACATTGCGCGTACTTCTGATGTCAGCACAGCGCCAGGCTATTCTAACTTCGTTGGTTTTGATTCCAGCGGCAAGCCAATTTTCGCGTATTACAACGTGAATAAAGCACGAATTCAGGGTGTAGAAACCGAGCTGAAAGTGCCGTTTGGTGAGCAGTGGAAAGTGACGCTGAACTACACCTACAACGATGGTCGCGATCTCAGTAATGGCGGGAATAAGCCGTTGAAGGAGCTGCCGTTCCATACGGCTAACGGTCGCGTAGACTGGACGCCGGTACAGGACTGGTCGTTCTACCTGGCGGCGCGTTACAACGGCGAACAGCGTGCGGTGAGCGCAACGTCGAAAACGCCGGGCGGCTACACGACCTGGGATCTGGGCGGCGCATGGCAGGCCACGCAAAACGTTAAGCTGCGTGCCGGTGTGCTCAACCTGGGGGATAAAGACCTGAGTCGTGATGACTACAGCTATAACGAAGATGGTCGTCGCTACTTTATGGCGGTGGATTACCGCTTCTGATGGTGCGGTAGCGGTAGTGTCGGATGCGGCTACGCCTTATCCGACCTACGAGTTCATGCGCATCAGGCAATCCCAGGATCGCATGCGTTCGTAGGCCGGATAAGCGCCAGCGCATCCGGCAACCCACGCTTACGTCAACAAATACTGCGCATGGAAGCGCAGATGATCCTCAATAAACGACGCAATAAAGAAATAACTGTGATCGTAACCCGGCTGAATGCGCAGCGTCAGCGGCCAGTCTTTTTGCCGCGCGATCTCCGCGAATACCGCAGGCTGCAGTTGATCGGCCAGGAACTGATCGTTGTCACCCTGATCGATAAGCATCGGAATCGCCGCATCAGCATGGCTCCCATGCAACAACGCGCAACTGTCCCACTGCGCCCAGGCGGATTGATCCTCACCCAGATACGCTGTAAACGCTTTCTTACCCCACGGCACAGTGGCTGGGTTCACAATAGGGGCAAACGCCGATGCGCTCACATATTTATCCGGATTCTTCAGCGCCAGCAGCAGTGCGCCGTGGCCGCCCATTGAGTGACCGCTGATAGCACAGCGATCGCTGACATTGAACTTATCCTGAATCAGGGCTGGCAGCTCATCGCGAATATAGTCATACATTCGGAAATGTGCCGCCCACGGCTGCTGCGTGGCGTTCAGATAAAAACCCGCGCCCTGGCCCAGATCATAGCCATCATCATTAGCGACATCCGCGCCGCGCGGGCTGGTATCGGGCATCACCAGCACTATGCCCAACTCAGCGGCAACGCGCTGTGCGTTCGCTTTCGTGGTGAAGTTCTCGTCCGTACAGGTCAAGCCGGATAGCCAGTAAAGTACCGGCGGTGGCGTTGTCCCGCGGGGAGGCGGTAAAAAGATGCTGAACGTCATAACGCAGTTCAACGTAGTGGAGTCGTGCCGCCAGCGTTGTTGCCAGCCTTCAAAACAACGATGTTCTTCAAGCAATTCCATGCAAGGCTCCTTATATTCAAAAACAGAAATACTGGGATCATCATACAGATAATTCATCGCCGTTGAGTAACTTTCACTTCCGCATCGACTTGATATATCGCATCATACATATAACTTATTGTTAACAATTGAGGCGATATGGCCTTACGCATCGCATTCAGCGGCTTTACGGTGCTGGTGGTGATCATGGGGATAGGGCGCTTTGCCTTTACCCCCCAGGTGCCATTAATGATGGCTGACAACCAGCTGACGCTGACCAGCGCCGGGCTGGTGGCGGCGATGAACTATCTGGGCTATCTGATTGGCGCGTGGGATGCGATGCGCGCGCAGCGTCACGTTGAAACGCGCTTGTATCTGGGCATTGCCGGGGCGGTGGTGTTCACGCTGCTTTCCGCGTGGGCCGATAATGCCTGGCTGCACGGTATACTGCGCCTGATTCTGGGCTGCATGAGCGGTTGGGCGCTGGTGCTCACCGCCGCCTGGACCAACGAGCGTCTTGCGCAGTCAGGCCATGTTGGGTTGAGTGCCGCGGTTTTCGCGGGGCCAGGCGCGGGAATTGCACTGAGCGGCCTGCTGGCGGTGTGGATCCACTCTCAGTCGCTGACCGCGTCGCAGGGCTGGCTGCTTTATGGCCTGCTGGCGTTACTGCTGATTATTCTGGTGGCGCGCTGGTTGCCGCATCCCGGCGCGCTGCATCCGTCAGGCACAACGCCCGAACCGCTACATTTAACCGCCGACCTCAAACGTCTGGTCTGGAGTTACAGCCTGGCGGGATTCGGCTATATTTTGCCCGCGACCTTTCTCTCACAAATGGCCTCGCAGCGCTTTCCCGGTAGCCTGTTCGCCCAGTTTGTCTGGCCGATATTTGGCGTTGCGTCGGTAATCGGTATCGCTCTGAGTATTGCGATGCGTCACCTGGGTAAAAGCCATCACCGTCTGGCGGTGGTTCTGTGGTTGCAGGGGATTGGTGTGCTGTTCGCGTGGTTGGTGCCTGGTTTGCCGGGGTTAGCTTTGGGTGCTGCGCTGGTGGGCGGCGGTTTCCTTTGCGCGGTGCAGCTTTCGCTGTTATATGGGCGGGAGCTGGCGCCGCGTCACTCACGCTATATGGCCGGATTGCTGACTACTGGCTATGCAGTCGGTCAATTGGTTGGCCCAATGACCTCGGCGTTATCGACCTGGCTTACGCATCGCCTGGACCCTGCGCTTGGCGTCGCGGCGCTGGCGCTGTTTATTGGCGGCGTACTGGTATGGCGACCAGAGCATGCAAGGCAGCAGCAATTGCAATAATTATCGTTACGAATACTGGATTATGTGCGCGGCCTCACGCACAATAAGTGCAAACTTTGCCCCATGAAGGGCGGAGTGCCCCACCTGCTGGAGAAAAAAAAGATGTCATCACTGAGTAAAGAAGCTGCACTGGTTCATGAAGCATTGGTTGCTCGTGGGCTGGAAACGCCGCTGCGCCCACCGGTGCGCGAAATGGATAATGAAACCCGTAAGCGTCTGATTTCAGGGCATATGACCGAGATTATGCAGTTGTTGAATCTCGATCTGAGTGATGACAGTTTGATGGAAACCCCGCATCGCATCGCCAAAATGTATGTTGATGAGATTTTCTCTGGCCTCGATTACGCCAATTTCCCGAAAATCACCGTCATTGAAAACAAAATGAAGGTTGATGAGATGGTGACCGTGCGCGACATCACCCTCACCAGCACCTGTGAACACCATTTTGTGACCATCGATGGTAAAGCGACGGTGGCGTACATCCCGAAAGAGTCGGTGATTGGGTTGTCCAAAATCAACCGTATCGTGCAGTTCTTCGCTCAGCG
Source organism: Pseudocitrobacter sp. RIT415 (assembly GCF_003057695.2). Lineage (NCBI taxonomy): Bacteria > Pseudomonadati > Pseudomonadota > Gammaproteobacteria > Enterobacterales > Enterobacteriaceae > Pseudocitrobacter > Pseudocitrobacter sp. RIT415. Next base: position 129,525 of record NZ_QBJC02000001.1, on the reverse strand, counting down.
CCCGCAGGTGCAGGAACGTCTCACGCAGCAAATTCTCACCGCGCTGCAAACCCTGCTGGGAACCAACAACGTGGCGGTTTCCATTGATGCGGTGCATTATTGCGTGAAAGCGCGCGGCATTCGTGATGCCACCAGCGCGACGACCACGACCTCGCTCGGCGGCCTGTTTAAATCCAGCCAGAATACCCGTCAGGAATTCTTGCGCGCCGTGCGCCACCACAACTAAGCGGGGCAGGATACATGGAACGAAATGTCACCCTGGATTTTGTGCGGGGCGTGGCTATCCTCGGTATCCTGCTGCTGAATATTAACGGCTTTGGCTTGCCCAAAGCCGCCTATCTTAACCCCGCCTGGTATGGCGATATCACCTCACGCGATGCCTGGACCTGGGCGGTGCTCGACCTCTTCGCGCAGGTCAAATTCCTCACGCTGTTTGCGCTACTATTTGGTGCAGGTCTGCAACTGCTTCTGCCTCGCGGCAAACGCTGGATCCAGTCACGCTTAACGCTGCTTGCTTTACTCGGCTTTATTCACGGTTTACTCCTCTGGGACGGCGATATTCTGCTGGCCTATGCGCTGGTGGGATTAATTAGCTGGCGTTTAATCCGCGACGCGCGCGATGTGAAATCACTGTTTAAAACCGGGGCGATGCTATACCTGGTGGGCGTCGGCTTACTGGTGCTGCTGGGGCTGATTGCCGACTCGGGGCAGAGTCGCTCCTGGGTGCCGGATGCCTCCACGCTGCTTTATGAACACTTCTGGAAGGTGACCGGCGGCAGAGAAGCCATCAGCAATCGGGTGGATATGCTGTCTGCAAACCTGCTGGCGCTTGGCGCGCAGTATGGCTGGCAACTGGCGGGGATGATGCTGATGGGGGCGGCGCTGATGCGCAGCGGCTGGCTGAAAGGGCAGTTTAGCCTGCGGCATTACCGGCGAACCGGCGCATCGCTGATTGCTATTGGCATGTTGATCAACCTGCCGGCGATTATCGCGCAGTGGCAGTTGGGCTGGGATTATCGCTGGTGTGCTTTTCTGCTTCAGGCACCACGCGAACTGAGCGCGCCGCTGCAAACGCTGGGCTACGCGGCGCTGGCGTGGGGATTCTGGCCGCAAATCTGCCATTCCCGGCTGGCGATGGCTATCGCCTGCGTGGGACGGATGGCGCTCTCAAACTACATACTGCAAACGCTTATCTGCACCACGCTGTTCTATCGGTTTGATCTCTTTATGAAATTTGACCGCCTGACGTTGCTGGCATTTGTCGTGCCGGTCTGGCTGGTTAACATTGTCTTCTCGCTGCTGTGGCTGCGTTATTTCCGTCAGGGGCCGCTCGAATGGCTCTGGCGACAGCTCACCGCACGCGCTTCTGGTGTTTCCTTACGCAAAACATTCAGATAACGATCTGGATCACAATCATTAACAAAACGGATGTAACCGTTTCCAGCCGTGTGACCTTCTTCACGTAGCGCTGGTGCATTCATTGCCAGAATAGCGCTCTTCCCAGAAAGAGGGTTTGGCTATGAATGGCAGCAATGCACAGCAGGGCGGTGGCGATGATCACCATTCGTGACGTGGCGCGTCAGGCGGGCGTATCGGTGGCAACGGTTTCTCGCGTGCTGAATAACAGCGCGCTGGTTAGCCCCGAAACGCGCGAAACGGTAATGAAAGCGGTGGCGGCGCTGGGCTATCGACCTAACGCCAATGCACAGGCGCTGGCGACGCAGGCGAGCGATACCATCGGCGTGGTAGTGATGGACGTCTCCGATCCCTTTTTTGGCGCGCTGGTAAAAGCCGTCGATACCATTGCCCAGTTACAGCAAAAATATGTACTTATCGGCAACAGCTACCATGAAGCGGAAAAAGAGCGTAACGCCATTGAGGTGTTGATCCGCCAGCGATGCAGCGCGCTTATCGTGCACTCAAAAGCCCTCAGCGATCGCGAACTGGGCGATTTTATGGATCATATTCCGGGAATGGTGCTGATTAACCGCATCGTACCGGGGTATGCACATCGATGCGTGGGGCTGGACAACGTCAGTGGCGCGGTCATGGCTACGCGCACATTGTTGAATCACGGTCACCAGCGCATTGGTTATCTTGCCTCCAGTCATCAGATTGAAGATGAAGACTTACGCCGTGAAGGCTGGCAACGGGCATTACGCGAGCAGGGTATCACGGCGCCTGACAGCTGGATCGGAACCGGATCGCCGGATATGCAGGGTGGAGAAGCCGCAATGGTTGAACTGCTGGGACGCAATCCAGGCCTGACGGCGGTGTTTTCCTATAACGATAATATGGCTGCGGGCGCGCTCACGGCGCTAAAAGACAACGGCGTTGCGGTGCCACAGCAGGTTTCAATCATCGGTTTTGATGATATTCCGCTGGCGCGTTACACCGATCCACAACTCACCACCATTCGCTACCCGATTGTTTCCATGGCAAAACTGGCGACCGAACTGGCTTTACTGGGGGCGGCAGGGAAACTGGATGCGTCGGCAACGCATTGTTTTATGCCGACACTGGTGCGCCGTCATTCGGTGGCTCAGCGGCAATCTGTGCTGCCCGTCACTAACTGATTTCATGACCCGATGTAACCGTTTTCAATCTGTGAGTGATTTCACAGTATATTAACATTGCGCTGACTATGATGTCAGCGTTTGTAAAGGCCGAATATGACATCACGGTGATTAATCACTTTTTGTATGGCAGTCAAGCCAAAAGCAAGCAATAAAGCGCACTCTGGAGCGTTATCGACCACGGAAGAGTAATTTTACTTAAGAATGAATTTCGTCGTGCAGTAACGTTTCTTTAACACTGCCCGCCGACTTTTTCCATACGAACTACCCTGCATAATAAAACCGGAGATACCATGAATAAGAAGGTGTTAACCCTGTCTGCTGTGATGGCAAGCATGTTATTCGGTGCCGCGGCGCACGCTGCTGATACCCGCATTGGTGTGACGATCTATAAGTATGACGATAACTTTATGTCCGTGGTCCGCAAAGCTATCGAAAAAGACGGCAAAGCAGCGCCGGATGTACAGCTACTGATGAACGACTCCCAGAACGACCAGTCCAAGCAGAACGACCAGATTGACGTCCTGCTGGCGAAGGGCGTTAAAGCGCTGGCGATCAACCTGGTTGACCCGGCGGCGGCAGGCACGGTCATTGAGAAAGCGCGTGGCCAGAATGTGCCTATCGTTTTCTTTAACAAAGAACCTTCCCGTAAGGCGCTGGACAGCTACGACAAAGCTTATTACGTGGGCACCGATTCGAAAGAGTCCGGTATCATTCAGGGTGATTTGATTGCCAAACACTGGGCGGCTAACCCGAACTGGGATCTGAACAAAGATGGTCAGGTTCAATTCGTGCTGCTGAAAGGCGAACCGGGACACCCGGATGCGGAAGCGCGTACCACCTACGTGATTAAAGAGCTGAACGACAAAGGGCTGAAAACCCAGCAGCTGCAGTTAGATACCGCCATGTGGGATACCGCACAGGCGAAAGACAAAATGGACGCGTGGCTTTCTGGCCCGAACGCTAACAAAATCGAAGTGGTTATCGCCAACAACGATGCGATGGCAATGGGTGCGGTTGAAGCACTGAAAGCGCACAACAAGAGCAGCATTCCGGTCTTCGGCGTTGATGCCCTGCCAGAAGCACTGGCGCTGGTAAAATCCGGCGCAATGGCCGGTACGGTTCTGAACGATGCTAACAACCAGGCGAAAGCCACATTCGATCTGGCGAAAAACCTGGCGGATGGTAAAGCCGCGGCGGAAGGCACGAACTGGAAAATTGAAAATAAAGTGGTTCGCGTGCCGTATGTCGGCGTCGATAAAGAAAACCTCAGCGAATTTACCAACAAGTAATTTTATATTCTTTGGGCGCGCGTGAGTGCGCCCTTTATTGACGATTAAGACCATGGCTATTTCGCGTAAATAGCCATTAAAAACCAGCAGCCAGGTAAAACTATGGTCAGCGATAATAGAGAGTCGTCGGGCGAATTCTTGTTGGAAATGAGCCATATCAACAAGTCGTTTCCAGGCGTTAAGGCACTCGATAATGTTAATTTAAAGGTTCGCCCGCATTCAATCCATGCACTGATGGGGGAGAATGGCGCCGGAAAATCGACGTTATTAAAATGCCTGTTTGGGATCTATCAAAAAGATTCCGGTAGCATTATTTTTCAGGGCAAAGAGATCGATTTCCATTCGGCAAAAGAAGCGCTGGAAAATGGTATTTCGATGGTGCACCAGGAACTGAACCTGGTACTGCAACGCTCCGTGATGGATAACATGTGGCTGGGGCGTTACCCGGCCAAAGGCGTGTTTGTCGATCAGGAAAAAATGTATCGCGACACCAAAGCGATTTTTGATGAACTGGATATCGATATCGACCCGCGCGCGCGTGTTGGCACGCTATCCGTTTCACAAATGCAGATGATTGAAATCGCCAAAGCGTTTTCTTATAACGCTAAAATCGTCATTATGGATGAGCCGACATCGTCTCTGACCGAGAAAGAAGTCAATCACCTGTTTACGATTATTCGCAAGCTCAAAGATCGCGGTTGCGGCATCGTGTATATCTCTCACAAAATGGAAGAGATCTTCCAGTTATGTGATGAAATCACCGTTCTGCGTGATGGTCAGTGGATCGCCACCCAGCCGTTGGAAGGGCTGGATATGGATAAGATTATCGCCATGATGGTGGGCCGCTCGCTGAATCAGCGCTTCCCGGATCGTTCCAATACGCCGGGTGAGGTTATTCTGGACGTGCAGAATCTGACCTCGCTGCGTCAACCGTCTATCCGTGATGTATCGTTCCAGCTGCGTAAAGGTGAAATCCTGGGTATTGCCGGGCTGGTGGGGGCAAAACGTACCGACATCGTCGAAACGCTGTTTGGCGTGCGTGAAAAATCGTCCGGTACCATAACCCTGCACGGTAAAAAAATTAATAACCACAATGCCAATGAAGCCATCAATAACGGCTTCGCACTGGTGACTGAAGAGCGGCGCTCAACCGGTATTTACGCTTATCTGGATATCGGCTTTAATTCGCTGATCTCCAATATTAAAAATTATAAGAACAAAGTCGGCCTACTCGATAATTCCCGCATGAAGAGCGATACCCAATGGGTTATCGATTCCATGCGCGTGAAAACGCCGGGCCACCATACGCAAATTGGTTCACTCTCCGGCGGAAACCAGCAAAAGGTCATTATTGGCCGCTGGCTGTTAACCCAGCCTGAAATTTTAATGCTCGATGAACCGACACGTGGGATTGACGTCGGTGCGAAATTTGAAATATATCAGCTGATTGCTGAGCTGGCCAAGAAAGATAAAGGGATCATTATTATCTCATCCGAAATGCCGGAACTGCTGGGCATTACCGATCGCATTCTGGTAATGAGCAACGGTCTGGTTGCCGGAATTGTAGACACAAAAACAACAACGCAAAACGAAATTCTCCGTCTTGCGTCATTGCACCTTTAAGATCAGGGGCTCGACATGAGTGCGTTAAATAAAAAAAGCTTTCTCACTTATCTGAAAGAAGGCGGTATTTACGTCGTTCTTTTAGTTCTGCTGGCGATTATTATTTTTCAGGACCCGACGTTTTTAAGTTTGCTGAACTTAAGTAACATCCTGACCCAGTCTTCTGTACGTATTATCATCGCGCTTGGGGTGGCGGGGTTGATTGTCACCCAGGGTACTGACCTGTCTGCTGGTCGCCAGGTAGGGCTGGCAGCGGTGATTGCCGCGACGCTGCTGCAATCCGTGGATAACGCCAACAAGGTGTTCCCGGAAATGGCGACTATGCCGATTGCGCTGGTCATCCTGATTGTCTGCGCGATTGGTGCGATCATCGGCCTGATCAACGGCATTATTATTGCTTATCTGAACGTGACGCCGTTTATTACCACCCTGGGTACCATGATTATTGTGTACGGGATCAACTCCCTGTATTACGACTTTGTGGGCGCCTCGCCGATTTCTGGTTTTGATAGCGGCTTCTCCACTTTTGCGCAGGGCTTTATTGCGCTCGGCAGTTTCCGTCTCTCCTACATTACGTTCTATGCGTTGATTGCGGTAGCGTTTGTCTGGGTGCTGTGGAACAAAACCCGCTTCGGTAAAAACATTTTCGCCATCGGCGGTAACCCGGAAGCGGCGAAAGTTTCCGGCGTGAACGTGGCGGTAAACCTGCTGGTTATCTATGCGCTGTCCGGTGTGTTCTACGCTTTCGGCGGTCTACTGGAAGCGGGGCGAATTGGTTCTGCGACCAACAACCTTGGCTTTATGTATGAGCTGGATGCTATTGCAGCCTGTGTTGTGGGTGGGGTTTCCTTCAGTGGCGGCGTGGGTACGGTGCTTGGTGTGGTCACTGGTGTGATTATCTTTACGGTTATCAACTATGGTCTGACCTATATCGGTGTTAACCCGTACTGGCAGTACATTATTAAAGGGGCAATTATTATCTTCGCCGTAGCGCTGGATTCACTGAAATACGCGCGTAAGAAATAAGTCACGGATAACAAAAAGCCCGAAGCTGTCTGGCTTCGGGCTTTATTGTTTATGATGTACACGCGGCCTGTCATGATGTCGTTATTTTTTTACCGTACCGAGCAAATTAATCAGCCGACTGGGTGTTGTGGGCATTAAACCATTTGTAAGCCAAAAGGCCTGAATACTTTATTGACCGTTGCTATCGAATTATTGATTTTATTATTCGCAGGCATTGTCATAATCTGTTCCGGTGTTACGTAATGCGTAATATTTTACACATTACGGTTTCTGCAATTTCAGCAACTGCTCCGGCGTCACTGCCGGGTAACCCTGGGCATCTTCCGGCACTTCATGCTGTGTCGGAATCGGAATGAGCGGGCCTAAAAATCGCGGTTCACGTTTAAAGACGTAGAGATCGGCCAGCGCACCAAATCGCGCACCGAATTCACGCAGGCGAACGTTCCACATATCCTTCGGCGAAGGCACAGCGTAGCACTGGGCCTGAATCCCCATATGCAGCGCGATAAACAGCGCGCGTTCGCAGTGGAAGCGTTGGGTGATGATAATAAAATCGTTGGTATCGAAGACTTTACGTGTGCGAACGATGGAATCAAGCGTACGGAAACCGGCGTAGTCGAGCACGATATCCGCCGGGTCGACGCCAGCGGCAATGAAATCTTTGCGCATGGTCATCGGCTCGTTATAGCTTTGCAGCGCGTTATCGCCGCTCAGCAGCAGATAATTCACCTTGCCGCTGTTATAAGCATTAAGCGCGCCCTGAATACGATAACGGTAATACTGATTAATGACGCCTTTGCGATAATACTTAGCGGTGCCTAATACCACACCGACCTGGCGGTATGGGAGATCCTGCAGATCGTCATAGATATACGGCGCGGTTTTCCAGCTCATCCACCGATCAAGACCTAACACGGTCAACAGCAGCAGGCCGAGCAGGACTAACAGGCTGTAAAACACGCGCTTCAACATAAAAGGCTCAATGATGGTGAAAAGGAGTCTTCAGGCTACTGTACCCGCCGCTTAAGAGCAAGAAACAGCGCGTTAATTGCAGGGAAATTCGCCAGTTGCGGGCTTTCGCCCGCACTGAATGATTAACCGAGAAGGACGCGGTCGATGTTCTGGCAGCCTAACGCTTTGAGCGTCGCCACCGTCGCATCCCACTGGATGAGCGGCGCATCGGCGCGTTCAGCAAGCATCGCGCGGGTAATGGCAGGATAATCATAGCCATGCAGGCTTAACAGATTCAGCGCACCCTGCAATGGGGGCAGTGTCGGGTTGAAAGCGGCGTTTTCGGCGTAGCTACCGCTGAAAATGGTGCCGTCGGCCAGTTCCAGCGCCACGCCGGAGGGTGACTTGCTGTAAGGCGTATGACTTTTGTTCGCGGCTTTAATCGCAGCCTGAGTTAACGCATCGCCTTCCAGTGCGTAACCGTGATCCTGCTCATCCATCAACAGCGTTTTAATATCGAGATCTTTTGGCCCAAACGCGTCCGGCAAATAATCCTTCAGCGTATGCGGCGCACGGCCCGGCAGGTTGATGCGCAGCGCCAGCCCGCTGTTCAGTTCATTCATAAACTGACGGCAGTGACCGCAAGGGGTGTAGTTAACGGTGATCGCCGCAAGGGCTTTTTCACCGCGCAGCCAGGCGTGGCTGATGGCGCTTTGCTCGGCATGGACGGTTTGTTGCATGGTCGCGCCCAGAAATTCCATATTGCCGCCGAAATACCAGTTCCCACTGACGCCGCGCGCAATGGCGCCAACGTTGAAGTGGGAAAGATCGGCGCGCGCGCAGGCGGCAGCCAGCGGCAGGAGCGCGAAGGCCAACGCGTCTTCGTCCAGTCCTGTCGCGCTACGCAGCGATGAGACCTGCCCGGCGCTCAGCATTGCGGAGAAGTGTGCATCAGCCAGCACAGGGGCGATGGCTGTTTGCAGGTCCGCAGGCAGTTGCGAAAAAGCAGATTGAAAACGTGGGTGCATGTCGTTGCCTCGTAACAGTGTAAGGGTAAACAGTGTACGTGCCGATCACGCTTAAATGAGTGATCTAAATCTCATTATTTATGCAACATATGCAATCGTTTTACAAAATGTGTGACTTGTCGCATTTTTAGCCGACCACAGAGAGAATAATCGGGAACAGGAACGGGGCGACGAGCGAGGTAATAATCCCGCACAGCACCAGCGCCAGCGAACTGAACGCGCCTTCCTGATAATCGACTTCTGCACAACGGGCAGTACCGAGGGCGTGCGAAGCCGTCCCCATCGCCAGGCCACGCGCGGCTTTGGTATTAATGCGCATCAGGTTCAGCAGGGTATGGCCAAATACTGCGCCCAGGATCCCGACGAAAATCACGCAGACAGCGCTAATCGCTGGAATGCCGCCAATGCTGCCGCCAACCGCCATTGCAATCGGCGTCGTGACCGACTTCGGTAAAATAGAGGCGGCAATTTCAGGCGATGCGCCCATTAACAGCGCCACCGAGGTACCGGTAATCATCGCGACCACGCTGCCGAAAAAGCAAATAGTGATAATCGATTTCCAGCGCGCGCGGATTTGGTGCAGCTGTTCATACAGCGGGAAGGCAAGGGCCACGACCGCCGGTTGCAGCAAATCGTTCAGGACTTTGCTGCCCTGGAAATAGTGATCGTAAGGCGTGCCGGTCAGCAGCAAGATGGGAATGATCACCACCATCGCCACTAGCAGCGGGTTCAGTAGCGGGAATTTTACCCGTGCAGCCAGCCAGCGTGCGGCAAAAAAGACCGCCAGCGTCAGCGGCAACGACCACCAGATATAATGCATCATTCGTCAGTTCCTTTTTGACCAACCACTTTGCGTTCGCCATGAATAATGTGCGAACTCCAGCTCACCACCAGGAAAACGACGAGCGTACTGACCGCGCAGGAGACGACGATAGGGCCGAACTGGGCGCTCAGCAGGTCGTAATATTGCATCACGCCCACGCCGATGGGCACGAACAGCAGCGCCATGTAGCGGATAAGAATGTAGCAGCCCGGCAAAACCCACTTCGACGGCAGAATTTGCAGTGCCAGTAAAACGAACATGATCAACATCCCGATAATACTGCCGGGGATGGTGATCGGTAGCAGCGAGGCGATAAAAATTCCCGCGTATAAACAGGCGTATATCAGGACGAAAGCACGCAGGTATTGCCAGATAATAGTCAGCGATTTGCTCATGTTGGTTACCCTTGATGGAACGCATTCATCATACAATTAAAGCCAGAAATGTGCTACTGATCACATCATGAATTGTGAGCATACCTGACATAGACAAGCGGAACATCAGGCATCTGACAGAAGCGGATGCGATAAATGATAAAGAAAACGACTCAGCGCCTGCGAGGGCTGATCGTTTTTTCTCCAGAATACGCCGACGCTGCCTTTTTGCTCAATTTTGGGCAGCGCGAGAATAGTGAGTTGCCCCTGTTGGGCGTAACGTTCAGCCAGTCGTAAAGAAAGAATAGAAATCATCTCGCTGCTTTGCAGCAGGTTGACGCTGACGTTCATTGAGGCGGATTCGATGGTGTTTTCCGGCAGCATCACGCCGTTATCTACGAGGGCGTTATCAATACTCTGGCGGATGGGCGTGCCGGTCGGCCAGACTATCCAGCGCCAGGGCTCCAGATCCTTCCAGCTTAGACGGTCGTAAGCGGCGAGAGGATGATCGGTGCGGGCAACAAAACAAACGGGTTCCGTATATAACACCTGGTAATTTAACGGCAGTTCCAGTGCTCGCCCACCAATTCGCCCGACCACCACATCCACTACGCCAGACTGCAAATCATGCAGCAACGGCGTCATTACTTTTTCTTCAATGTTCAGATGCAGGGAAGGCATCTCTTTGAGGAGCGGGAAAATCGCCTGCGAGACGCAATCGGTCGCGACCGGCGAGCAGCCGATTTTCAGGCTACCGACCAGGCCACCCTGCTTAAACCGTTCCATCTCAAACTGCGAACGTTCGAGATCGTTGATTAACCGTTGCGCGTGCGCAAGCAGCAGCTTTCCCCCTTCCGAGGGACGTAATCCTTTGCTATGGCGCTCGAAAAGTGTGATCCCGACCTCTTCTTCGAACTGTGTCAGCCACTTGGAAAGGGCAGGTTGGGTGATGTGCATCATTTTGGCCACCTGCGTCAGATTGCACTGTTCGCCCAGCGCGACCAGCATTTGCAGGTGATGAAGCTTCAGTTTCTGCGTCCAGTTTGCCATTAGCAATAACCTCCAGGTTATGACGCTGCATGGAAAGCCATTGTACAACTCATTTCAATTACCACAAACTTGCTACATACAAACAACAAACACAACATCTATACACAAAGCATTCAAGCTGCATCAAGACGGCAAGGGAGTGAATCCCCGGGAGCGTACATAAGTACGTGACTGGGGTGAACGAGCGCAGCCAACGCAGAGGCAGCTTGAAGGATGCCGTGTATACCCTACACACCTGAGGCATTTACCATGACTCAACGACGTGAACTACAAGCTCTGATTGATGCTGCCCCCATCGGCGCGCTCCAGTGGCGTGTCATTATCTGCTGTTTTCTGGTGGTGATGATGGATGGTTTTGACACGGCAGCGATTGGCTTTATCGCCCCCGATATCCGCGCACACTGGCAACTAACGGCAGCAGAACTGGCCCCACTATTTGGTGCTGGCCTGCTCGGTCTTACCGCCGGAGCACTGCTTTGCGGGCCACTTTCCGATCGCTTTGGCCGCAAACGCGTCATTGAATGGTGCGTGGCGTTTTTCGGCATCCTCAGCCTGCTCTCCGCTTTTTCACCGGATCTGGAAACGCTGGTTATCTTGCGCTTCTTAACCGGGCTGGGCTTAGGCGGCGCAATGCCCAATACCATCACCATGACCTCCGAATACCTGCCAGCTCGTCGACGCGGCGCGCTGGTGACCCTGATGTTCTGCGGCTTCACGCTCGGCTCCGCCTTTGGCGGGATTGTTAGCGCGCAGCTGGTTGGCATGATCGGCTGGGCGGGTATTCTGGTACTCGGTGGCGTGCTGCCAATGATCCTGTTCTTCTACTTACTGGTTGCGCTGCCGGAATCTCCCCGCTGGATGGTGCGCCGTCAGCGACCTCAGGCGCACATCGCGCGGCTGGTCAGTGAGATGACCCAGGCGCGCCATGACGACACCATCTTCTGGCTCGATGAACCGACGTCGGTAAACAAAGGCAGCATCGGCCAGCTTTTCGCCGGACGCCAGCTCGCTATCACACTGATGCTGTGGGTGGTGTTCTTTATGAGCCTGCTGATTATCTATTTGCTCTCAAGCTGGATGCCGACGCTGCTTAACCATCGTGGCATCGACCTGCAACACGCGTCATGGGTGACGGCGGCGTTCCAGATTGGCGGCACAATGGGCGCGATTCTGCTCGGCGTATTAATGGATAAATTCAATCCCTTCCGGGTGCTGGCAGTGAGCTACGCGCTGGGCGCGGTGTGCATCGTGATGATTGGCCTCAGTGAAAACGGCCTCTGGCTGATGGCGCTGGCGATTTTCGGCACCGGAATTGGGATCAGCGGCTCGCAGGTTGGCCTGAATGCCTTAACCGCCATGCTCTACCCAACCCAAAGCCGCGCGACAGGCGTGAGCTGGGCAAACGCGATTGGTCGCTGTGGTGCCATTGTCGGCTCGGTTTCCGGGGGGGTAATGATGGCGCTGAATTTCTCTTTCGACACTCTGTTTTACGTGATTGCCGTCCCGGCAGCCATCAGCGCCATCATGTTGACGCTGCTTACCCTGGCTGTTCGCCGGACGACAAGAGTACCCAACCCGCTGCCTGCTACAGGTGTGGTGAATAAATAAGGAGAATAACAATGAGCCAGTTAAATCCGGACGTCAAAAATGAACGGCAACAGTACTACCAGCACATTTCCGGGCAGAACCTGACCCCGCTGTGGGAATCGCTGCATCACCTGGTGCCGCAAACGCCAAACCCGACCTGCGCGCCTGCGCACTGGAGCTATCAGGAAATTCGCCCGCTGTTGCTGGAAAGTGGCAGCCTGATTGGTGCGAAAGAGGCGGTGCGCCGCGTGCTGGTGCTGGAAAACCCGGCGCTGCGCGGACAATCGTCGATTACCTCATCGCTGTACGCCGGTTTACAGTTAATTATGCCGGGTGAAGTGGCCCCGAGCCATCGCCATAACCAGTCGGCGTTGCGCTTTATCGTGGAAGGAAAAGGCGCATTTACCGCCGTCGATGGCGAGCGTACTCAGATGCACCCGGGCGACTTTATCCTCACCCCGCAGTGGCGCTGGCACGACCACGGCAACCCTGGCGATGAGCCGGTGATTTGGCTGGATGGTTTGGATCTGCCGCTGGTGAATTACCTTGGTTGCGGTTTTGCCGAGGATTATCCGGAAGAGCAGCAACCGGTTACCCGTAAAGAGGGCGACTACCTGCCGCGCTACGCCGCCAATATGCTGCCGCTGCGCCATCAAACCGGTAACTCATCACCGATTTTCAACTATCGCTATGACCGCAGCCGCGAAGCGTTGCATGACCTGACTCGTCTGGGCGATGCCGATGAGTGGGACGGTTACAAAATGCGCTATGTCAACCCGGTGACGGGCGGCTACCCGATGCCATCCATGGGCGCATTCCTGCAACTGCTGCCGAAGGGCTTCCGCTCCCGCCAGGCGCGTACTACTGACAGCACGATTTATCACGTGGTGGAAGGCAGTGGGCAGGTCACGATTGGCGATCAGACCTTCAGCTTTAAAGAAAAAGATGTCTTTGTCGTGCCAACCTGGCACAGCGTGTCGTTCGATGCGCAGGACGACACCGTGTTATTCAGTTTCTCGGACCGCCCCGTTCAGGAAGCGCTGGGCCTGTTCCGCGAAGCACGCTACTAATCAGGAGAAGAATAATGAGCAAGTATGTATTTGAACCCCAGGCCCCCGTTGCGATCCCGGTTGTTGGTAGCGATGAACAATTCCCGGTACGCCGCGTCTATTGCGTAGGGCGTAACTATGCCGCCCATGCCCGTGAAATGGGCTTTGATCCGGATCGCGAACCGCCATTCTTCTTCTGCAAACCCGCTGATGCCGTCGTTCCCGTTGCCGCAGGCGAAACGCTCAATCTGGCGTACCCGGCACAGACTGACAACTATCACTATGAAATTGAGCTGGTGGTGGCGATTGGCAAAAAAGGCAGTGATATTCCGCTGGAAAAGGCCCATGAATATGTCTGGGGCTATGCGACCGGCCTGGATATGACGCGCCGTGACCGTCAGATGGAGATGCGCCAGATGGGCCGTCCGTGGGAAATCGGTAAAGCGTTCGATAACTCCGCGCCCATTTCGCCGCTGCATAAAGCCGCTGACGTTTCCGGCGTCGATAACGCGCCAATCTGGTTGCAGGTGAACGGTGAAGATCACCAGCGTAGCGACATCAAACATCTTATCTGGTCAGTAAATGAAACCATCAGTTATCTGTCGGGCTTTTTCGAACTGCAACCCGGCGACCTGATTTTCACCGGCACGCCGGAAGGCGTTGGCGCGGTAGTGAAAGGCGACACGATTACCGGCAACGTGGATGGTTTGACGCCTATCGCCGTGAAGATTGTTTGAGGTGACGGATGAAGCTGTACAGTTTTTTCAATAGCTCGGCCTCCTATCGGGTGCGCATCGCGATGGCGCTCAAGGGAATCGATTATGACACCGTCGGCGTCAATATTCGTATCGGCCAGCAAAACGCGCTGGAGTACCGCAGGCTCAACCCGGTTGGGCTGGTGCCCGCGCTGGTGACGGACGATGGCGAATCACTGGGACAGTCGCTGGCGATTATTGACTGGCTGGACCGGCATTTCCCGCAAACCCCGCTGCTGCCGGACAACGATCCGGCGCGGATGCGGATTCTGGAAATCGTCTACGCCATCAGTTGCGATATTCACCCAATCAATAACATGCGCGTCCTGCGCTACCTGACCGATGAACTGAAGGTGAGCGAAGAGGATAAACAACGCTGGTATGCGCACTGGGTCCAGCAGGGGCTGAGCGCAGTGGAGCAACTGCTGCGCCACAGCCAGTCGGGGCAATTCTGCGTGGGCGATACGCCGACGCTGGCCGATTGCTGCTTAGTGCCGCAGTGGGCCAATGCGTTACGTATGGGTTGCGATCTTAGCGGGTATCCCCGCTGTAAAGCCGTGTATGAAGCCTGTTCCGCGCTGCCAGCGTTCGTCGCTGCCGCACCTGAGAACCAACAGGACAAAATCCCGGCATAATAAGGAGAGTTATCATGGCAAAAGTGACAAGTGCAATTATTGTCGGTGGCGGGATTGGCGGCGCGGCGACCGCGTTGTCTCTGGCGCGTCAGGGCATCAAAGTGATGCTGCTGGAAAGAGCGCATGAAATTGGTGAAATCGGCGCGGGCATTCAGCTCGGCCCGAACGCGTTTTCGGCACTGGATAGCCTGGGCGTGGGGGACGTTGCCCGCCAGCGTGCGGTATTTACCGACCATATCACGATGATGGACGCGGTGAACGGCGAAGAAGTGGTGCATATCGAAACCGGGCAGGCGTTCCGCGATCACTTCGGTGGCCCCTATGCGGTTATTCACCGTGTTGATATTCACGCGACCGTTTGGGAAGCGGCGATGGTGCATCCGTGTGTGGAATATCGCACCTCAACGCACGTGGTGGATATCCGCCAGACCGACCATGATGTCACCGTGTTTGATGACAAAGGCAATAGCTGGACGGCCGATGTTCTGATTGGTTGCGATGGCGTGAAATCCGTCGTGCGTCAGAGCCTGCTGGGGGACACTCCCCGAGTTACCGGGCATGTGGTGTATCGCGCGGTGATTGACTGCGACGATATGCCGGATGATTTACGCATCAACGCCCCGGTGTTGTGGGCAGGCCCGCACTGTCACCTGGTGCACTATCCGCTGCGTGGCGGCAAACAGTACAACCTGGTGGTCACCTTCCACAGCCGTGAAACGGAAGAGTGGGGCGTGAAGGACGGCAGTAAAGAAGAGGTGCTCTCTTACTTTAAAGGCATTCACCCGCGTCCACGCCAGATGCTCGACAAACCGACCTCGTGGCGTCGCTGGTCTACCGCTGACCGTGAGCCGGTGGAAAAATGGGGGAACGATCGCATTACCTTAGTGGGCGACGCGGCACACCCGGTGGCGCAGTATATGGCGCAGGGAGCGTGTATGGCGCTGGAGGATGCGGTCACTATCGGCAAAGCGCTGGCGCAATGCGACGGCGATGCGGCAGAAGCTTTCGCGCTGTATGAGTCCGTGCGTATTCCGCGCACCGCGCGCATTGTCTGGTCGACGCGTGAAATGGGGCGTATTTATCACGCTGCAGGCGTCGAGCGTCACGTGCGTAACCTTCTGTGGAAAGGCAAAACCCAGGCCGAGTTCTATCGCGGCATGGAGTGGCTCTACGGCTGGAAAGAGGATAACTGCCTCGAACCCCGCTAACAGGCTTTTAACCGATGAAAAGAGGCGCTAACATAGCGCCTCTTTTTTTACCGGGTATCAATATGCGTGTGTTACTGGCGCCGATGGAAGGCGTGCTCGATTCGCTGGTGCGAGAGCTGCTAACCGAAGTGAATGATTACGACCTCTGCGTCACCGAATTTTTGCGCGTGGTGGATAAACTGCTGCCGGTAAAATCGTTCCATAAACTGTGCCCGGAACTGAACAACCACAGCCGCACGCCCAGCGGTACGCTGGTGCGCATTCAGCTTCTCGGCCAGTATCCCGAATGGCTGGCCGAAAACGCCGCCCGCGCGGTGGAACTGGGCTCATGGGGCGTGGATCTCAACTGCGGCTGTCCGTCCAAAATGGTTAACGGCAGCGGCGGTGGGGCGACGTTGCTAAAAGATCCTGAGCTTATCTATCGCGGCGCGAAAGCGATGCGTGAAGCGGTGCCAGCGGCGCTTCCCGTGACCGTTAAAGTGCGTCTGGGCTGGGACAGCGGCGCGCGCCAGTTCGAAATTGCCGATGCGGTGCAGCAGGCGGGCGCAACCGAGCTGGTCGTTCATGGTCGTACTAAAGAAGATGGCTACAAGGCCGAGCGCATTAACTGGCAGGCAATTGCAGATATTCGCCAGCGTCTGACCATTCCGGTCATCGCCAACGGCGAAATCTGGGACTGGGAGAGCGCGCAACAATGCATGGCGGTGACCGGATGTGACGCGGTGATGATTGGCCGCGGTGCGCTGAACGTACCGAACCTGAGCCGGGTCATTAAGTATAACGAACCGCGTATGCCGTGGCCGGACGTGGTGCGTCTGCTGCAAAAATATTGCCTGCTGGAAAAACAGGACGACACCGGGCTGTATCATCTGGCGCGTATTAAACAGTGGTTGGGCTATCTGCGTAAAGAGTATGAGGAAGCCACGGAACTGTTTATGGCGGTGCGGGCGTTGCAGGACTCCGCGTCGGTGGCGCGCGAAATCCTGCGCTGGCGTTAAGCTTTTCGGGCGCTGAGAATAAAAATCATCGGGCGCTCTTTCTCTTCATCCAGTGCCGGGTTAGCGGCGATTTGCTCAGCCGTCGGCCCCCATTCATCCAGCGCTTCAATGATAAAACCGGCGGCAATTAACGCATTAATCCAGGTGGCGAGTTTGCGGTGCTGCTTCTTTACGCCATCGGCAAACCAGTTGCTGATGCGCTCGCCTTCCTGCTGATACTGGCTGACCGGCCAGTGCTTGTTTCCTTGATTATCCATCACCCATTGTTGATTCGCCGGCGCGGTGTAAACAGGATGCTCGGCGGAGAAAACCAGTTTACCGCCGGGTTTTAGCGCCTGATGCAGGGTGCGGAATAAACGGTCGATGTCTGTGAGATAGTGCAGGGCCAGCGAACTGTAGGCCAGATCGACGGAAGCTGCAGGCAGAACAAGCGTTTCCAGGTCAGCCCGCTGATAGGTAATGCGTTCACCGGATGTCATCTCCTGCGCCTTCGCGAGCATTTTCTGCGAAACATCCAGCCCCAGCACGTTTGCCGCGCCGTTGTCGCGCGCCCAGCGGCAGAACCAGCCGTAGCCGCAACCCAAATCTACAACGGTTTTGCCCTGAATTTCAGGCAGCATTGTTTGAATATCTGCCCACTCCGGCGCGCCGTCTAACCCTTTCACTGAGCGGTCAAGCGTGGCGTAACCGGCAAAAAAGTGCGGATCATCATAAATATTTTGCGTCATCAATAACCTCTGAAATATTCATATAATAAATAATTGTGCCAATATTAAAGGCTAAATTATATTAAGTCGCACGGTTTAATTCGATCTGAATCAAAAAATAAGTGCAGAAGTATTTCAAAATGTCGCTAACGTATTTATGAGACGAATAAATAACGCGATGTAATGATTTTTCATGGATGCCCCTTGCACACGGGTTACTAAAGCAAAGCCTCTGATTTTCTCTATTATTTGCGCCTCTTTTCAGACGCACGCAAATTCCATGAAACATTCTGCTAAAACGCTCGCGGTATTAAGCTTACCGCTACTCTTTACGCTTTGCGCCTGTGCGCCATCACATGAAACCGATGCGCGTCTGGCCAAAAAGGTACCCGTCTCGCATATTGATTCGTCACTGCCTGTGGCGCTGAAAAATGGCTGGCCGACATCCTCGTGGTGGCACGATTATCATGACCCACAGCTTAACGCGCTGATTGAACGTGCGCTGCACGATGCGCCGGATATGGCTATCGCACAGCAGCGCATTGCGCTTGCGGAAGCGCAGGCGAAAATGGCCGAAGCGAACGGCGGGCCGCAGGTGAATTTCTCCGCTGACCTGGAACGACAAAAAATGTCAGCCGAAGGGCTTATGGGGCCATTTGCATTTGATGATCCGGCCGCGGGAACCACGGGCCCGTGGTACACCAACGGCACGTTTGGTTTAACCGCGGGCTGGAATATCGACCTGTGGGGAAAAGATTCGGCGCAGGTGAGTGCGCGAATTGGCAAAGTTAAGGCTGACATTGCCGGGATGGCGCAAACTCGTCAACTGCTGGCGAGCAGCGTGGCGCGGCTGTACTGGCAGTGGCAAACGGAATCGGCAATTCGCCAGCAGCTTGAACAGATTCAGGAAGAACAAAATCTGATTGTCTCGGTGGATAAAAAACTTTATCAGGCGGGTATCACTAACTCGGTGGAAGGCGTTGAAAACGATATTAACGTCGGCAAAACCGGGCAGCAACTGGCGGAAATCGACGGCAATCTGAAAGAGATTGAAGCGCGGTTGATGGCGCTCACCAACGCGCAATCAACGGCGTTGCAGTTGAAGACGGTGGCGTTACCGACGGTAGTGGCACAATTGCCCGCGCAACTGGACTTCGAACTGCTCGCACGTCGCCCGGACTTACAGGAAGCGCGCTGGCTGGTGGAATCCACCCTGAGCGATGTCGATGCGGCGAAAGCGGCGTTTTACCCGGATATCAACATCATGGCGTTCCTGCAACAGGATGCCCTGCATCTGAGCGATCTGTTCCGCCACTCCGCACAGCAGATGGGCGTCACGGCAGGGTTAACGCTGCCCATCTTTGACAGCGGCAGGCTGAACGCAAATCTGGATATCGCCAGCGCGGAAAATAATTACTCCATCGCTCGCTACAACAAAGCGGTGGTTGAAGCCGTCAACCAGGTAGCGAAGTGCGCCAGCCAGATGGACACGCTGGCGACCAAAAATCAGCAGCAGATGAAGGTGCTGCGTGATGCCGGGCGCGTGGCGACGCTCGCGCAGGCGCGGCTGAAGGTGGGCATTATTTCCAGTGCGCAGTACAGCCACGCGAAACTGCCCGCGCTGCATGAGCAGATTAACGCCCTGAAATTACAGGGCCAATGGCTGGATGCCTCCATCCAACTGACTTCTGCACTCGGTGGCGGGTATCAGGCGTTATGATTTATTCTCGCGGCGTTTAAACCACCAGCGCAATGCAAACACGACGGCGACGGCCAGAATTACCCAGATCCAATGTTTCAAATGGGTATCGAGGTTGTGCAGCCATGGTGCAACCACTTCACCACCCACATAGCCGAGGGTGGTGAAGATCAGTGCCCACAGCAGCGCGCCAACAATATTGAGCGGCAGAAAAAGTTTAGGCGGTATGCGGCTTGCACCGATCAACAGTGGGCCGATAATACGAAAGCCATACATAAAACGGCTGCCAATGACGAAGAGGTAAGGGTGACGCTGGATCAGCCGTTGCGCTTTGCGGATTTTGGTATGCTGGCGCGAGTAACGCTTCAGCATACGCCCGCCAAAGTGGCGGCCCAGCAAATAGAGCACCTGATCGCCAATCATCCCGCCGAGCGCGACGGAAACCACCACCAGCGGAAAACGCAGTAACCCCTGATGCGCCGCCACGCCACCCAGCAGCGTCACCGTTTCGCCTTCCGCCATACTGCCCAGTACCAGCACGGCATAACCATATTGTGAAATCAGAGCCGGTATATCCATCGTTATCTTGGTTTCCTTTAAACATCTCCTTTAAGCATACACCCCTGAACCTAAACCGGGGGCGACGTTATTTTTTGTCTGCTCAATAAATAATCTATTAGCGTGGATTATACTTACGTTACGTGGTACGAAGCCGTGTCGAGGAGGCGTTATGAACCATGTCTGGGGGCTGTTTTCCCATCCCGATCGGGAAATGCATGTTATTCGCAGTGAAAACGAAACCGTTTCACATCATTACACGCACCATGTTCTGTTGATGGCCGCGATTCCTGTTATCTGTGCATTTATAGGCACAACACAGCTGGGCTGGAATTTCGGCGATGGCAATGTGGTTAAACTGTCACCGGTAACCGGTTTAATCCTGGCCATACTTTTCTATGGGGTCATGCTCGGGGGCGTCGCGGTGATGGGGCGCGTAATCTGGTGGATGGCGCGTAACTATCCGGAGCGTCCGTCGCTCAAGCGCTGTATGGTGTTTGCCGGCTATGTGGCAACGCCGATGTTCCTGAGCGGTATCGTGGCGCTCTATCCGTTGGTCTGGCTCTGTGCGCTGATCGGTACCGTTGCGCTGTTCTATACCGGTTATCTGCTTTATGTCGGTATTCCAACGTTCCTTAATATTGACCGGGAAGAGGGGCTGAGTTTTGCCAGCTCAACGCTGGCGATTGGCGTGCTGGTGCTGGAGGTGCTGCTGGCGATCACCGTCATTCTGTGGGGCTATGGTTACCGATTGTTCTGATCCGTTCTAATGCATTGCTGGTGTGAATTGTTTCGCGCCAGCAATGCAGCATTTATTCACTATTCTTTTCTGGTAGGTGCCTTGCGCTCCGCGCTATGATGATGTCCTCGCTGCGTTGCCTTAACGCGTGTGGCGTCCATATTCCATACAGTGCATAAATAACCACCAGAAAACACATCATGCAGAAATTTCGCGTTTCCCTGCTCAGCCTGGCGTTAATGCTGGCTGTGCCTTTTGCGCCTCAGGCGAGTGCTAAAACGGCAGCCACTGCCGCAGCCTCGCGCCCGGAAATTGCTTCCGGGAGCGCGATGATTGTCGATCTTGAAACCAATAAAGTGATCTACGCCAGTGAACCGGATCTGGTGCGCCCGATTGCTTCTATCACCAAAGTGATGACCGCGATGGTGGTGCTGGATGCACACCTGCCGCTTGATGAGATGCTGAGCGTCGATATCAGCCACACGCCGGAGATGAAAGGGGTCTACTCCCGCGTGCGACTTAACAGTAAAATCAGCCGTAAAAATATGCTGCTGCTGGC
This sequence comes from Pseudocitrobacter sp. RIT415, assembly GCF_003057695.2. NCBI lineage: Bacteria > Pseudomonadati > Pseudomonadota > Gammaproteobacteria > Enterobacterales > Enterobacteriaceae > Pseudocitrobacter > Pseudocitrobacter sp. RIT415. The sequence continues at coordinate 108,288 of NZ_QBJC02000001.1, read as the reverse complement.
GCTGATGTCGTCGGAGAACCGCGCGGCGGCAAGCCTGGCGCATCATTACCCTGGCGGTTACGACGCCTTCATTCGCGCCATGAATGCGAAGGCTAAATCGTTGGGCATGACGCACACCCGCTATGTGGAACCGACCGGGCTGTCGATTCACAACGTGTCAACGGCGCGCGATCTGACCAAAATGCTGATTGCCACCAAACAGTATCCGCTGATTGGTCAGTTGAGCACCACGCGTGAGGATATGGCGACCTTTGCAAACCCGGCGTATACGCTGCCGTTCCGCAATACCAACCATCTGGTGTACCGCGATAACTGGAATATCCAGTTGACTAAAACCGGCTTCACCAATGCGGCGGGTCACTGCCTGGTGATGCGCACGGTGATGAATAAACGTCCGGTGGCGATGGTGGTGATGGATGCGTTTGGGAAATATACCCACTTCGCTGACGCCAGCCGTCTGCGTACCTGGGTGGAAACCGGTAAAGTGATGCCGGTTCCTGCGGCCGCGCTGAGCTATAAAAAGCAGAAAGAGTCGCAGATTGCAGGCAACCTGGCGCACGGTAAAGTGACGACCCAGGAAGATTAAGGTTCTTTGGCTTCGGCACGGTAACGTTTATCCGGCCTACCAAAAGCCCCCCGTAGGCCGGATAAGCGTAGCGCATCCGGCATAAGCCAGCACCGAACCTACTACTCCGGCAGCGTCCAATCCCCATCATTGAGCGGGCGCTGCATGATCAACGTATCCCGCCAGTCCCCCAGTTTATAACCCACGCTGCGCAACTGCCCGGCAACCTCAAATCCCATTTTTTTATGCAGGTTAAGCGACCCCGGATTATTGTGCCCATCCCCAACCACCGCCAGCATCTGGCGCCACGGCCCCTGTTCGCAAATCTCAATCAACCGGCCCAGCAGCGCGCTGCCAATGCCGAGCCCGGTCATGGTGGTATCCAGATAAATCGACTCCTCCACCGTATAACGATAAGCCGGGCGAGGGCGGTAAGGTGACGCATAGCAGTACCCAACCACCACGCCGCGATAAAGGGCAACCAGCCAGGGCAGACCGTGGTCATTGATCTTCTTCATGCGCTCGCGCATTTCTTCAATAGAGGGGGGCGTTTCTTCAAAGGAGGCCCGCCCGTTCAGCACGTGCCAGGCGTAGATAGCGGAAATGGCGTGGACGTCATCGGGCTGGGCTAAACGAATTTCAACATCAGTGGCAGTAGCGGATACGCGCGCGGACATACTCAGATTCCTTGTGAAAAAAATCGCCGGAGAAACGTTCCTCCGGCGTCATTCACTTACTCTAATACGGTGCGAACCTGAATAACAATCCGTCTCTCTTATTTCACGGAGGGCTCGTCGGTTGCGGCACAAACGGGATTATTCTGCGGCTTTCCTTCGCCCCAGTATTTCTGTTTACTGGTTTTACCGATGCCCGGGTTCATGCTGTTCGTCGGATCGTTTTCACGATAAAAACGTTTTAACGAGTCGGCGGCTTCGTACAGATGCCCAACGTTATGCTCCGCCGGATACTGCGCGCCGCGTTCGCGCAGCAGCACCAGCATTTTTTCTTTCAGCGCGTGGGCGTCCACGCCTTTTTTGACGATGTAATCCTGATGGAATACGTGGCACATAAAGTGGCCATAGTAGAGTTTATGCACCAGTTGGCTGTCGATTTCCGGCGGCAGATGCTCAAACCACTCGGTATCATTACGACGCAGGGCGATATCCAGCGCCAGAATATCCTCGACTTCATCGGCGTGAACCGCCTGATAACGAATGGCCGCGCCCGCCGCGGCAAAACGGTGCAGGAAGGCTTTGCTGCCCTCTTCAGCGGTACAGACAAAATAGCCGCCTTCTGCCTGTTTAAAGTATTCCGCCAGCCAGGCCTGCGCTTCTTCAATGCCGTCTCCCGCCATTTTCAGCAGCAGGTGATGCTCATATTTATCACGCCACTGCTTCATACGCGCCGGGAGGTGTGCCGGGAAGACGTGGCCGACTTTCTGCATAAAACGGTCGGTAAAGTGCGGCTTAAACAGCGACACCTTTTCCAGCATCGCGTCGGTACGCCCTTTCAGAGTAAAGAAGAACGGCATTTTGTCGGTGCCGAGTTTGTCAATCATCAGGAAGGTGTCTTTGCCGTACTGCTCGGCGATATCGTAAATATCGCGATGCATATATTCCCCCGCCACCGGCAGGTTCTTGAATTCCGCCAGAATGTGGCGACGGATTTCGGTCAGCACGTCCGGCTGGTTGGTGCCGATATAAAACACCTGCTGACGTTTTTCCGCCGGGAAGGTGTCCAGACGCACGGCGAAAACGGCCAGTTTCCCGGCGCAGCCGGATGACTCGAACAGGCGTGCCGGGTCCGCGTTGTAGCGGGCTGGGGTGTCGGCTTCAACATCACGCACGCGAGTGACGTAATCGTGGTCGTGGGCGTGACGGCCATCGTGGCGCACGTCGCTGTCTTTTACCCGTTCATCGTCAAGTTTGCTGAGGATTTGCTCGGGTGTTTCGCCCAGATCAATGCCCAGGTGATTAACCAGCACCAGCTTGCCGTTCTCATCAATACGCGCAAACAGCGACATTTCGGTATACGCCGGGCCACGCTGCACCAGCGAACCGCCGGAGTTGTTGCAGATCCCGCCGATAACCGATGCGCCAATGCAGGAAGAACCAATCACAGAGTGTGGCTCGCGTCCCAGCGGCTTAAGCGCGTTTTCCAGAGAATAGAGCGTGGTGCCCGGCCAGGCCAGTACCTGCTCGCCTTTATCGAGCAGATGCAGCTTATCAAGACGCAGGGTACTGATGATGACAATCTCGCGATCGTAATCATTGCCGCTCGGCGTTGAGCCTTCGGTCAGGCCGGTGTTCGCCGCCTGCATCAGAATGATTTTATCCGCGTTCACGCAGGCGTTGAGGACGCGCCACAGTTCCAGTAGGGAGCCGGGGAAGACAACGGCCAGTGCGTCACCGTGACCGGAGCGGAAGCCCTTGCGATAGCGGGCGGTTTTCGCCGGGTCAGTCAGCAGGTGAGCGTGACCGACCAGACGGGTGAGTTCGTTAATTAGCGCTTTATTATCAGTGGTGGCTTGTGCAGACATCATTCCACTCCTTGTGGTGAGACTAATTTGTCGTCCCTAAGAATAGCGCTTTGCAGATTTATTGGGAGTACGAATGTTTCGAAAATTCAGAGAATAACCTTCGCTTTCTGCTCCTCAGCCGTTTAGGCTTATGGCAAACTGCGGTTTTTCATCAACTTTCGCCGATTGACTGGCATGGAATAAAGAGACTGACAACATGAAATGGTTATGTTCTGTAGGCGTCGCCGTGAGCCTGGCGCTGCAACCCGCGCTGGCGGAAGATCTGTTCGGCAATCACCCGTTGACGCCCGAGGCGCGGGATGCGTTCGTTACCGGGTTGCTCAAAAAAATGACGGTTGATGAAAAAATCGGCCAGCTTCGCCTGATAAGCGTGGGGCCGGATAACCCGAAAGAGGCGATCCGCGACATGATTAAAGAGGGCCAGGTTGGCGCTATCTTTAACACCGTGACCCGCCAGGATATCCGCAAAATGCAGGATCAGGTGATGGAACTGAGCCGCCTGAAAATTCCTCTCTTCTTCGCCTACGACGTGCTGCATGGCCAGCGTACCGTATTCCCGATAAGCCTCGGCCTGGCGTCAAGTTTTAACCTTGATGCGGTGCGCACCGTTGGCCGTGTGTCTGCGTATGAAGCGGCGGACGACGGCCTGAACATGACCTGGGCGCCGATGGTTGATGTCTCGCGCGACCCGCGCTGGGGCCGTGCCTCGGAAGGTTTTGGTGAAGATACCTATTTGACCTCCACCATGGGCAAAACCATGGTGGAAGCGATGCAGGGCAAAAGCCCGGCGGATCGCTATTCGGTGATGACCAGCGTTAAACACTTCGCCGCTTACGGCGCGGTTGAGGGCGGGAAAGAGTACAACACCGTTGATATGAGCTCGCAGCGCCTGTTTAACGATTATATGCCGCCATACAAGGCGGGGCTGGATGCGGGCAGCGGCGCGGTAATGGTGGCGCTGAACTCGCTGAACGGCACACCTGCAACGTCAGATGCCTGGCTGCTCAAAGAGATCCTGCGTGATAAATGGGGCTTTAAGGGTATTACCGTTTCCGACCACGGCGCGATTAAAGAGCTGATTAAACACGGCACAGCTTCTGACCCGGAAGATGCGGTACGCGTGGCGCTGAAGTCCGGCATCAACATGAGTATGAGCGATGAATATTACAGCAAGTACCTGCCGGGGCTGGTGAAATCCGGCAAGGTGACGATGGCGGAGCTGGACGATGCCGCGCGTCATGTGCTGAATGTGAAATACGATATGGGGCTGTTTAACGACCCGTACAGCCATCTTGGGCCGAAAGAGTCTGACCCGCAGGACACCAATGCCGAAAGCCGTCTGCACCGTAAAGACGCACGCGAAGTCGCGCGCGAAAGTCTGGTATTGCTGAAAAACCGTCTCGAGACGCTGCCACTGAAAAAATCCGGCACTATCGCCGTAGTGGGCCCACTGGCAGACAGTAAGCGTGATGTGATGGGAAGCTGGTCGGCGGCGGGCGTGGCAGACCAGTCGGTGACCGTGCTCACCGGGATTAAAAACGCGCTGGGTGATAAGGGCAACGTGGTTTACGCCAAAGGCGCGAATGTCACCAACGATAAAGGTATTGTCGACTTCCTGAATTTATATGAAGAGGCGGTGAAAGTTGACCCGCGTTCCCCGCAGGCGATGATTGATGAAGCGGTTGCCGCCGCGAAGCAATCTGATGTGGTGGTTGCCGTAGTGGGCGAAGCGCAGGGCATGGCGCATGAAGCCTCCAGCCGTACCAATATTGAAATCCCACAAAGTCAGCGCGACCTGATTGCCGCGCTGAAAGCCACCGGCAAACCGCTGGTGCTGGTGCTGATGAACGGGCGTCCTCTGGCGCTGGTGAAAGAAGATCAGCAGGCTGATGCGATTCTGGAAACCTGGTTCGCCGGCACCGAAGGCGGGAACGCCATCGCCGACGTGCTGTTTGGTGATTACAACCCGTCGGGTAAATTGCCGATGTCCTTCCCGCGCTCTGTCGGGCAGATCCCGGTTTACTACAGCCACCTTAACACCGGTCGTCCGTATAATGCGGATAAGCCAAACAAATACACCTCTCGCTATTTCGATGAAGCTAACGGCCCGCTTTATCCGTTCGGCTATGGCCTGAGCTACACGACGTTCACGGTTTCTGACGTGAAAATGTCGGCCCCGTCAATGACGCGTGACGGTAAAGTCACCGCAAGTGTGGAGGTGACTAACAGCGGCAAGCGCGAAGGCGCGACGGTGATCCAGATGTACTTGCAGGACGTCACGGCGTCGATGAGTCGCCCGGTGAAACAGCTGAAAGGCTTTGAGAAAGTGACGCTGAAACCCGGTGAAACGCAGACCGTCAGCTTCCCGATTGATGTTGAAGCGCTGAAGTTCTGGAATCAGAGCATGAAATACGATGCGGAACCGGGCAAGTTCAACGTCTTTATTGGTGTCGATTCGGCGCGCGTGAAGCAGGGAGCGTTTGAGCTGAAGTAGGCCCTCACCCTAACCCTCTCCCGCAGGGAGAGGGAACCGATCGTGCCAATCTGATTGTTCTGTGCTGGTTTTCCCTTCTCCCGCAGGGAGAGGGGACCGATCGTGCCAATCTGATTGTTCTGTGCTGGTTTTCCCCCTCTCCCGCAGGGAGAGGGAACCGATCGTGCCAATCTGATTGTTCTGTGCTGGTTTTCCCCCTCTCCCACAGGGGAGGGAACCGATCGTGCCAATCTGATTGTTCTGTGCTGGTTTTCCCTTCTCCCGCAGGGAGAGGGAACCGATCGTGCCAATCTGATTGTTCTGTGCTGGTTTTCCCCCTCTCCCACAGGGGAGGGAACCGATCGTGCCAATCTGATTGTTCTGTGCTGGTTTTCCCCTCTCCCGCAGGGAGAGGGGACCGATCGTGCCAATCTGATTGTTCTGTGCTGGTTTTCCCCCTCTCCCGCAGGGAGAGGGGACCGATCGTGCCAATCTGATTGTTCTGTGCTGGTTTTCTCCTCTCCCGCAGGGAGAGGGAACCGATCGTGCCAATCTGGTTGTTCTGTGCTGGTTTTCCCCCTCTCCCTGCGGGAGAGGGCCGGGGTGAGGGGCAAACCCACCGTACCAACCAAAAATCAATCCCCATCCCTCGTCAATTTCCCACTTCCGTGAACATCGTCACCTTCCTCAATAACATTTCGCCGTCACCCCCATTTTGCTCCCTCTTTTATTCTTCATCGCACAGGGCAATGTGACCTTCAACGCATTTCCCTTTCCTCTGTAATGGCGATTTTGTGCGCACTATCAAAAGCTATTTATCCCCCGTCTGGTGGACGTGATGATTTTCACTATTACGTAAAAAAGCCTGGAAACAGCGCGCGAGCCAAGGGCGAAAACTTCGTTAAATGCGGCTATCGAAAATGACACAGGTAGCGCAATGAAACTCTCCCTCGAACAGGCCGGGCTTGATAACACCGGCACGCGTCCGGTTACGGCACAGTTGCAGCAAATGATTGATACCATTGCGGCGGCAGGCGGCGGTACGTTAACTCTCTCGCCTGGCGTCTGGCTGACCGGCACGCTGGTCCTTCCGTCCCATTTCACACTGCATCTCGACGCAGGCGCCTGTTTGCGCGCCAGCCCGAACGTGGAGGATTACCCGGCAGACCTGACGCAGTCTATGGCCGAGTTGTCGCATATGGCGCTGTTGTACGCCCGTAATCAGCAACAGATAACCCTCAGCGGAGAAGGGCGCGTTGAAGGCAATGCCGCGGCCTGGTTCGCGCCGCAGGCAGATGCGCAGGGCTATCGTCAGCCTGCCGCACAGCGCCCGCGTCTGCTGGTGCTGGAAGGGTGCGAGCAGGTGCGCCTGTGCGATATCACGCTGGTGGATTCACCGATGTGGACCGCGCATCTGGTGAGCTGCAAACATATTTTCATTCACCGTTTAACCATTGATAACGACCTGGCGCTCTCTAATACCGACGCGCTGGATCTCGATAGCTGCCAGTTTGTCCATATCAGCGACAGCTACTTCAGCGCCGCTGATGACGGCATTTGCCTGAAAACCACCCGCAAAGCGCCCGGGTTACAACAGCCTACCCGCCATGTAGTGGTGAACAACTGCATCATTCGCTCAAAAAGCTGCGCCATCAAAGTGGGCACCGAAACGGCGGCGGATATCAGCCACATCATCGTCAGCAACTGCACCATTTTTGAGTCCAATCGCGGCATCGGCCTGGTGTCGCGCGACGGCGGCGAGTTCAGCCAGATGAGCTTCAGCAACATTCTGTTTGATTGCCGTCACGGTCATCCGTGCCACTGGGGGAAAGCCGATCCGGTGTATCTCTCCGCGCGTCGTCGCGATCCGCAGGTGGCCGCCGGGCAGATTCAGCACATCACTTTCAGCAATCTTTCCGGTATCAGCGAAGGGGCAATCAACCTGCACAGCGAAACCGCAGGTGATATTCACGACATCACCTTTAACGGTGTTCAGCTTCAGCAGGTACAGGGCGCTGCGCAGGAGCAGGGCTGCTATGACGTTCGTCCGCCGTGCAACCCGGCGAAACCGACCGGAATGGGGCTGGATAACGCCTATCTGGTGAACCTGGAAACCGGGCGCGCATGGGGCGTTGAGCCGTATCCTGGCGGGCTTCCGGCGCTGTATGCCGATGGCGTGACCGGGTTGGTGCTACGCGAGTTCAACGCTGTGCGCCCAACGCCGCTACCCGCAGGCTGGCATCCGCAGGATGTGGTGAGGGTGAACGGGAAATAAGCATTCAGAGCGGCGGCGCGGCTCTGGGGCTGCAATCGCCGGATGTCAGTTTAAGGGGATGGAAAATGATAAAAAAAGTCAGGGAGATAAAACTCCATAACTATGTCTGTTACGGTCTCGCGGATGTAATCGGCTCCGGGGCCTTCACGCTGGTCAGCGCCTGGTTGCTGTTTTTCTTAACCACCTTCTGCGGCCTGACGCCGATTGAAGCCGGGTCGCTGTTTGCCGTGGCGCGTATTGTCGATGTGATTATGTGCCCGCTGATGGGCTACATTTCCGATAACTTCCATAAAACCTGGCTGGGCAGGCGCTTTGGCCGTCGCCGCTTCTTCCTGCTGCTCAGTATTCCGCTGGTCTCGGTTTACAGCCTGCTGTGGGTGGAAGGCTTCAATTACTGGATGTATCTGCTGGTCTACATCCTGTTCGAAATCGTCTATTCGATGATTTTGATTCCTTACGACACCCTGTCGGCGGAAATGACCTCTGATTTCACCAAACGCTCGAAGCTCACCAGCGCCCGCATGTACATCGCGCAGTTTGCGGGCTTTACCGCCGCGTTTTTGCCGGGGCGTCTGATTGACTCTTTTGGTTCCGATTCGGCGGATTCCTTCTTCTACGCCGGGGCGATTTTCACCGTCTCCTTTATGGTGGTGCTGTTCTTCGTCTATTTCGGCACCTGGGAACGTTCAATCGAGGAAATTGAACTGAGCGAGCGCACCATTGAAACTACCGAGAAACTGCCGCTTTCCACGCGTATTTTCAATATCTACTACGACTTCGTTTCTACCTTAAAAATCAAAACGTTTCGTTCTCATCTGGGGATGTATCTGGGAGGCTCGGTAGGGCAGGACATCTTCAACTCCGTCTTCACCTACTTTGTGGTGTTTGCGCTCTCCACCTCGTCGATTGTGGCCTCTAACTTGCTGAGTGCGATTAACGGCCTGCAATTCTTTGGCGTCGGCGTCGCCACCTGGCTGACCCTGCGCTACTCGCCGTCCCGCGCGTTTGCTACTCAGGCCAGCATGGCGCTGATTGCTTTTGGTTTGTTCACCTTCACCTACCTGAGCGGCTCAACCAGCATGGTGCTGCTCTATCTGGCGGCGGGGATTGCGGGTCTGGCGCGCGGCGGTATCTACTCCATTCCATGGAATAACTACACCTTCGTGGCGGATGTGGATGAAATTCTCACCTGTAACCGCCGTGAAGGGATCTTTGCTGGCTTTATGAGCCTGCTGCGTAAAGCCTCTCAGGCGCTCTCAATCTTCCTGGTGGGTGTTGCGTTGCAGATGTCCGGCTTTGTCACCGGTCAGGCGAGCCAGCCGCAGTCGGCTATCAACATGATTCTTGCCATCATGATAATTCTGCCTGTGCTCCTCACTGCATGGGGCATTTGGTCTGCTGTCCAGTTCAAAGTAAATGGTCGCACCCATGCGATTCTCAACGAAGAAGTGGCGCGCCTGAAACAGGGCGGCAGCAAAGCGACGGTCACCGCCGAAACCAAAGAGGTTATCGAATCGTTGACCGGCCTGCCTTACGAGCAGTGCTGGGGAGATAACACCGTCGGCTGCGTTAACCGCAGCCTGATGAAAGCGAAAGAAAACGCGGTGCAACTGAAGAACGCGTAATCATTGACCCGCCCGGTGCCGCACGCGCCGGGCTTACTTTTTTGACTGGCATTTATGACTGAACATAGCGTGTACATTCAACAAGGCATCTGGGCGCGAATTGGCCTTCCTCGCCAATTGTTGTGGGGGTTTATTGGCGTCTTTTTGTTTATTACCGGCGCGACTGTCGAACAGAGCTGGCTGGCGTCGCTTTTACAACAGCGCGGCTTTGACGCGCGTGATATCAGTATGATGTCATCGGTCTTCGGCCTGTGCGTGGCGCTGGTCTCCTGGTTCTCCGGGATTGGCGCAGGTGTGCTGGGCATTCGTCGCCTCATGTGGGCGGCGACGCTGGTCTATTTTATTGGCTCAGTACCGTTTATTTTCTGGGCGCTGCCGCACGGAAACTATCCGCTGATGGTTGCCAGCTACGCGCTTCGCGGGGTGGCTTATCCGCTTTTTGCCTACTCGTTTCTGGTGTGGATTAACCAGTGCTGCGAAACGCGCATTCTGGGGCGTGCGGTTTCCTGGTTCTGGATTGCCTTTGGCGTGGGCATGACCATCGTCGCGCCGTGGTTCTCGGGCTTTATGATCCCGCGTAGCGGGGAAACCACCACCTTGCTGGTTGGCTTCGTTTTTGTGCTGGCGGGCAGCGGATGTGCGCTGGTGCTTAACCGTGCCCAGCCCGAGCGCGAGTCAGATAGTAAAATCTTACCTGCGCTGGGCGAAGGGCTGATGGTGCTGGCGCGCGAGCCGAAAATGCGCCTGGCGGTACTGGTAAAAACCATCAACGATATCGGTAAATTCTCGTTGGTTATTTTGATGCCGGTTTACCTGCCGCGCTTCGGTTTCAGTATTCAGGCGTGGCTGACTATCTGGGGGCTGGTCAATGTGCTGAACATCTTCGCCGGATACTTCTTCGGTTGGCTGGGCGACACCATTGGTTGGCGCAAAACGGTAGTCTTTTTCTCCGGCACGCTGTGCGGCGCAGCGTCGCTGGCGGTGTGTTACGCCCCGGTACTGTTCGGCAATAGCGGTGTGGCGTTGTTTGCCGCGCTGGCTATTTACGCCATCGGGCTTGGCGCATTCGGCCCGCTGAGCGCGCTGATCCCCGCGCTGCTGCCGGAAAACAAAGGTGCAGCGATTTCGTGCCTTAATTTAGGATCTGGCTTAAGCAACTTCGCCGGGCCGCTTATCGTCACGCTCTGCGTCGATCCGCTCGGCGTGGAAGGTACGCTGTGGGTGATCGCGATACTCTATTTCGCCGCCAGTGTGCTGGCGATACCGTTAAAAGTGCCACACGAAGATTGATCGACTACGCTTTTTCCTCAGGAACATGAAAATAATGAGGAATCAGTATGTCAGGTACAAAACGTTGGGCAGGTTCACTGGCACTTCTGGCAGCCGTGAGCCTGCCGCTTCAGGCCGCCTCTCCGGTAAAAGTCGGCTCAAAAATTGATACCGAAGGGGCGCTGCTCGGTAATATCATTTTGCAGGTGCTGGAAAGCCACGACGTTAAAACCGTTAACAAAGTGCAGCTTGGCACCACGCCAGTCGTGCGCGGCGCTATCACTTCAGGCGAGCTGGATATTTACCCGGAATACACCGGCAACGGCGCGTTTTTCTTTAAAGATGAAAACGACGCGGCGTGGAAAAATGCACAGCAGGGTTACGAAAAAGTCAAAAAGCTCGATGGTGAGAAAAATCATCTTATCTGGCTGACGCCTGCACCCGCCAACAATACCTGGACCATTGCCGTGCGTCAGGATCTCGCGGAGAAAAATAAACTCTCTTCTCTGGACGACCTTAGCCGCTATCTGAAAACGGGCGGGAGCTTTAAGCTTGCGGCCTCCGCTGAGTTTATCGAACGCCCGGATGCGCTTCCTGCCTTTGAGAAAGCCTACGCGTTCAAACTGAACCAGCCACAGTTGTTGTCGCTGGCGGGCGGTGATACCGCGGTAACGATTAAAGCCGCAGCCCAGCAAACGTCAGGCGTGAATGCGGCGATGGCCTACGGCACCGATGGCCCGGTGGCCGCGCTGGGATTAGTCACCCTGAGCGATCCGAAAGGCGTGCAGCCGATTTACGCTCCAGCGCCCGTGGTGCGCGAAGCGGTGCTGAAGGAATATCCGCAACTGGATAGCTGGTTGAAGCCGGTATTCGAAAGCCTGGATGAGAAAACCCTTCAGCAGCTTAACGCCCGCATTGCGGTGGAGGGCGTCGATGCTAAGAAAGTGGCGGCGGACTACCTGAAAGAGAAGGGACTGGTGAAATAATATTTCAGGGCGTCATTAATGACGCCCTGAACGTTTACCCGCCAGTGGTCAGGTTTGCCTGATAACGTCGGTAGTTGCCGTCATCGGTAATCACATCATAAACCAGACGGCTTCCCGCGTTGAGGGTCGCAGGGCGCGTTATCTGTTCCTGAGCGTGAGGCGCAATCATCATACTGGTCGGTTTCTGCTGGCCGGGAAGGTGCAGCGATAAACTCATATACCAGGGTGAGGGATTTTCCACCCGCAACGTCTCTTCGCTAACGCGAAAGCGCAGCCCGCGTTCATCTTTTTCCTCAGGCGTCGGCAAGCCTGCCGGGCGAATGAAAATCTTCATGCGTAATCGCAGTGGCAAAATCACCTTTTGTCCTTCACGGCCACTTGCCGCGTTATCCGGGGCAATCTGATAAATATTGAGCCAGAAGAGTGTTTCCCTGTCCTCAGCCAGTCCCTGGCGAGAGGCGAGCATCAGTTTTAATGACCGAAGCTCGCCCGGGAGCATTTTAAAGACCGGTGGAATGACGACCACCGGCGTAGGGTTCACATCCGGCGTGCTGGCCGGATCGCCATCGTCTGCCCATACCTGAATGACCATTGGCATTGCCCCATCGTTAGACAGGTTTAACGTGCGAGCGACGTCGCGGGCGCTGAAAACGATCCGCGTGCGATCAACGTTTACTGCGGCGCTCACCTGAGCCGAAAATGCCAGCAGTAACGCCACCTTACTGAAAACTGACCACCACTTGTAATTGCGCATTGACTGTTCCTGCGGTAACCGTTTGGCCGCTGATGGCTTCAAGAGAGGCGGTGAAATCGCCGGTATACGTTGTCACGGTGTCTGATGAAACCAGCGTGGTGAGATCTTTGTAGGCGTACCAGCCTCGCGTGTTCCCGGTGCCCATACTGGATTGGTCTGGCAGCAGATTAAGCGCGGTGCCATTGCTGTTATAAATCTTAATGCCCACACCTGAGGCGACGCCGCTGCTGCCGTACTGGGTATCCAGCAACCATGTCAGGCCACCGCCGCTGGTCACCAGATTCAGCGTGCGCGCCGCAGCCACGGCGGCGGGCTGATTGACCAGAAAGCCCATGGCGACGTTTGCGGCGCTGGCGGTTGAGGCGCTGGTGCTTGAAATCGCGCCGGATTCACACTGCAGGCTGACAGTGAACGGCACCTGGCTGGCGTTTCCGGCCTGCAACTGAGCGACACTCATCGTCGGTAGCAGTACGCGCGCGGGATAATCGCTGACCTGGCAAATCGCCCCACGTATATAGGTGACGCTGCCGTAGCTGCCCCATGCACCCGGCCAGCCGGTATACCAGCCTGAATAGTTGGAGAGACTGTCCGCGCCGTCGGCCAGCGATGGGGAGATACCTGGGCCTTTAAAGGCGATATAACCGCGTGGTTGGGTATAGGTATCCACATAACGATTTGCACTTTGATAGCCGTAAGTCGTTGAGGTGATTTTGAACATCTCATACAGCACGTTACTGAATGCGCTGGCTGGAATATAAATATAGGTTCCATCGCTGTACCAGTCGCTGGCGGTAAATTTACGCGACTTCCAGTAGCGGCTGTAGTATTCGCCGGTGGTGAGATTCGTCATGCGTACCGCGACGTTTTTCACATAGTCGTAGTAAGCCCCGTCCACTTCTGAGGTGGTATATTTCCCGGCATACGTCGCGTCGCCGTTGGTGGCGTAAAACTCATACAGACTGTCGGCATCCGCGACGGCGCAGCGAAACAGTATCTGATTCGCGGTATAGGGGCTATTGGTGGCGGCGGTCAAAAAGCTCCCCACGCCGCTGCCCAGCAGTGTGCCTGACGGCTGAAAGTTGCTGCCGCTGTTCAGGCTAATGACCGCTGGAAGACCTACGTTGCCGCTACAGGTATCGCAGGCACCTGTCCAGCTTGCTGCCGTATAGCCTGCGCTTTTGGCGGCGTCAGAGAGCGAGCTTGTACTGGTCACGCGGGTGCAAGTGGCCCATAGCGAGGTGCTAAAGAGAATGCCAGCGAGGATGCTCAGGAGTTGAAGCCAGGCGCGCATGATGTTATTCCTTCTCGCAGCGTTGATTTAAGGTGATTATCTGTTTCTCGTCATCGGCGGGAAGCTGATACGGTACGCGGCAGCGTTGATGAGCGTTCGCGCCCCAGCGCACCAGCAGCGAGCCGGACGCCGCCGGAATTCGCGCGTAAATTTGCCCGCCCTGACCGACCATGCCTATCAGCGTCCCTTCGCTATCCAGCACATCGGCCCCCATCGGTGGCAGAACGCCGTTGCCCGCATTAAGGTTTATCAACACCGCTTTTCCTTTTAGCGTGTTGAAGTTCACCCGCGCGATAGCGCCGGAATAGGGCACCACGCGCTGGCTGCCGCCGGTGAGCTCGGCATCTGCCGTCATTTGCTGTGTATCAAGGCTAACGTTATTGACACGATACGGTGCCAGTGAAGGCAGAATGGCGTAGCCGAAGCTATCGACGACCGCGCCCTGGCCGTTTTGTACGCGGGCACCCTGCGCGCCGTCCGCGTGGATAAGCGCAAAGGTATCGCTGGTGTAGGGCCCGAGCGTCACGCCGCCAGGATGCAGCACGATCGTGCCCGACGCGCCCAGCCCGGTCTGACGGTAGTTGCTTCCCTGGTCGTAATTGGCCCGCAGTGCGCCGATGCGGGTATTTTCCTGAACGCCCGCGCCGAAGGTCGCGGAACTGTCGGTGCTGCCATCGCGATAACGCTCATATCCGCCATACATGGACCAGGAGAAATCGCCGCCTTCCCCTGCAGAGCCGGTCATCGAGACGGTGGCGGAACGGCTTTGGCGCGTCTGGTTGTAGTTCATGGCAACAGAGGAACGGCTTCGCCCCCAGTCGAGTGGGATGGAAATATTCATCGAGACGGTGGTCTCGGTGTATTTTTGTCGGCTGCTGGCGTCATCGGGATCGTTCACGCTGCTATAAAAACGTCCGTAGTCCCACGACGTACGCTGACGTGCAACGTTGAAGCCGTAGCTGATACGCTGCCACTGATTGCTGTAGCCCAGCTGTAACTGTGTAATACGCGACTGGTTATTGTAGTAATCCGCTGTGCTGGCACTCATGTTGAGCGTGCCAAAACCCCATAAGGGCTGGCTTACCGTCGCCGACAGTCGGTTGCGCTGATGCAACGTATCAGAGTAGTAATCTTCATCACTTTTGTTTTCCCGGCGAACGCCAAGGACATCCTGGAGATCGCGGAACCCGCTGGTGGAATAGCGGTACGCCGCCAGCACCAGATTCGTGCCGGATGAAAACGTTTTGCTGTAGCTTAACTCGCTGCGCCAGCCTTGCTGACGATCGCCATTTTCAACCTGCGCGTTTGACCAGGTGGCATTCATGCCAAATGCGCCGAGCTCGGTTGCCCACACGCCACCGGCCAGCCAGGCCTGATATTCTTTAGCGATACGCGCCCCGGCGTTGAGCGTAAAGTTATTATTGATGCCGTGCTGCAGCGTGCCTTCAAAGAAATTGTTATTCACGCTGTAATACTGACGCACGCGTCCCATCGACAGCGAGTAGTGCCAGTTCCCGGGGCGAACCGAGTCGGGCACGGCAGAGTAGGGCACCGTGAAGGTCGACGTTTTGCCGTTGGCTTCCACCACTTCAACCTGGAGATCGCCCTGATTACGGGTGTTATAGAGATCGTTAATGACAAACGCCCCCGGAGGAACATTTGTTTCATAGATAGTTTTACCCAACTGACTGATGATTACCCGCGCGCTGCTGCCGGCAATACCGCGCACTTCTGGCGCATAACCGCGTTTGCCCTGCGGCCACATTCTTTCGTCGGTGGCGAGCTTAACCCCATTAAATGATAGGCTGCCGAACAGGCTGCTGTCGGTGTAGCTATCACCAAGCGTCATGATGCTCTCAAGCTGCTCGATCGGACGTTGAACCCAGGTACGTACGCTGTTATAGCGATAGGCGCTGCCGGTCTGATTATTATCGACATAGCGCATATTGCCCTGGTGGCGCACTTGCCACAGGCCAAGGTTGGTGCCAGCGTTAATACCGCTCCATAAATATTGATAGCGGTAGTGGCTGTCGGTATTTTCATTAACCGTATAGCTGGTGTTGTGGCGTAAAAATATCGCGGATGCGCCGCTATCCCACTCTTCGGGTGAGATATAACCGCGCGGATTGTGCACCAGTTCGGTCATGGGAATGGCGAGCTGTAGCCGTAAAGTCGATGACTCGAACTGCCAGCTACCGTCCGGCACCCAGACGGTAAACGGTTTGCAGGTTGTGGGCTCATCGTCTTCCGACACGGCTTTGAGCTGTGCGCTTTTCATCAATGAAGCGGTCAGACAGGGCTCCGGCGCACTGTCGGGGCCCTTGTCTGCAAATGTGACTTTGACACCTGTTTTCACCAGCGTGTTATTCACATACACATCCGCCAGGTAATTCCCTGGAGAAATATGTTGCTGATTAAACTGCCCGATATTTTGCCCATATGCAGATCCCTGAAACAGCGCGGGATCAAAATAGTAATCCTCAGCTTGCGCGGCACCTGCAACGATCAAGGCAATCAGCGATGTGAGCCGTTTTAAAGGGAAATCAGGGGTACGTAACATCGTAGTGCTCGCTTATCCTTGCGCCCTGGTCATTAATCGCCGTCAGAGTCACTTTTCCCCGGCTCTGCTGAGGTGCGCGTGTACCGTTTAGCCAAAATGTTTCACTGGAAAAGGGCGAGACCATATCCACGTTAACCGGGATTTTGCTGCCGCCTGCGTCGACGGTCATATTGGAAAGTGAAGCAAACCATGCCGACGTATTTTTAACCTGAATGCCTACGCCTTTACGGCTATCGCGTACGGCAGAAACATGCAGGCTTTTGGTAATATCTCCCGGCGCGGAGAGACCTTCCGGGCGGTAAAACAGCTTCACCCGGGTACGCAGCATAATCAGCATCTTGTTTTGCTTTTGATCGCCCGCCACGTTAGTCGGAGGAACCTGTAAGAAGTTGAACCAGTAGACGGATTCTCTGTCTTTCGGCAACGGTTTCGCGCCGCTGTAGACGATGCGCACGATTTGCCCTGCTTTAGCCTGAATGCGGAAAACCGGCGGCGTTGATAAAAACGGTACCGCATGGCTATTTTGCGGATTGGCGTCGACATTACCTTCGTCAAACCACGTCTGCACAACGTAGGGGTAGGCGTCATTATTTTTGAGCTGAACATCCACGGAGGAAGACTTCGCGTTGTAAATAATACGGCTGCCCAGCATGGTGACGCTGGCGTGGGCCGTGGCAAGACCGCTCAGACTAAAGGCGACCAGCCACAGAAAACTGCGATGAAAGACGCGCATTGAAATCATGGATTCCTTCCGTCAAAAAAAGGCACAGCACGGGCTGTGCCCTGAAGAGAATTACTGGTAAGAGACGGCGTACTGCATGGTGGCTTCAACAGTACCCGCGGTCGCTTTGCCATTCGCGTAGTACTGCGCGGTATAGGTTGCGGACACTTCTTTTTCGCCCGCGGCTAACGTCAGGTCGCCGGTACCGGTGAATCCGTTCGTCAGGTTAATTTCGGTACCTTTGGTATCCAGAATTTGTACTTCAACGTTGGACGCGGTGCCGGTATTGCCCAGGTTACCGTTAGTGGTCACCTGATTACCGACGAAGACGGTAGAGATCTTGGTGGCGTTTGTGGTGTCGCCGGTGCAGCCGGTAAGGCCGATATCAAAGGTTACCGGGCCCGCGGTATCACCACTGGCGCCCAGATCGGTGCTGCTTACCGTTGGCAGCAGAACAACGGGAGTGGCCTGGTTACCGTTAATCGCCACAGAACAGGTTTCGTCCGTGACTTCGCCCTGGAAAGTGATGGTGTTATCTGAAAGAGCCATTGCGTTGGCGGACACCAGAAGAGAGCCTGACAGCATAGCTAAGTAACATTTTTTCAACATGATGCGTTTCCTGTTAATCCTGAGTAGACCTGATTGCTTGTTCCATGGCTTCTGCGGGCAGCTTTAAACGCGGGTAAACGAGGTGTTGCAAACCAGCAGTAACATGTACGAAAAGGTTAAGATATTTCCTAGGTTCTGTAATCATTAACTATTAACAGGTGAATATTAAGATTAATATTCTGTTAATGATGCGGAATCATACGTAGGTGTGGTTTTATACGCTGAAATAACCGGCGGTAATGTTATCGGTTAGTAAAGGTGACTTAGGTAAAATCTGAAGTGATAATCACCAGAGAGGATCGAGATCGCATTTCTCTTGTCGAATCAAAAATGCAAAATTGATATAGAGCAAAAAAGGGCAGTCAGGCGCTGCCCATTGAAAAATTAGCGGTTGGGGGTGGGGGCGGGTTCGTTCAGACTCCAGCAAACCTCCGCTTTATTTTCACGAAGTGAGCCGCAAAGCATCATATACAGGCGAGAAAGATCGTTACTGTATACTCTGAAAGTATTGCTTTTTATAACCAATACATACTGGTCGCTACGACATTGCGGGTTTAATGATTGCGCGTAACTCAGAATGCCCTTTTTCAAACTTTCGGTATCGGTGTTGTTCGGCAGAGGGACGGAGACCAGTACATTACAGTTTCCCGCTTCGCCGATATAAATTTCCCGACGGTCTTCCGGGCGATTCTGGTACCAGAAGGCGAGCGTCACGCAAAGCGCAAGAATTGCGCAAAAAAGCATTATGATGGAAAGGATCTGGATTTTCCCTGAAGAGGGGGGCGCTTTCGCCTCGATAGCCGGTGTAGTGGGAGAGTCACCCTGTTTACGCATTGAAATATCATTGAAAATTTCAATGGGAGGATTCGTCTCGGGTTCAGGAAGCAGTTCGACCCCGATCTGCTGATGGAGCATAAACCCCATCTTGGGTACGGTCGTGATGACCTCTTCTTCCAGCCCGAGGTTACGGAGTATTCGGCGCAGTTTGCTGATGCAATGGTTGAGGTTGTTATTACTGGAAACCATACCAAAGTCATCCCAGACTTTTTTAAATATTATCTCGCGGTTAATTACTTCCCCTTGATGGCATGTGAGTAGTAATAATAATCGCTTAGTTGGGTTGGATATTTGTACCGCATCGTCGGGAGTATCAGCCAGAAATAAGGTTCCAGAATCTGCGTCAAAGATGACCTGTTTGTTAAATAAAAATCTCATAGTCAGAACTCGTTAATGGTTTTTTCTTAATACAAAGAAGAATCATCTCCTTTTGGTGGTAAAACAGTGGAAAGTCTGGCTGTATATTTTAGATTGTAAAGTGTCTGGTTGATATCTTAAGTTCTGGTAAGTTCATTAGATAGACAAAAATATCACATATACAACATTTAATGGCGCTATTTACTGTTTATATGAAAAAATTAACATTTTTATGCGGTAAAAAAGAAAAGGTTAATCTGCATTACGGATGAAATAAGATATTTCTATCATCAGTAAGAGTTTGATTTTGAGGTTTTGTAAATTAATAAACCGCGAATTGGAGTGGAAAAGACATATTTTAACTGCTAGTTCGCCTATGGAATATTAAAATCGACCAGGTTAAATCTGAGAATGCGTATAAACTGAAAACTCATCATGAACAGAAGCGCGGGAGGCTGGTTTGACGGTAAAGGGAGAACATAAACATCACAGGGAGCGGTTCCTGAAAGAAAAGGTGTTGGTGACCCCCCACCAAAGGATGTGGCTGTTTCGATGATGAGACCGGGTTGCCACCATCGCGTGCAGTTTCTGCTTGTCCTGCTGATAACAGCGGCTGTGCTGTTACCTTTCGTGAACTACGCGCCTAACCGGCTTGTTTCAGGGGAATCACTTACGTTGTGGCAGACCGGTGAGTTTCGCCCTCTGTGGCTGTTAGTGTTTCCGGTGCTGCTGATGGCCCTGAGTTTTATACCGGGGCGTGCTGCCATGGTTTCAAGTTTCGTGCTGGGGCAGGCACTCTTCACCCTGCTGGTGTGGGCCGCCGGAGAAGTGGCAAACACTCTGGCGTCAACGGGAAGCGCCCTCGCGCGAACCTCACCCGGTAGCGGGCTCTGGCTATGGATGTTGCTGGCGTTACTTATCTGTAGCGACACTTTACGTCGGCTACGGCTCAGCACATTCTGGCGCTGGATTCTGCAAATCCAGATTTGGCTACTGCCGCTGCTGTTACTGTGGATGGGGAAACTTGATCAACTCTCTTTGTTAAAAGAGTACGCCAATCGCCAGGATGTATTTAATGACGCGCTTGCGCAGCATCTGGTGCTGCTTTTTGGCACGCTGTTGCCCGGGCTTTTGCTTGGCATTCCATTAGGCCTGTGGTGCTGGCGACACCCGGCTCGTCAGACCAACGTCTTTGCCGTCCTTAATGTGATTCAAACCATTCCCTCGGTAGCCTTGTTTGGCCTGCTTATTGCGCCGCTGGCGGGACTCGCACAACAGTTTCCCTGGCTTGCGCGTCTTGGCGTGGCGGGAACCGGCCTGACGCCTGCCATAATTGCGCTGGTGCTCTATGCGCTATTGCCGCTGGTACGCGGCGTAGTGGCAGGTATGCAGCAGGTGCCAGAGGATGTGCTGGAAAGCGCGCGGGCAATGGGCATGGGGCGCGGACAGCGCTTCTGGCAGGTTCAGCTTCCGCTGGCGTTACCGGTTTTACTGCGTAGCCTGCGGGTGGTGGCGGTACAAACGATAGGGATGGCCGTTGTGGCGGCATTGATTGGCGCGGGCGGCTTCGGCGCGCTGGTCTTCCAGGGGCTTCTCAGTAGCGCGCTGGATCTCGTGTTGCTGGGTGTCATTCCGGTGGTGGCGTTAGCGGTTATCACCGATGCGCTGTTTAGTTTATGCATCGCGTTAGTGAAAGGAGAGCAGGGTGATTGAGTTTCAGCAGGTCAGTAAATATTTTGGCGACCGGGCAGCGGTAAAAGATCTCACTCTGCATTTTAAAGAGGGCGCTTTCACAGTGCTGATTGGCACCTCCGGCTCCGGAAAATCGACCACCCTGAAGATGATCAATCGCCTGGAAAACCACGATAGCGGCACCATCCGTTTCGCCGGTGAAGATATTCGCCAGCAGCCGCTGTTGGCGCTGCGGCGGCGCATGGGGTACGCCATTCAGTCTATTGGTCTCTTCCCCCACTGGACGGTGGCGCAGAACATCGCCACTGTGCCGCAGCTGTTGAAGTGGCCGAAAGCGCGTACTCAGGCACGCAGTGATGAACTGATGGCATTACTGGGGCTTGAACCCGAGCTACGCGATCGTTATCCGCATCAGCTTTCCGGCGGGCAGCAACAACGCGTCGGCGTGGCACGCGCGCTGGCGGCCGATCCGGAAGTATTGCTGATGGATGAACCTTTCGGCGCGCTGGATCCGGTGACACGTGGCGCTCTTCAGCAGGAGATGCGCCGCATTCACCAGTTACTGGGGCGCACGATTGTCCTGGTGACGCACGATATCGACGAAGCGTTGCGCCTGGCTGACCATCTGATTTTGATGGATAACGGGGAAGTGGTTCAACAAGGTACGCCGCTGGAGATGCTCACGCAGCCTGCCAATGCGTTTGTGCGCACCTTTTTCGGCCAAAGCGAGCTGGGCGTGCGCCTGCTTTCGCTGCGACAGGTAGGGGAGTATCAGCGTCGTGGTGAACGCGTTGCGGGTGAACCGCTGCATGTGTCCATGTCGCTGCGGGAAGCATTATCACAGTTTGTGGCACAGCGGCGTCTGGTACTTCCTGTGGCGAATGAAAAAGGTGAGGTTTGCGGTGCGCTGCACTTTGCCGATCTGTTGCGCGAGGAGGGCGACGGTGAAACTCCTGCGTGATCCGTTACTCTGGCTGGTGCTGCTTTTCCTTGCGCTCCTGCTCGGCTTGCCGCACAGCGAGCCCTTTTTTCATGCGCTATTCCCGGAACAGTCGCGTCCTCTCTATCAGCAGGAAAGCTTTCTCGCGTTGGCGCTGGCGCATTTCTGGCTGGTGGGCGTCTCAAGCCTGGTGGCGATTGTGTTGGGCATCGGCGCAGGCATCGCGGTGACCCGTGAACCGGGCAAAGAGTTTCGTCCTTTGGTGGAGACCATCGCCGCGATGGGGCAAACTTTTCCACCCGTTGCGGTGCTGGCAATTGCCGTACCGGTGATGGGCTTTGGGCCGCAGCCGGCGGTGATTGCATTAATTCTCTATGGCGTTTTACCGATTCTTCAGGGAACGCTTGCCGGGCTGGCATCCGTACCCGCCGGGGTGAGTAGCGTCGCGCAAGGGATGGGAATGAGCAGCGTTCAGCGCCTGCTGAAAGTTGAACTCCCGCTGGCCGCGCCGGTGATGCTGGCAGGCATTCGCACGTCGGTCATTATTAATATCGGCACGGCGACAATCGCCTCGACCGTGGGCGCGAACACGCTGGGTACGCCGATTATCATCGGGTTAAGCGGTTTTAACACCGCCTATGTATTGCAGGGAGCGGTACTGGTGGCGCTGGCGGCGGTCATCGTCGACCGCGGGTTTGAACGCCTGAGCCGCAGGCTTAGCCGATACCGCCGCGAACAATGAATGAGTATCCGGCGAGCATCACGCCGCCAATTCCGCTCACGGCCATAAACAGAAATAGCGCCACGACGGCAAGTTTAGCTGGCTTCATAGTGTGCTCCTTATGTTAATTAAAGGATTATACTGCGAAGCATGCTTGTTAATGAACCATTAATTTGTACACAAACGAATCGCGTAACCCTGTTCCTGCCAGCGCTGAATCTGTAAAGCCTGCTGCGGCGCGGAAACGGCCCCACACCACACCAGCAATGTCTGTTTTGGAAAGAGGTCTGGCTGCAGTTGCGGCAGTGAATGTGCCAGCACATCCACCCGCCAGCCCTGTTCGCAGGCGACCCACCCCTCCAGCCATAATGGCGTGATATCGTTAACGTTCCAGCCGACCACCAGCGCATCGTGGCCTGGTTTTTTCCGTGATGCGGCGAGGATAAGTGCAATAGTGTTGATCAACACGCCATCCAGAATGCCCAACATGGCGCAGAACGTCGATTGCGAACCGGCCAGACGTTGGCGCAGAGGGGTAATGAGTTGATTCACCAGCGTGCGGGCGGGGTAGTGTCGCGTGCTCTCTTTCAGCCACTGGCGTAAACGGTCGATGCGACCACTTTGCAGATAGCGCAGCACTTCCTCCTGGCGCTCCCGCCAGTCCTGTTGCTGCTCCTTACTGCCTTCTATCAATAGCTTTTTGACTTTACTGACCTGAACGCCCGTATCCACCCAGCGTTTAATTTCGCGGATGCGTTCAATATCGGACTCGGTGAATAATCGGTGCCCGCCGTCGGTACGCTGGGGCTTTAGCAGATCATAACGACGCTGCCACGCGCGGAGCGTCACCGGGGTGATGTCACACAGTTGCGCCACCTCGCCAATCGTATACCACGCCATGATAACTCCCTGGATGAATATATCCTTTTAACTGTAGGTCGGGTTTTATTCCTTGCCCTGAAGTGATGGTTTTTTAGGCATAACTTCATCGCCAGACGTATTAAAAATGTGATTCTGGCCGCTATTTCACCATTATTTGCATAGCTTCAAAGAAAGTTATGTTCACTCGGTGTATGTTACGCAGCTTCATGGGTCTTGTGGTTTTCGGGTATGTACGAATTTGATCTGGTGTTGCTGCTGCTTCAGCAGATGTGCGTGTTTTTGGTTATTGCGTGGTTAATGAGTAAAACGCGCTTATTCATCCCGTTGATGCAAGTGACCGTGCGCCTGCCGCATAAACTCCTGTGCTACGTGACCTTCTCGATTTTCTGCATTCTCGGCACCTATTTTGGTCTGCATATTGAAGACTCCATCGCCAACACACGCGCCATTGGCGCGGTCATGGGCGGTCTGCTTGGCGGGCCGCTGGTCGGTGGTTTGGTGGGGTTAACCGGTGGTTTACATCGCTACTCAATGGGCGGCATGACAGCACTGAGCTGTATGATCTCCACCATCGTTGAAGGCCTGCTGGGTGGGCTGGTGCACAGCATGCTGGTGAAACGAGGCCGTCCGGATAAAGTTTTCAGCCCGTGGACCGCCGGGGCGATCACCTTCTTCGCCGAGCTGGTGCAGATGCTGATTATTCTGCTGATTGCGCGTCCGTTCCAGGATGCCTTTCACCTTGTGCAAAGCATTGCCGCGCCGATGATGGTGACCAATACCGTCGGGGCCGCGCTGTTTATGCGTATTCTGCTCGACAAGCGCGCGATGTTTGAAAAATATACGTCGGCTTTTTCCGCCACCGCGCTGAAAGTGGCGGCGTCGACGGAAGGGATTTTGCGGCAAGGTTTTAATGAAGAGAACAGCATGAAGGTGGCGCAGGTGCTCATCCAGGAACTGGATATTGGCGCGGTGGCGATTACCGATCGTGAACGGCTACTGGCCTTTACCGGCATTGGGGAGGATCACCATCTTCCCGGTAAGCCTATCTCTTCCAGTTATACCCAAAAAGCGATTGAAACCGGCGAGGTGGTGTATGCCGACGGCAATGAAGTGCCGTATCGCTGCTCGATTCATCCGCAGTGTAAGCTCGGCTCAACGCTGGTTATTCCGCTGCGCGGTGAGAACCAGCGCATTATAGGCACCATTAAACTCTATGAAGCCAAAAATCGCCTGTTCAGCTCGATCAACCGCACCCTGGGAGAGGGGATCGCGCAACTGCTGTCGGCGCAGATTCTGGCGGGCCAGTATGAGCGGCAAAAAGCACTGCTCACCCAGTCGGAAATTAAACTGCTGCACGCGCAGGTGAACCCGCACTTCCTGTTTAACGCGCTTAACACCCTGAAAGCGGTGATTCGCCGCGACAGCGAACAGGCCAGCCAACTGGTGCAGTATCTCTCAACCTTTTTCCGCAAGAATCTGAAACGCCCATCGGAAATCGTGACGCTCGCTGATGAAGTTGAGCATGTGAATGCGTATCTACAAATTGAGAAAGCGCGTTTCCAGGAAAATTTACAGGTTCAGTTGCATGTGCCCGACGAGCTGGCACATATACGGCTTCCGGCCTTCACGCTGCAACCGATTGTTGAGAATGCCATTAAGCACGGCACATCGCAGTTATTGAGCGTGGGTGAAATTCGTATCAACGCCAGCCGTGACGGTCAACATTTGCTGCTGGCGATTGAAGACAACGCCGGGCTGTATCAACCGAATGCGCAGGCCAGCGGGCTGGGTATGAGCCTCGTGGATAAGCGCCTGCGCACACGTTTTGGTGATGACTGCGGGATCAACGTCGCCTGCGAACCCGATATTTTCACCCGTATTACCCTAAGGCTGCCTCTGGAGGAGAACGCATGATTAAAGTGCTGATTGTCGATGATGAACCGTTGGCGCGGGAGAATCTGCGGGTACTGTTACAGGCGCAGCCGGATGTCGAGATTGTCGGCGAGTGCGGTAACGCGGTGGAAGCGATTGGCGCGGTGCATAAGCTCCATCCGGACGTGCTGTTCCTTGATATCCAGATGCCACGTATCAGCGGGCTGGAGATGGTCGGTATGCTCGACCCGGAACATCGTCCCTATATTGTTTTCCTGACTGCGTTCGACGAGTACGCGGTTAAAGCTTTTGAAGAGCATGCCTTCGATTATCTTCTCAAGCCAATTGAAGAAAAACGGCTGGAGAAAACCCTCACGCGTTTGCGTCAGGAACGGAATGCGCAGGATATCTCCGCCCTCACCGAGAATCAGGAAGCGCTCAAATTTATCCCCTGTTCCGGGCATAGCCGTATCTGGCTGTTGCAAATGGATGATGTGGCGTTTGTCAGTAGCCGAATGAGTGGAGTTTATGTCACCAATCACGAAGGGAAAGAAGGTTTCACTGAACTGACGTTAAGAACGCTGGAGCAGCGCACGCCGCTGCTGCGCTGTCATCGACAGTATCTTGTCAACATGGCGCATTTGCAGGAGATTCGCCTGGAGGACAACGGCCAGGCCGAACTGTTGCTGCGCAACGGGCAGACCGTACCGGTCAGCCGACGCTACTTAAAAAGCCTGAAAGAGGCGTTGGGCCTGTAAATCGTGTTAAACTAGCCGACCGCATTTTTCATTACCGAAGGCACTATGGTCAGTAACGATATTTTACGTAGCATGCGCTACATCCTGAAAATGAACAATCAAGATCTGCTGCGTATTTTTGCGCTGGGCGACACCGTGGTCACCGCAGAGCAGCTGGCACCGTGGTTGCGCAAAGAAGATGAAGAAGGATTTGTACGCTGTCCGGATATTATGCTGTCCTGCTTCCTGAATGGGCTGATTTACGAAAAACGCGGCCGCGATGAATCTGCGCCCGCGCTGGCGGTTGAACGTCGCGTAAACAACAACATCATACTCAAAAAGCTGCGTATCGCTTTTTCCCTGAAAACGGATGATATCCTTGCCATTCTGACCGAGCAGAAATTCCGCGTCTCGATGCCGGAAATCACCGCGATGATGCGCGCGCCAGACCACAAAAACTTCCGCGAATGCGGTGACCAGTTCCTGCGTTATTTCCTGCGCGGCCTGGCGGTACGTGAGCACGCGGCGAAAAGCTAATGCATTTTTAGCCGGGGCAATGCTTCCCCGGCTTCATCATTACTGTTTCTTAAATCCCTGTTTTAAGACCATCTTCTCCGAAAGAATCATTGATAAATACTGCGCGTTGCAATCGGTCAATGATGTGCCCGGAAGTTTACACAGCTCGCTGATGTTGGCTTTGGTGTAATCAACGGTGATATTCTCTGTAACATAATCGTCCTGGTAATTAATGGTCTCCGTCACACCGGCCGTGTTCTTGTACGCGTTACTGATCTGCTCAAAGCGCCGTTGTGCTTCTTCTTTGTTGCTCACGCCTGCGCTGGCGTAGGTCATTTTGTTATCGACGTCCTGACGCAGGACAACATCCCCTTTGTAGTAATAGGTCACTTTAATCTCAACACCGTTGACGGCATTAAAGAACGTGGCTTTTTCCTCTGGCGTGTTGCTGGCGGCAATGCTCTGGACATAGGTCTGCGGTTCTTTAGGTGTCTCTTTGTTATCGCAGCCCAGCAGGCTGCCCGCGAGGCAGAGGATAATCAGTGTGAGAGTAGGGCGAAGTTTGCGCATGAGAGTTCCTTTTGGCAAATGCAAACTATTATCATATAGCCAAAAAGAAAAAAGCATAGCTGCGGAGGGACATTTTCGGGATAGAAATAAAAAGCGCTGCAGGAGCAGCGCTAAGACTGATGGCAAACTCAACATTGCCTGATGCGCTGCGCTTATCAGGCCTACAAGGTTTCTGCAATATTTTGTAGGCCGGATAAGGCGTTTACGCCACATCCGGCAAGAACCAGACGCACTTTGCCAGCAATAAGGGCGCTGCCGGAGCAGCGCTTTATGCGGAAGGTTATTTCACCTGCTGACCTGGTTTTGCGCCGCTATCCGGGCTTAACAGGAAGATATCTTTCCCGCCAGGGCCTGCGGCCATCACCATGCCTTCAGAGATGCCGAAACGCATTTTACGCGGGGCCAGGTTGACGACCATCACCGTCAGGCGGCCAATCAGGGCTTCAGGTTCCGGATACGCAGAACGAATGCCGGAGAAGACATTGCGTTTCTCGCCGCCGAGATCCAGCGTCAGGCGCAGCAGTTTATCTGAACCATCAACAAACTCCGCGTTTTCAATCAGCGCCACGCGCATATCCACTTTGGCGAAATCGTCAAAGGTGATGGTTTCCTGGATAGGATCGTCTGCCAGTGGGCCGGTGACCGGTGCGGCAGCGGCTTTCACTTCCTCTTTCGACGCTTCAACCAGCGCGTCAACCTGCTTGGTTTCGATGCGGTTGTAGAGCGCTTTAAACGGATTCACTTTATGCGACAGCAGCGGCTGGGCGATAGCATCCCATTCAAGCGTGGTATTGAGGAACGCTTCGGCGCGTTCGGTCAGCGATGGCAGCACGGGTTTCAGCCAGGTCATCAGCACGCGGAACATGTTCAGGCCCATAGTGCAGATAGCCTGCAGGTCGGCATCGCGACCTTCCTGTTTCGCGACCACCCACGGCGCTTGTTCATCAACGTAGCGGTTAGCCACGTCAGCCAGCGCCATAATTTCACGAATCGCTTTACCGAACTCGCGGCTATCCCACGCTTCGCCAATCGCGGCAGCCGCGTCGGTGAAGGTTTTATACAGCTCAGGGTCAGCCAGTTCAGCAGACAGCACGCCATCGAAACGCTTATTGATGAAACCTGCGTTACGCGATGCCAGGTTAACCACTTTGTTCACGATATCGGCGTTCACGCGCTGGATGAAGTCTTCCAGGTTGAGGTCAATATCATCAATGCGTGAAGAGAGCTTGGCGGTGTAGTAGTAGCGCAGGCTGTCCGCATCGAAGTGGTTCAGCCAGGTGCTGGCCTTAATGAAAGTCCCGCGCGATTTTGACATCTTCGCACCGTTCACCGTCACATAACCGTGCACGAACAGATTAGTTGGCTTACGGAAGTGACTGCCTTCCAGCATGGCAGGCCAGAACAGGCTGTGGAAGTAGACGATATCTTTACCGATGAAGTGATACAGCTCGGCGTCGGAATCTTTCTTCCAGTAGTCATCAAAGCTTACGGTGTCACCGCGTTTATCACACAGGTTTTTGAAAGAGCCCATGTAGCCGATTGGCGCGTCCAGCCAGACGTAGAAATATTTGCCCGGCGCGTTCGGGATTTCAAAACCGAAGTACGGTGCATCACGGGAGATATCCCATTGTTGCAGGCCAGATTCAAACCACTCCTGCATTTTGTTCGCCACCTGCTCCTGCAGCGCGCCGCTGCGGGTCCACGCTTTGAGCATTTCGCTAAAAGAAGGCAGGTCAAAGAAAAAGTGCTCCGATTCACGCATCACCGGCGTCGCACCGGAAACCACCGATTTCGGCTCGATAAGCTCGGTCGGGCTGTAGGTCGCGCCACACACTTCGCAGTTATCGCCGTACTGATCCGGCGATTTACATTTCGGGCAGGTGCCTTTCACAAAACGATCCGGCAGGAACATGCCTTTTTCCGGATCGTAAAGCTGAGAGATGGTGCGGTTTTTGATAAAACCGTTCTCTTTCAGGCGACCGTAGATCAGCTCCGATAGCTCGCGGTTTTCATCGCTGTGCGTTGAATGGTAATTGTCGTAGCTAATGTTGAAGCCAGCAAAATCAGCCTGATGTTCCTGACTCATTTCGGCAATCATCTGCTCCGGGGTAATCCCGAGCTGCTGAGCTTTCAGCATGATCGGCGTGCCGTGTGCATCGTCCGCGCAGATGAAGTTTACCTGGTGGCCGCGCATTCGCTGGTAACGGACCCAGACATCAGCCTGGATATGCTCCAGCATGTGGCCGAGGTGGATTGAGCCGTTGGCGTACGGCAAAGCGCACGTTACCAGAATTTTCTTCGCGACTTGAGTCATAATGAACATTACTTCTTATGTAGAGAAAAGGGTTTTCGATATTACCAAAAGGGGCATTATTAAGTAAGCACAAACCTAAGTGTTTCAGGTAAACTTGTTCAACGAAGGTTTACTCACAAGAACAAAGGAGTCGGGATGAGTTCTCAATCCCAGGCCACATCCCCCGAGCGCCTGCGCGCGATGGTTGCCGGGACGCTGGCTAATTTTCAGCATCCTACATTGAAGCATAATCTCACCACGCTGAAGGCGCTGCACCATGTGGCGCTGCTGGATGGCACTGTGCACATTGAGCTGCAAATGCCGTTTGTCTGGAATAGCGCGTTTGAAGAGCTGAAAGAGCAATGCAGTGCTGACCTGCTGCGCATCACGGGTGCGAATGCTATCGACTGGAAACTGACCCATAACATCGCCACGCTGAAGCGCGTTAAAAATCAGCCGGGTGTGAATGGCGTGAAAAATATTATTGCCGTGAGTTCCGGTAAGGGCGGGGTAGGGAAATCGTCTACAGCCGTCAACCTGGCGCTGGCGCTGGCAGCGGAAGGGGCGAAAGTCGGCATTCTCGATGCTGACATCTACGGCCCGTCAATTCCGACCATGCTGGGCGCGGAAAATCAGCGTCCGACCTCACCAGACGGCACCCATATGGCGCCGATTATGGCTCACGGTCTGGCGACAAACTCGATTGGTTATCTGGTCACTGACGATAACGCGATGGTGTGGCGCGGCCCGATGGCCAGTAAAGCCCTGATGCAGATGCTACAGGAGACTTTATGGCCGGATCTCGATTATCTGGTGCTGGATATGCCGCCGGGCACCGGTGACATTCAGCTGACGCTGGCGCAAAACATTCCGGTCACCGGCGCGGTGGTGGTTACCACCCCGCAGGACATCGCGCTTATCGACGCCAAAAAAGGCATCGTGATGTTTGAGAAAGTGGAAGTGCCGGTGCTGGGCATCGTGGAAAACATGAGCATGCATATTTGCAGCCAGTGTGGTCACCACGAACCTATCTTTGGTACCGGCGGCGCAGAAAAACTGGCGGAGAAATATCATACCCAGTTGCTGGGCCAGATGCCGCTGCACATCAGCCTGCGTGAAGATCTGGATAAAGGCACCCCGACGGTGGTGAATCGCCCGGACAGTGAATTTACGCAAATTTATCGTCGACTGGCGGATTTAACCGCCGCCCAGCTTTACTGGCAGGGTGAAGTGATCCCCGGCGAAATTCCCTTCCGCGCGGTATAAGCGTTCAGGCGCATAACCCAGGCGGGTTATGCGCCTCTTTCATTAACGGTGATAGAAGATTTCGCCGTCGTAAACTTTACTGATTTTCCCGTCCGTGTCAGAAATCAGCACGTAGTTGCCGCCCATGTAAGTCCAGTGTGTTCCCGCGTCTGGCGCAGGCAGATTGCGCTGCTGCCACTGCTTGATGTTGTACTGGTCAGTACGGTACATCTCAGGAACGGTGTCCCCGATGTTAAAGTGGGTGAAATCAGCGACAAACTCTTTCAGTTCATACTTCTGAATGCCCGTGCCTGGCGCGGCGAAGGCGGTTCCGGCGGCCATCAGGCCAGCCAGAAGCCATAATCTACATTTACCCATTCTTTCTCCAACGATAACCAGAATGCTTAAGGGTGTAGAGTCTGCCTTTTTCTCTTAAAATTAACAGGCAGATCGACGCTCTTTTGTATCACAGAATAGGTTTTTTAGTAAAAAATGTAACAGCGCCGCCTCAGAAGCCTTCCAGTACCAGTTTGCCCATGGTTTTCCCGGTCTCAAGCTGGCGATGCGCCTGGCGAATATTTTCCGCGTTAATCGCTCCTAATTTCTCGCCCAACGTCGTTTTGATCACACCCTCATCAATCAATGCGGCGACGCGAGTCAGCAACTGATGTTGAGCAATCATATCCGGCGTTTCAAACATCGAGCGGGTATACATAAATTCCCAGTGCAGCGAGATGCTTTTGGTTTTTAACGGGCGTGCATCCAGGGTTTCAGGATCGTCAATCAGCGCCAGTTTGCCCTGTGGGGCGAGGGCTTCAATCAGCTGCAAATAGTGTTTATCCGTGTGCGTCAGGCTGGCGACGTGCGTCACTGCCGGAATACCGATGCGAACAAGTTCTTCAGCGATAGGTTTGCTGTGGTCGATAACGTAATGTGCTCCGGCATCCGCGACCCATTTCTGCGTTTCCGGGCGCGAGGCGGTGCCGATCACCGTCATTTTCGTAAGCTTGCGCGCCAGTTGAGTCAAAATGGAACCCACACCGCCCGCCGCACCAACAATAAGCAGTACGTCGCCTTTATTGCCATTTTCCTGAATGCCCAGGCGATCGAACAGCAGTTCCCACGCAGTAATGGAGGTTAACGGCAGGGCGGCGGCAGAAACGTTATCCAGCGAACGCGGCTTAAGGGCGACAATACGCTCATCGACCAACTGGAACTCGCTGTTGCTGCCTGGACGCGTTAACGCGCCCGCGTACCAGACTTCGTCGCCCGCTTTAAACAGGGTGACCTTCTCGCCAACGGATTTCACCACGCCGACAGCATCCCAGCCCAGTACGCGCGGCGTGTCGCCGCTAAAACCGGCACGCACTTTGGTATCGACCGGGTTAACGGAGATGGCGTTGACTTCTACCAGCAAATCGTGGCCCGCCGCCACGGGAACGGGCAGGGTAATTTCTTCTAATGCTTCAATGTTGCCGTGCGCGCCAGCCGCCTGAGTAATCGCAATCGCTTTCATAACCACCTCTGTGATGTTGGGTAAACTCTAAGAATGATATTATCCGGTGATATTTGCCGGAAAAATCCATTCGCGGCGACAGGACTTATCGTTGAGGAGTGAAAATGCTCAGGCTGGAAGATTTAACCCTGTTCGTGCGCGCAGCGGCGTTAAGCAGTTTCAGCGAAGCGGCGCGCGAGGCTGGTCTGCCGCCTGCGCAGGTGAGTTCCGCCATTAAGCGTCTTGAGACGGCGCTCAATATCCGTCTGTTCGCCCGCTCAACGCGCAGTCTGCGCTTGACGCCGGAGGGCGAAACCTGGCTGCCTTATGCCACGCAAATGCTGGAAACGATGCAGGCCGGGCTTCAGCAGATCCAAACGCCGGATGATGAAATTCGCGGTACGCTGCAAATTGCGGTGCCTTCTGATTTGGGGCGAAATCTGCTGCTCGGTATTTTCCGCCAGTTTCGCCTGCGTCACCCGGCGCTTAAGCTACGCATTCTTTTCTCAGACCAGGTGACGGATGTGTTTAAGGATCCGGTCGATGTGGCATTTCGCTACGGCACCAATGAGGACGCATCGTACGTTGCGCTGCCGATCGCGCCAGATAATCGCCGTGTACTGGTCGCTTCGCCAGAGTGGATCGCCAGAAATGGCGAACCGGTAACGCCTGCCGATTTAGGAAAGTGTGATGCGCTGACGTATGTGCTGCGAGGCCGATTGTTCGATCGCTGGACGCTCACTGCCGGGGGGGAAACCCACGAGGTGCAGGTCAATGGCACAATTATTAGTGATGATGCGGAAGTGATTCGCCGGCTGGCAATTGCCGGGGAAGGCATTGCCAATAAGTCCTGGCTCGACGTCAGTGAAGATGTCTTTCAGGGCCGCCTGAAACTGCTGCTGCCAGACTATGAAGGCGACTGCGTGCCGCTGAATATGATTTGCCCGCATCGCAAGCAGCTCTCGCCTGCGGTGCGGTTGTTGTATGAAGCGGTGAAGGAACGCTGTGAAGCGCTGGTGCAGCGCAGGGGTTAAACCAGCGTCATCAAAAAGAACCCGGCAGCGGTCATCAGGAGCGATCCCACCACGTGAGTTATCACGGAAATCATCGCCCACAGATAGTTGCCGTTTTGCAAAAGGGTGACGATCTCCGCCGAAAAAGTGGAAAAGGTCGTCATCCCGCCGCAAAGACCGGTGGTAATCAGTAACTTCCACGCCGGGTCTAACTGCGGCTGGCGCAAAAAGAACGCCAGCGCCGCGCCAATAATAAAACCACCCACCAGATTAACCACCAGCGTGCCAGGTGGTAGGCTCGGGAAAAGGCTGTTCAGTTTCATCGACAACCACCAACGAATCACACACCCGGTTGAGCCGCCCACTATAACGGCCAGTAATGAACGATACATCACGCGCGTAAATCCTTATGCTAAATGTTTGATCAGCACATCCACCGTCAAGTGGTTGATGTACTCAAGGGAGTGGGAGGCGAGCACGCCCAGCAAGCGATTGTGATGCCCGGCGATGACCAGATCGATACGGCGATCGCGGATACAGGATTCGACATCTTCAAAGCGACGGGTCGTGACTAACTCCAGCGTTTGTACCGGTAGGGAAACGGATTCCGCCAGCTCGCTCAACAGGGCTTTGGCCTGAATGACTTCCTGCGAAACCACGTCATCCATCAGGCTGTCAGAGACATAATTGAGGGCGCGATAATCGGTGCTGATATGCGCGATGGTTATCGTCATCGCGTTCTCCTGCGCCATTTTTGCGGCGTGATCAAGCAGGGGAATGCCATCAAGGCTGCTATTAATCAGCACCAGCGCATGGTGATAAACAGGCATAAAAAAACCTCGTCAGGTTGCGAGGTATGCGCGGGTCTTCAAACGACAGACAGCCTGACATACCTCCGTGTTAAGAGGGTATACCAGGCGTCATCAGCCCCAGCAGGGCGGTTGGGAAAGGTGGAACGCCATCACCTTTGTGAATAATTGTGGGCCGATGATGGGGGGATTGCAAATGGTTTGTGCAGCTTGCTTCCGCCCGGCACTTGCCGTAACCTGCTGCGATACACGAATTTGTTGTATTGATGACTCGGGGTGCCCTTCCTTGTGAAGGCTGAGAAAAACCCGTACCACCTGATCTGGATAATGCCAGCGTAGGGAAGTCAGAGACCGTCAGGTCATTGCTTCTGGACGTTCTGGCAGGAGCAAACCATGCAAGCAGAGCCGCTTAGCCCCGCGCAAATCGCGCATTCGTTACATCTTTTTCGTCATCACGCCCCCCTTGTTCACTGCATGACTAACGACGTTGTGCAGACCTTTACCGCTAACGTACTGCTGGCGCTCGGCGCATCCCCCGCGATGGTGATTGATGCGCAGGAAGCCGCGCAGTTCTCTGCCATTGCCGATGCGTTATTGATAAACGTTGGCACGCTGACGCAGCCGCGCGCGCAGGCGATGAAAGCCGCTGCGTTGAGTGCGAACGCCGCAGGTAAACCCTGGACTCTCGACCCTGTCGCCGTGGGCGCGTTAACGTTACGTACCGAGTTTTGCCACGACCTGTTGACCTTAAAACCTGCCGCCATTCGGGGGAATGCCTCTGAAATTATGGCGCTGGCGGGGATGAGCGCGGGCGGGCGCGGCGTGGACACTACGGATACGGCCGCCGCTGCGCTACCTGCGGCGCAGGCGCTGGCTCGTCAAATTGGGACTATTGTCGCGGTGACGGGCGAAGTGGATTACATCACCGATGGACAACGCGTTGTCGCGGTCACGGGCGGTAACCCGCTGATGACCCGCGTAGTGGGGACGGGTTGCGCATTGTCGGCGGTCGTCGCGGCAAGCTGTGCGCTGCCGGGCGACAGGCTGGATAACGTTGCCTCAGCCTGCGCCTTTATGAAACTGGCGGGGGGGCGAGCGGCGCAGGATAACGGGCCGGGCAGTTTTGTCCCGGCATTTTTAGATGCGCTGTATGCACTGAATGGGGAGGCACTGGCATGAAACGGATTAATGCATTAACTATTGCGGGTACCGATCCAAGCGGTGGTGCGGGTATTCAGGCTGACCTGAAAACCTTCTCCGCCCTGGGCGCATACGGCTGTTCGGTGATCACCGCACTGGTGGCGCAAAACACCCATGGCGTGCAGTCGGTCTATCGTATTGAACCGGATTTTGTCGCCGCGCAGCTGGATTCCGTGTTTAACGATGTGCGCATCGACACCACCAAAATCGGTATGCTGGCGGAAACGGACATTGTTGAAGCCGTGGCGGAACGATTACAGCGCCATCGGGTGGAAAATGTGGTACTGGATACGGTCATGCTGGCGAAAAGCGGTGATGCGCTACTCTCGCCTTCGGCGGTGGAAACCCTGCGTAAACGCCTGCTTCCGCAAGTGTCATTAATTACGCCGAACTTGCCGGAAGCCGCGGCATTGCTGGATGCGCCGCATGCGCGTAATGAGCGAGAAATGCTGGAGCAGGGGCGTGCGCTGTTGGCGATGGGATGTGGCGCCGTTCTTATGAAAGGTGGTCATCTGGACGACGCGGAAAGCCCCGACTGGCTGTTTACCCGCGACGGCGAGCAGCGTTTTACCGCGCCGCGCGTCAATACCAAAAATACCCACGGCACCGGCTGTACATTATCAGCCGCGCTGGCGGCACTGCGCCCGCGCCATAGCAATTGGGGCGATACGGTGCTGGAAGCGAAAATCTGGCTTTCTGCCGCGCTGGCGCAAGCCGATACGCTGGAAGTTGGCAGCGGGATTGGCCCGGTACATCATTTTCACGCCTGGTGGTAATGGCGTAATAAACAGCCTGCTTTACGCATATGGCAGGCTTTACGGAGCATAAAGTATCCGCTATCAGCTTCTTAGGCCGCCATATCTTCAGCCTGCGTTTGCTCCGTTTTATCGGGAAAACCTGCGGGAGCCCACCACCTCATTCAATAGCATGGCGGAGAGTCTCAGCCCTAAGAATGGCTGGAGGAGTTGGCGTTGACCGACGATAGCAATCCCTCCGGTGGCAAGCCTTTGTACCAGAAAATAAAGCCAATCAGCACATTACGGTTTGTCCCCCAGGCGCTCAGGATTGCTCTGGGCTCTGTATCAATTGAGAACTTACAAAATGCGTTGCTGAAAATCCGGGAAACGGTGGAGTACGAGCGGTATTGTTAACGCTTATTGAATAATGAGGCGTTTTACAAAACGCTTCCTCACTTCCCTATAGCCGTTGGTTTCATAAAACGTGTGTGCTCTGACTCGACTTTCACTGCTCGAAAGCTCAATTTGAGAACATCCCTTATCCAGAGCAATTTGCTCTGAAGCCATAAGAAGTAATTGTCCGATCCCTGCTCCCCGCGACGATTCATCTATAACCAGAGCTGAAATTAATGCCCACAAGCCATCTTCATGTATCGGCGTGATAAAATTCACTACAATAACACCCGAGATTTCCTTATCTGATTCCGCAACCAGGATGTTAATAGTCATATCCTGCTTATTAATGTGGTTTTCCAGTCGCTCAGCATCTGTTTGATAACCCAATTGGCAAAAAAGATTTTTAAGTGAGGGGATATCTTTTAATTGTGCAGCTCTGATTAAGACCATTGCCATAACCTTTTCAGAAGAGTTGAGTAAAAGTATCCGAATCCCGTTAAAGTTTCCAGCGCTGCTTATCGTCGTTTATTATTAACCTACAAAAATTATTAATTCATTGAAATATAATATATTTAACGGGTGATGTCCCTGACGCAAGGGTTAAAAGGGATATAAGCGATATATCCCTAAAAATAGATTTACTCTTATAGTCGTGCCGTGCACTATCCGCTAAAGACTGCAGATGACTACCCCATTAATGGCGCACCAGCGTCGCAAAGTAATACACCAGCGGCACTGCCAGAATCCATAAACCAAGAGGGATTTCCCGCCACTTCCCGGCAATGGTTTTAATCACCACATAAAACAGCAACCCGCCCGCGATACCTGTTCCGAAGCTGTTGGCGATAAGCGTGATCATCACCATCATCAACACCGGTAAACCGTCGGTGAAATTCGCCAAATCCACCTTACGCAGGCCGCTAAACATATTCAGACCAATCAGGATCAGCGCCGGGGCGGTGGCTTCTTTGGGGATCATCAGCGCAACGGGCGTAAACAGCAGCATCAGCAGGAACATCATGGCGGCGGCCAGCGCGGTCATGCCGGTTTTGCCGCCTGCTTCCGCCGAGGCTGAGGACTCAATCAGCGCTGTCGCGGCCGGGATGCCGACCCACGGGCCCAGCGCGGCGGCGATGGAGTCAACCATAAACGGGCGGTTGATGTGTGGCATATTGCCTTCTTCATCCAGCAGGCCCGCCTCCCCGCCGACGGCAAGCGTGGTGCCCATGGTTGAGAAAAACTCTGAGGCGAAGAAGACAAACAGATAGGGCAGGAAAGCGATATTCAATGCGCCAATGATATCCACCTGCGCAAACACCGGTGTTAACGAGTGGGGCAGGGCGATAAAGCTTGATGGCAGATGCGTGACACCTGCCGGAATACCTACCAGCGTCGCGCACAGAATTGCCCACAGGATAGCGCCAGGAATGCGCCGCGCCTGCAGGGCAATTGCCAGAAACAGCCCGCATAGCGCCACCAGCGCGCCCGGCGAAAGAAAATCCCCCAGCATCAAAGCGTTATTTTTGGCGCTTGCCAGCACCAACCCGGCATTACGAAACCCGAGCAGGGCGACAAAAATCCCGATAGACGCCGTCAGCCCCAGTTTGATGGATTGCGGCACCGAGCGGGTGACCACTTCGCGCAGGCCAAAATGGGTAAGCAGGAAAAACAGCACGCCTGACCAGCAGGCAATCCCCAGCCCAATCGGCCAGCCAATTCCGGCGTTTCCGGCCAGCGAGACGCCGACTAATACCGAGCCGCCAATTCCCGGCCCAACAATAAACGGCAGATTGGCATAAAACGCCATCAGCAATGTGCCGACCACAAATACCAGGATTGTACCAGTAGTCGCCGCGCCTTTATCCATCCCGCCCGCAGCCAGCAGTCCGGGGATCACCACCAGCAGATACGCGGCGGCGAGAAATCCCGTGATGCCCGCCAGACATTCGGTGCGTGCAGAGCTTCCGCGAGCGCGTAGGGAAAAACAACGTTCCAGCCAGCTCTCAGAGGCAGGCGTATTAAGGGAGTGGTCAGCCATTTAGTGGGTGCTCCTTTCCTGGTGCGAAGAGTGAATAAGCGGGTCGACAATCTGACGTGTTGCGCCATCGGTAAGCCCCAAATCCGTCAGATGCGGCCCGGCGTTACAGGCAAGACAGGTGCCTTCAATGGCCTTAAATACCCGGTACGGCGGCTGCCAGTCGGCAATGTCACCACTACGTTCGCGCAGGTTGCGGAATGCGCTCGCCAGTTCAGGGGCTGGAAGGTCAGAGAGCATACCGGCTATCGGCATCGCCACGTGGGCGATGATCTCACCATGCTGAGCCAGCGCCATCCCGCCGCCGCTGGCAATCAGGGTATTGGCTGCCAGCGCCATCTCGCGCGGGCAGCGGCCCAGTACCACCAGGTTATGCGAATCGTGCGAGTAGCTGGTGGCGATCGCCCCCTGGAGTTCACCCCAGCCCTCCAGCAGGGCGATTTGCGGCCTGGCCTCGTGGCGACCATGGCGATGCTGTACCCAAATCAGACTGAACCCGGTTGGCAGCACGACGCGGCCCTCGCGGATTTGCACATCGACTTCACCCCATTCGGTAAAACGTGCGCCGCGAATATGTTTCAGCCGTGCGTTGCCATGTGTGATGTCAGCGATCCGAAGGGCGAAATCGTCCGGGCTGAGCGATGAAAGATGCATGGTATCTGGCAGCGTAGGGTGGCTCGCCGCCGGCAGCGGTTCAATCATTGCGCCATCGCGGGCGATACGTTTCCCGGCAACATAGACCTGCTGAGGGGTAATGGTGTCCAGTGAATTCAGCACCACCAAATCCGCACGACGACCCGCGGCAATCAGCCCTAAATCATCGCGCTTGAGCCGCAGAGCGCCGTTGAACGTGGCGAAACGCAGCGCATCGACGGCGGGTAAGCCGTGCTCAATCAGCAGATTCAGCAGCGCCACGATACCGCCTTTTTCCAGCAACATATCCGGGGGCACATCATCGGTGCAGAGGGTGATCTGCGAGGAGAGATGCGGGAGCGTCTTCAGCGCGGCCACGATGTCCGGCAGCAGATAAGGATGCGAACCCCGAATTTCCAGCGTTAGCCCGGCGCGCAGTTTTTCCAGCGCATCTTCGGCGGAGGTGAGTTCATGATCCGACGTCACGCCCGCCGCGAGGTAAGCCTGTAACCCGGCCCCGTTTAGCCCACGTGCGTGGCCTTCAATCAGCTTACCGCTTTGTAAGCCGCAGCTAAGGATCTCCTGCATCCGCGTGCTGCCGTTCAGCACGCCGTGCATATCCATCACTTCCGCGACGCCACACACTTCCGGCCAGTTGAGCATGGTTTCCATTTCTGCGCCGGCGAAATCGGCGCCTGACATCTCCAGCCCCGGCGTGGAGGGCACGCTGGAGGGTGCGGCAATCATCACCTGCAGCGGAAGATTGCGGCTGGCATCGATGGCAAAACGCACGCCCTCCACGCCCAGCACGTTCGCCAGTTCGTGCGGATCCCAGAATACTGCCGTTGTGCCCTGCGCCAGCACGATTTCCGCGTAACGGGCAGGAAGAAGATGAGAACTTTCGAGGTGGACGTGGGTGTCGATAAAACCTGGCGAGAGGTAAGAGCCTGGCAGTGAGTGTGTTTCTGATGCGTCGCTGCGGCTGCCGCGCGGATGCACGCTGGCAATCATTTCGCCGACGATACCCACATCCGCTTCGCGAATTTCGCCGGTGACCATATCGACGATGCTGGCATCGGTAAGCAGGAGATCGAAAGGCGCGTCGCCTTTTGCGGCGGCTATCGCCCGGCGGCGAAGGGAGTCAGTGTTAAGCATAGCTATCGTCCGGTCATTCAATATGGGC
This sequence comes from Pseudocitrobacter sp. RIT415, assembly GCF_003057695.2. Taxonomy (NCBI): domain Bacteria; kingdom Pseudomonadati; phylum Pseudomonadota; class Gammaproteobacteria; order Enterobacterales; family Enterobacteriaceae; genus Pseudocitrobacter; species Pseudocitrobacter sp. RIT415. The sequence continues at coordinate 68,458 of NZ_QBJC02000001.1, read as the reverse complement.
GCTACTTTACGAAGTGTGAAAGGTGATGGCAAACGTTTGCCTCGCTGAAAAAATTTATCACCTGATAAGAAAAGGTTATTCTGCAACAAACCAACAATGCGAAACCCATCATGACCGAACCCTGGCAACGGCTTCCCGCACTCTCTCTAAAGCAGCTTCAGTATTTCGTTACCCTGGCCCGGTTGCGTCACTTCACCGATACCGCCAGTAAGCTCGCGATAAGCCAGCCCGCACTGAGCAGCGCGCTACGGCAGATTGAAACGGTGCTGGGCGGTAAGCTGGTCAACCGGACCGCCGCCGCCGTGACGCTGACGGAGCTGGGCGTTGCCATTCTTCCTCATGCCGAGCGGGTGCTTAACGTCGCCCAGCAGGCGTTCAGCGATATGCGGCAAATTGTTGAATCCGGCGGCGACGGCACTTTGCGGATTGGCCTGGTACCCTCGGTCAGTTCGCTGTTGTTTCCGACCGTGGCCGAACGGCTGGCGCAGGCATTTCCCCGGCTGAAGGTGGAGTTTCACGATCTCACTAACGATGCGTTAGTGACGCAGATCCTGAACGGGCAACTGGATTTCGGCATTGGTGCGCTGGACAGTTCTGTGTCCCCGGCCTTACAGGTTTTCCCGGTGCTGGAGGATCCGTTTGTCGCCGTCCTGCATGTTGGCGATCCGCTTGCCCAATCGGCCCATCTTCCGTGGCAGCAACTTGCTGGACGCGATGTAGCCGTCTTTTCCAAAGGTAATATTCAGCGACTGGTGGGGGCGCTCGACGAGAGTCAGCGTCTGAAGCTGCATATTCGCTATCACGTCGATTACATTGAAACCCTGTACGGCCTGGTGCGCTCCAGGCTGGCGGCGGCGATTTTGCCGCAGCTTTACACCGCGCACCTCTGCGATCCGCAGCTAAAAGTGGTGCAGCTTCAGCAGCCGGAGCTTACACGAACGGTGGCGTTGATGCGCAACGCCGCACCGCTGCCACCGCAGGTCGAACAGGCTTTTACGTTGTTACAACGCGTCGTGCGGGATGAATAAACACCATTTCCTTGCCGGGAGTAGTCTTCCGGCGTGACGCCACCTATACTGGCTCGGAGACCATTGCAGGGAAAGATAAATGGAACAATCACATACGCGGTTAATCGCACAAATTACTGAGCGTATTGCCGCAGCGGATAACACGCCGCTCTATCTGAAGTTCGCTGAAACGGTGAAAAATGCCGTACGCAGCGGAATACTTGAGCACGGCAATATTTTGCCGGGTGAACGTGATCTGAGCCAGTTAACCGGCGTGTCGCGCATCACGGTGCGCAAAGCAATGCAAACGCTGGAAGAGGAAGGCGTGGTGACGCGTGCGCGCGGTTATGGCACGCAAATCAATAATATTTTTGAATATTCCCTGAAGGAAGCACGCGGATTTTCCCAGCAGGTCGTGTTACGGGGTAAAAAGCCAGATACCCTGTGGGTGAATAAACGGATTGTGCCTTGCCCGGAAGAGGTGGCGTCACAACTGGCTATTGCGTCAGGAAGCGAGGTTTTTCTGCTCAAACGCATTCGTTATGTGGATGAAGAGGCTGTATCCATTGAAGAGTCCTGGGTGCCCGCCCAGTTGATTCATGATGTGGATGAGATTGGCGTGTCCCTGTATGACTATTTTCGCAGCCAGCACATTTTTCCACAGCGCACGCGCTCAAGAGTCAGCGCCCGGATGCCGGATGCGGAATTTCAGTCGCACATTCGGATGGATGAAAAAATCCCGGTGTTGGTGATTAAACAGGTTGCGCTTGACCAGCAGCAGCGGCCGATTGAGTTCAGCATCAGCCACTGCCGCAGTGATTTATATGTCTTTGTGTGCGAGGAGTAGTGCTTCGCGCGTTGGGCTACAGTCGCCGCCACGGTGACCGACCACCCAGGACGCGACCGCGTTTCCGAGCAATACGGATTCGCTGAGCGTCCAGCCAGAAGCAAGACCTGCCAGCGTACCGCCTGCGTGACTGTCGCCCGCGCCGATGGTGTCAACGACCGTCACAGGAAACGGTGCTGCCAGCCCCTGTTCCTGCGGGCTGAAATACCATGCTCCCTCTTTGTCATGACGCACGATAAGCGGTGTGCCAAACGTCGCCATCCATGCACGACCGAACTGCCGGGTTTCCGGCGGTAAATTAAAGCGTGCGGCGGCGATGTCGGCTTCCTGGCGATTCAGTGAAATAACAGGCTTACAGGCCATAATTCGCGTCATCAGCGCATCGGGAATATCGGCAATACGCGGGCCAAAATCGATAAATGGCGTGACGTCTTGCAGGCTTTCAAGCCAACGGACAAGCAACTCGCCGCACGGCGACGCAAGCTGATAACCGGAAAGCGACACCAGGCTTTGTGGTGCGACGGATAACGCCTCCAGCCAGCCGGTATTCCACTGATTTTCGACGCCGCTGAACGACATAAACGTACGCTCGCCGTCTGGCTCAACCAGCGCCAGACACCAGCCGTTATCACCCTGAACACCATCAATGCAACTGATCAGGCCCTCACGAGCCAGATTATTGCGGATGATATCGGCCCAGACGCCTTGTCCGATGGGGAGCGCATTGTCGGCACGCATACCGAGGCGTTTGAGCGCCACGGCAATATTCAGCGCACAGCCGCCAATATTGACGCTTTGCTGTTGCAGCTCAATATCGCAGCCGCGCCAGGGCAGGGCATAGGCGTCGGCAATCACGTCAATCACCGCCGCGCCAACGACGGTTATTGGACGTCGATTACCTAAGGTGGTTAATCGCGACGCGACATTCATAACGCCTCCCGTTGCTCGCGATACTTCGTCAGTGCGGTTGCGTAGCGGGAAAAATCGAGTTGATTGACGTCGTCGAGTTGCTTTTTCAGCACTGGGTCAATGGCCGAAATACCGCCCAGTGCCCCGCAAATCGCCGTTGCCATCGCCCCGATGGTATCTGTATCCCCCCCGAGGTTGGCGCATAAAATAGCACAACGGTTGGGGCAGCCCTGCGCCAGTTCGACCATTGCGATAGCGCAGGGCACGGATTCAATCGTACTGGTTCCTGCACCGACCACCTGATAAAGCTGCTCGCTGGCGGATTCCGTACCGTGAGCCTTGCGGACAATATCTAACGCCAGTTCCAGACGCGCGGCGAGTGAGGCGCTGAAGGTGGTCACGCGTTTTTCCTGTGCGTGACGGGCCACGGAAGGCAGTGAATCGACGATGGTCTGCCAGCTATCGCCATCAATGGCGCGGGAGATGGCCCAGGCCACCACCACCGCACCAGCTACCGCAAGATCCGATTTATGCGTTGGGCTTGAGGCCAGTGCAACCTCATTAATAAAGTGGTCGAGATGGGCTGCGGGCAGCAGGCAACCCAGCGGCGAAACGCGCATTGCCGCGCCGTTAGTGACGCCGTTGTTTTCCAGTTCGCTAACGGGTTTGCCATCGCGGATCGCGTTTAGCGCAATTTTGGAGGTCGGGCCCAGTACGTTTTTGTTGAACGCATCGAAGCCTTCCGCCCAGGCCAGAATATTACGGCCAATAAGATCCGGGTCGATCTGCCCCTGGCGCTCAAGAATGGCGTCTGCGAGGCACAAAGCCATTGATGTATCGTCAGTGAATTCCGCGCGGTTAAAGTAGCAGGCGGCATTGTTTTCAGCAGGCCCCGGCAGGAAACGGTCGATCCAGCCGAAGTGAGCCTTCACGCGTGAGCGCGGCCAAAGCTCTGAAGGCATTCCCATCGCATCGCCCAATGCCTGGCCGTACAGCGCGCCAAGAATACGTTCTGTTTTCATTTTATTTCCCCTTGTGTCAGTGCAGCGTCGCGTGGGTCGTTTTGCACCTTAATAGCAGTGATCTCTTTATCCGACTCGCGAAAGAAAAGCATAAACAGCACAGCGATAACGGCAATCATGATAGCGCCGAAGCCCCACATGCCCGCCCAGTTGAAGGTCAACCCATTCACCGGCTCTTTATAAGCGAACATTTTTTCCATCATTACGCCGCCAATGCGGTAACCGAGCAGGCTGCCAAAACCCTGGCAGCAGAGCGTGATAAGCCCTTGTGCCGCGGTGCGCATATGTACCGGGGCTTTTTTATCCACATAGATGTAGGCGGTAACGTAGTAAAAATCGTAGCTCACGCCGTGGAGCAAAATACCGAGGAACAGCAGGGCATAAGTGAAGTATTGCTCTGCGCCACCGTAGACAAAGAATCCATAGCGGATCGCTGCGGTAATAAGACCAAGCAATAATACCTTTTTAATGCCAAAGCGTTTGGTGAAGAACGGCAGTGCCAGCATAAAGAAGATTTCGGAGAACTGGCCGAGCGTCATCCAGCCGGTGGCATTTTGCATGCCGACTTCGGTGAGATACCCGTTGGCAAAGATGTAGTAGAACGCCAGCGGCATGGCGAACAGGAATGAGCAGAAGAAAAAGACGAGGAAGTTTTTATCGCGCAGCAGGACTAACGCATCCAGCCCCAGCATGACTTTGAAGTCCAGTTTCCCCGTGCTTTTCGGTGGGGTGTCCGGCAGCATGAACGCGAAAATCCCCAGCAGCAGCGAGCTACCCGCCGTGATTAACAAAGGAATGTTTGTGGGTGAAATATCGTTATAGCCCATCATTTGCGGCAGGAAACCGCACACCAGTCCGGAGGCTATCCAGCCGATCGTGCCCATGACGCGAATGCGCGGGAAGTCACGTTCGACGTCCGGCACGTTGGCAAAGGCGATACTGTTGGTGAGGGCAATGGTCGGCATATAGGTGAGCGAGTAGGCGAGTAGCAGCGGGAAAAAGCCGGCAAACGTGGTTTGCTGTGCGGCAAAATACATCAGCGCTGCACCAACGAACATCAGTAGGGCGAGAACTTTCTGTGCCGAGAAAAAACGGTCTGTCAGCGAGCCGACCAGAATCGGTGAGAGGATAGCTGCAATCGCGGTACAGGCATAAGACCAGCCAATTTCGCCCGCTGAAAATCCGCTCTTATTTAGCCACAGCCACAAGGGAACAAACCACGCGCCCCAGATAAACCACTCAATGAACATCATGAACGACAGCTTTACTGTAGTTTTCATCTTTAAATCCTTCCTGACAGGTAAGGTACGTAGAGACCATACCATCATGTAATACCTTTTAAATACCTTTAAGGTGAAACTTTGACCGGTGTAACACTTTACCGTCCATGAATCGTGCCAGCAGATTGCGCTTAAAAATGCCCGGAGAATGGAAAATTCCCGTTTCCGCGACCAGACTTATTGCTGCCCAAAAATTCCGGGCAGGAAATTCACGCCGACACGACGTTGGCATTACGGGAGCATCGCCATGACTGATATTACGCAATTGCTTGGCAAAGACGCCGACAGCCTTTTACAGCATCGTTGTATGACCATTCCAGCCGACCAACTCTATCTGCCAGGTCACGATTACGTTGACCGGGTGATGATGGACAATAACCGTCCGCCTGCCGTGCTGCGAAACATGCAGACGCTTTATAATACCGGACGTCTGGCCGGAACCGGCTACTTATCGATTCTGCCCGTTGACCAGGGCGTAGAGCACTCTGCCGGTGCATCGTTTGCCGCTAACCCGCTCTATTTTGATCCGAAAAATATCGTTGAGCTGGCGATCGAAGCGGGCTGTAACTGCGTGGCATCCACCTATGGCGTGCTGGCATCTGTTTCGCGTCGTTACGCGCACCGCATTCCGTTCCTCGTCAAACTCAATCACAACGAAACCCTGAGCTACCCGAATACCTTCGACCAGACGCTGTATGCCAGCGTTGAACAGGCATTCAATCTGGGCGCGGTTGCCGTGGGCGCCACCATCTATTTCGGCTCTGAAGAGTCTCGTCGCCAGATTGAAGAGATCTCCGCCGCCTTTGAACGCGCGCATGAACTGGGGATGGTCACCGTGCTGTGGGCCTACCTGCGTAACCCGGCATTCAAGAAAGACGGTGTCGATTACCATGTCTCCGCTGACCTCACCGGGCAGGCAAACCATCTGGCCGCCACCATCGGCGCGGATATTGTGAAGCAGAAAATGGCCGAGAATAACGGCGGCTATAAAGCGGTGAACTTTGGCTATACGGACGATCGCGTCTACAGCAAACTCACCAGCGAGAATCCCATTGATCTGGTGCGCTACCAACTGGCGAACTGCTATATGGGACGCGCCGGGCTGATTAACTCCGGCGGTGCGGCAGGCGGTGAAACCGACCTTTCCGACGCGGTGCGTACAGCGGTTATCAATAAACGCGCGGGCGGTATGGGCCTGATTCTGGGGCGTAAAGCCTTCAAAAAATCAATGGCCGATGGCGTGCAGTTAATCAACGCGGTTCAGGATGTGTATCTGGATAGTAAAGTCACCATCGCATAATGACCTTTCCCGGCGAGTTTTTGCCTCGCCGGGTTTACCTTTTCTCGTCACGATCCCCCTCACATTTCTCTCTCCTTTTGTGAAAACAGTCACGTCCCCTCGTGCTTATGCCCAAAAAACAGTCAATCGTTAGCGGGATTTGTCCGAGGCAGGTCTCATATTTTGTGCTTAGATTATCCAGTGAAACGCTTTTTCAATTACTTAAAACCGGCTTGCCGGGAAGTGTAAGTCACAGGATTGTGGCATCCGCAATGCCCACTTTTTGTTGTACTAAGGACACATAATGAAAATTGAATCTGTAAACGTCACTGTATTTCAATACCCTACACGTCGGGTGTCCGACAGCGCAGGCCATTCGCACCCCGGAGCGGAAAGCCTGGCAAAAATGGCGATGCTCACGATTACTGCTGATGACGGCACTCAGGGCTTTTCGTTTGCCCCGCCGGAAGTGGTGCGCCCGTTTGTGGTGAATACCTTTTTCCGCAAAGTGCTGGTCGGGCAGGATCCGTTTAACCGTGAGCGCCTCTGGCAGGATCTGGTGCACTGGCAGCGCGGGAGCGCACACCAACTGACCGAGCGCGCGCTGTCGTTTGTCGAGCAGGCGCTGTGGGATTTACTAGGACGCAAGCTCAATATGCCGGTGTATAAACTGCTGGGCGGCTTCCGCGATAAAGTTCCGGCCTACGGCAGCACCATGTGCGGCGACGATCTGAAAGGCGGGCTCTCCACGCCGGAAGAGTACGCTGCGTTTGCCGAAACGCTGGTGGCGCGCGGGTATAAGGCCATCAAACTGCACACCTGGATGCCGCCAGTTTCTTTTGCGCCCAACCCGAAAATGGATATCAAAGCCTGCGCCGCTGTGCGTGAAGCCGTTGGCCCGGATATCGACCTGATGATCGACGGTTATCACTGGTACAGCCGCACCGAAGCGCTGTGGATCGGTAAAGAGCTGGAAAAACTCAACTTCGCCTGGTTTGAAGAGCCAATGGAAGAGGACAGCATGTCGTCTTACGCCTGGCTTGCGGAAAATCTTTCTATTCCGGTGATTGGCCCGGAAAGCTTTGGCGGCAAGCACCACAGCCGCGCCGACTGGGTGAAAGCCGGAGCTTGCGACATTCTGCGTGCGGGCGCGAACGGCGTCGGCGGCATCACGCCAACCATGAAGGTTGCGGCGCTGGCGGAATCCTTCGGCATGGATTGCGAAGTGCATGGCAACGGCGCGGCGAGCCTGGCGGTGGTGGGGGCGATTCGCAACTGTCGCTGGTACGAACGTGGCCTGCTGCATCCTTTCCTGAACTACGATGAGCCCGCGGCTTACCTGAACGCCATTGTTGACCCAATGGACGCCGATGGTTTTGTGCATCTGCCGCAGGGGCCGGGTCTCGGGGAAGATATTAATTTTGCGTATATCGAAGCCAATACCGTCAGCCACGACTGACAGATAAAAATACTTCAACCCTACAAACGGTATACACAGATGAAAAAATCTTCCCTCGCGGGCGCGTGTTTACTCGCGCTATCGCTGATGATGGGGAGCGGGGTGACGCTTGCGAAAACGCCCCCCGATCAGCTCATCATTGGTATGAATATGAACAATCTGCTGACCCTCGACCCGGCGGCGATGACCGGGAACGAGGTGGTAGGCATTGTCGTTAATCTCTACGACTCGCTGGTGGAGCTTGATGCCAATCAACTCACCAACGTGAAGCCGGCGCTGGCGAAATCCTGGGATATCAGCCCGGACGGCAAGGTGCTGACCTTCCATCTGCGCGACAACGTTACCTTCCATTCCGGCAATCCGCTTACTGCTGATGATGTGGTGTGGTCGATGCGCCGTATTCTGCACCTGAATCTCGCGCAGGCGTCGGTGTGGAAATCCTATGGCTTCAGTAAGAAAAATATTGATAACCAGGTGAGCGCGCCCGACCCCTACACGGTGCAAATCACGCTACCGAAGGCCAACGATCCACAACTGGTTATCTACTCTCTGGGGGCGCTCGGTAACCTTGGCGTGCTCGACAGCAAAACCGTGCAGCAGCATGAAATCAATAATGATTGGGGTAACCGCTGGCTGACCACCAATGAAGCCGGTTCGGGCCCCTTTATGCTGGAAACCTGGCAGGCGAAAGATGTACTGCGAATGAAGCGCAACCCGCACTACTGGCGTGAAGAGGCCAAAATGAGCCGGGTGGTGCTGCGCCATTTTCAGGAGTCGCAAACCCTGCGTCTGATGATTGAAAAGGGGGATTTGGACGTTGCTAATAATATGGCCGTGTCCGATATCAATGCCCTGCGTAACGATCCCAATCTGACGGTGGAAGCGGTGCAGAAAGGTACGGTGTATTACGTGGCGATGAGCATGAAAGAGGCCCACTTTGCCAACCCGAAAGTACGCGAAGCGGTGCGCTATCTGATTGATTATCAGGGAATCAACAAAGCGCTGATGCCAGGCTACGGGGTGCTGCACCAGCGTCCTATCAAAGCCGGAATGCCGTCAACCCTGCCTGACCCTGGCTATCAGCTCGATATTCCTCGGGCGAAGAAACTGCTGGCGGAAGCGGGATATCCTGAGGGTTTCGACACTACGCTGCGCGTCCTTGCCGATCAGCCTTTTCTCAACATTGCGATTGCCGTTCAGTCAACGCTGATGCAGGCGGGCATCAACGCCAAAATCATTACCGGCACCGGTAACCAGATTTACGGCGCGATGCGTGAACGCAAGTTTGACCTGCTGGTGGGGCGTGGCGGTAGCGGGATGGAGCCCCATCCGCACTCCAGCCTGCGTGCGCTGGTGTACAACCCGGATAACCGCGATGAAGCGCGTTTGACCAATTTCCAGGGCTGGCGTACCGGATTTTACGACAAGCAACTCAACGAGATGATCGACACTGCGCTGCTTGAGCGCGACCCGCAAAAACAACTGGCTGACTATCAGGCGATCCAGACCCGTTATGACCAGCTTATCCCGGCGCTGCAACCGCTGTCGCAGATGGTTGATTCGGTGGTGGTGCGTAACGACGTCAAAGATTTCCAGTCGCATCCCTCGGCCACCACGTTTTTGCGTGGAGTTTATAAAGTCAGCGAAGGAGACAAAGGATGAGTATGGTCATACTTGCGCCGGGCTCGCGCGCCCGGCGATTCTCTCAGCGATTGATGCAGGTCGCTATTACGCTGTTCGGCCTGCTATTACTCACCTTTTTCATCGGGCGGGTAATGCCTATCGACCCGGTATTAGCGATTGTCGGCCCGGATGCGGATCAAAGCACCTATCAGCAGGTTTATCAGCAACTGGGCTTTGATAAGTCTCTGGCGGCGCAGTTTGGTATCTACTTCAGCAACCTGCTGCACGGTGATTTAGGCAACGCATTGCTTACCGGGAAGCCAGTGCTCGACGATATTATCCGCGTCTTCCCGGCCACCATGGAGCTGGCGACGATGGCGATTATTGTCGGTGCCGGGCTCGGCATTCCGCTGGGTGTACTGGCGGCGGCGCGTCGTAACAGCGTTTCCGACTATGTGGTGAGAATTATCAGCCTGGCGGGCTACTCCACGCCAATCTTCTGGGTGGGGATGATGGGGCTGCTGGTGTTTTACGCGTGGCTCGGCTGGGTGGGTGGCGCGGGGCGTGTGGATTTAGGTCTGGACGGCCTGGTGCCGCGCCGAACCGGGTTAATGACCGTCGATGCGCTACTGGCGGGTAACGGCACGGTGTTCTGGAACGCGATTAACCACCTGATCCTGCCCGCTGCGCTTCTCGGTTTTCACTCACTGGCCTACATCAGCCGTATGACCCGCAGCTTTATGCTGGCGCAGTTGTCGCAGGAGTTCATCATCACCGCCCGTGTGAAGGGGCTGACCGAACGTCAGGTCATCTGGAATCACGCGTTTCGTAACATTCTGGTACAGCTGCTGACCGTCGTTGCGCTGGCCTACGGCTCACTGCTGGAAGGCGCGGTGCTGATTGAAACCGTCTTCTCATGGCCGGGCTTTGGTTCCTATCTCACCGGCAGCCTGCTGTTGGGGGATATGAACGCGGTGATGGGCTGCGTGCTGGTGGTCGGGGTGATCTTTGTGATGCTGAACCTGCTTTCCGACATGCTTTATCAACTCTTTGATCCGAGGACAAAATCATGACCGTTTCTCTGGATACGCCAGTCAACTCCGGCGGCGGCGAAGGTGTCGCGCGCATCAAACGCGCGTTGCAGCGTACGGGCGGGTTTATCGGCAAGATGGCGCGTAATCCGCTTACCGCTATCGGCGGCGGGATTATTTTTCTGCTGCTGGTGGTGGCGATTTTTGCACCGCTTATCGCATCGTATAACCCGCTGGTGCAGGATCTCAACAACGCGCTCACCGCACCCAATGCGCAGCACTGGTTTGGAACCGATGAATTTGGCCGCGATATCTTCAGCCGCCTGGTGTACGGCTCGCGCATCACCCTTTACATCGTACTGCTGGTGTCGGTTACCGTTGGCCCGCTGGGGCTGCTGCTCGGCGTTACGGCAGGCTATTTTGGCGGCAAAGTCGATATGGTGCTGATGCGTGTGACCGACATATTTATCTCCTTCCCAAGCCTGGTGCTGGCGCTGGCATTTGTCGCCGCGTTAGGGCCAGGGCTGGAGCATGTGGTTATCGCGATCACCTTAACCGCCTGGCCGCCGATTGCCCGCCTGGCACGCGCCGAAACGCTCTCCTTACGTCAGGCCGATTTTATCTCTGCAGTGCGTTTGCAGGGCGCATCGCCGGTACGCGTGCTGTGGCGACACATTGTGCCGCTGTGCCTGCCGTCGGTGATCATTCGTATCACTATGAATATGGCGGGGATTATCCTGACTGCTGCCGGGCTCGGCTTCCTCGGCCTTGGCGCACAGCCGCCGGAGCCGGAATGGGGAGCGATGATCTCCAGTGGCCGCACCTACATGATGGAGTGCTGGTGGGTGGTCACCATTCCGGGGCTGGCAATTCTGATTAACAGTCTGGCGTTCAATTTCTTAGGAGATGGCTTACGTGACATCCTCGATCCTCGCAGCATGTAATACGCCGTTGCTTGATGTGCGCGACCTGCACGTTGAGTTTGTTAACGGCCAGGCGGTGACCCACGCGGTGCGCGGTGTCTCCTTTCAACTGGGGCGCGAAAAGCTGGCGATTGTCGGTGAATCAGGTTCCGGTAAATCGACCGTTGGGCGCGCGCTGTTGCACCTGCATCCAAAAAAATCCCGCATTACCGCAGAACGGATGCAGTTCGGCGATATCGATTTGCAGCATGCCACGGAAGCGCAGATGCGCGGCATTCGTGGTAAACGGATTTCGATGATCATGCAGGATCCGAAATATTCGCTGAATCCGGTGGTGTGTGTGGGTGAGCAGATTGCTGAAGCCTGGCTGACGCACCATCCGGGGCATAAAGCCGAGGCGAAAGCCAAAGCGATGGAGATGCTGGAGGTGGTGCGTATTCGCCAGCCGGAGCGCGTTTACGCGCTCTATCCCCATGAAATCTCCGGTGGGCAGGGGCAGCGGGTGATGATTGCCATGATGTTGATAACCGACCCGGAACTGGTGATCGCCGATGAACCGACCTCGGCGCTGGACGTCTCCGTGCGTTTGCAGGTGCTGGGGTTGCTTGACGATCTGGTGAAATCACGCGGGTTAGGGCTGATTTTTATCAGCCACGATATTAACCTGGTGCGCAGTTTTTGCGACCGAGTGCTGGTGATGTACGCCGGGCGGGTGGTGGAATCGATTGCCGCGAAAGATCTCGATAAGGCGCAGCATCCCTATACGCAGGGGTTGATCAATTCGCTACCGGATATGCATCAACGTCGCCCGGTGTTGCCGGTGCTTCAGCGTCAGGCGAGCTGGCTGACAGAATAAGGAACGCGTCATGATTGAAGTGAATAACCTGAATCTGGTGTTTGGCGAAGGTGAGAAGCGTAACCAGGTGCTGTATGACGTGAGCTTCCACGTTAAACCGGGTGAGATTTACGGGCTGGTGGGGGAGTCGGGCTCGGGTAAAACCACGGTGCTAAAGTGCCTCGCCGGGCTGTTTACCCACTGGCAGGGGGCGCTGGCGATTAACGGCCAGCCGCTTGAACACAGCATCAGCCGCACGCGTTGTCGTCAGGTGCAAATGGTGTTTCAGGATCCCTACGGTTCGCTGCATCCACGCCATACCATTGGCGATATTCTGGAGGAGCCGCTGCAAATCCACGGCATCGCCGATCGCGACAGGCGGATCAACACGCTGCTGGATCGCGTAGGGTTAACCCGCGCTTTCCGCGATCGCTACCCGCATCAGCTTTCGGGCGGGCAACGCCAGCGCGTGGCGATTGCCCGGGCGCTGATTCTGGAGCCGCAGGTGCTGCTGCTGGATGAACCAACCTCGGCGCTGGATGTGTCGGTGCAGGCGGAAATTTTGAATCTGCTGGCAGAGTTGCAGCAGGAGTCGCGGCTGACCTATCTGATGGTGACGCACGATCTGGGCGTGATTGCCCATTTGTGCCAGAAAGTGGCGGTGATGCAGTACGGCAAAATTCTCGAAACCCTCACCGTCGATGATCTGGTCGCCGGAAAAGCGCAAACGGATTATACGCGGATGCTGGTCAACGCCAGCCAACAGTACACCCGCGAGATGGCGCGGGAAGTGGCAGCGTATTAAGCCATGCCGGGGGTGCTGCGCTTGCCCGGCCTACGGGGCCGTTGTAGGCCGGATAAGGCGAAGCCGCATCCGGCATTCCTGCAGATTAGCGCAATAGCTGACAATCTGGCGGCAGGCGCGCGCGGAGCGCGTTCGAGAGAATGTCGATGCGAAACGTCTGTCCGCTAAGCGGTTCACCGTCGAGATTAAACGTCATTTCATGGGGTGACGTAATTTCAAACCAGGCTGAACGTCCACGTACCAGATGAGGACTCTCTTCTCGTTGTGTCAACGTCGTGAACAGCGCCGGAATAATCTCTTCCCCGGTTATGACCAGCAAATCCAGAAGACCATCATTTATCAGCGCGTCAGGGCAGAGAGGCTGCCCGCCGCCCGCCTGACGACCGTTCCCAATCCCTATTACCAGCGCATCTCCCTGCCAGTGGAAATTTTCTCCATGAATTTCACAGCGGTCGGGTTTGAGCGTATCCATTCGCATTAATCCGTGAATCAAATACGAGACGCCGCCCAGTGCCGCTTTCAGTTTTTCAGGTGTTTCGGTGGTAATACGCGTGCCAAATCCGCCCGTCGCCATATTAATAAAGCAGGTTTTGTCGTTAACGCGCGCAGTATCAATCGGTACATCGCGCCCGGAAATCGCCAGACGCAGGGCTTTCTCCAGATCCATTGGAATACCGACGCTGGTCGCGAAATCATTGGCCGTGCCGAGAGGAAGAATGCCTAACGCCGGGGCATTGGCGTCCTTCAGCTCAATCAACGCGGTGGCAATTTCATTAATGGTGCCGTCACCGCCGCCGGAAATTACCGTCGCGACGCCGAGTTGCTGCGCTTCCCGGATATAACGCAGTGCATCGCCTTTTTCCCAGGTGACGCGAACATGAAGTTCGGCGCCTTCTTTGCGAAGGGTCTCAACCGCCTGACGCAGCTGCGGATTATCCGTGCTCTTGCCGTTGAGAATTAATAAGCTGGCGGGAAAGTTGGTCATCCTTTTTCCTCGTTAATCAACGTAATAAAAGTATATGGCAGAAAAAGTATAGCGGGATAAGAACCAACTGATTTTCAGAAAAGGCGGGTAACAGATAAAAAATTAGCCTGCGTAAGGGAGATTACGCAGGCCAAGGAGGTGGTTCCTGGTACAGCTAGCATTTATGGGTTATGTTTTTCAGCGAAGCGATAATACCCGGAATAAACAATTAGGTATGTGATCCAATTCTAAGATTCTTCTCGCTTGCGAAATTACCCATTATGAACTACTTGCTGTGCGGGTTTCGCGTCGACTCGCCGTTGAAGTTGCGCATCAGCAGTGCGTACTCCAGAGCGATATCTTCCGGTACTGGCAGCCAGACGATGTGACCATCACCCGGTGCGACCGGTTTATCGGCACCTTTGGCGTCAACCATCTGCTCCAGTGTAAAGTTCACGTTACCCTGCGGGGTCATCAGTTCCAGGCTATCGCCGACAGCGAATTTGTTTTTCACCGCCACTTCCGCCAGTGCGCCTTTGCGCTGGCCGGTAAATTCGCCGACAAACTGCTGACGTTCAGACACAGAGAAACCGTATTCGTAATTCTGGTAATCGTCGTGCGTATGGCGACGCAGGAAGCCTTCGGTATAACCGCGATGCGCCAGACCTTCCAGGGTTTCCAGCAGGCTGGTATCGAACGGTTTGCCTGCGGCGGCATCGTCAATCGCCTTGCGGTACACCTGCGCCGTGCGCGCGCAGTAGTAGAAGGATTTGGTGCGGCCTTCGATTTTCAGCGAATGCACACCCATTTGCGTTAAACGCTCAACGTGAGCGATGGCACGCAGATCTTTCGAGTTCATGATGTATGTGCCGTGCTCGTCTTCGAACGCGGTCATGTATTCGCCCGGACGCTGGGCTTCCTCAATCATAAATACTTTATCGGTTGGCTCACCAATACCCAGCGTTGGCTCAACGTTCTGCACCGGAATCGGCTCATATTTGTGGACGATATTGCCGACCACATCTTCTTTGCCTTCCTGCACGTTGTATTCCCAACGGCAGGCGTTGGTGCAGGTACCCTGATTCGGATCGCGTTTGTTGATGTAGCCAGAGAGCAGGCATCGGCCAGAATAAGCCATGCACAATGCGCCGTGAACGAAGATCTCAATCTCCATCTCCGGCACCTGTTGGCGAATTTCTTCGATCTCTTCCAGTGACAGTTCGCGCGAAAGAATGACGCGGGAGAGCCCCATCTGCTGCCAGAATTTCACCGTCGCCCAGTTCACTGCGTTCGCCTGGACGGAGAGGTGAATTTGCATAGCCGGGAAATGTTCACGCACCAGCATGATAAGACCCGGATCGGACATAATCAGCGCATCCGGCCCCATCTCCACCACCGGCTTCAGATCGCGAATAAAGGTTTTCAGCTTGGCGTTATGCGGTGCGATATTCACCACCACATAGAATTTTTTTCCGAGCGCATGGGCTTCGTTAATGCCAAGTTGCAAATTTTCGTGATTGAATTCGTTGTTGCGAACGCGCAGGGAGTAACGCGGTTGACCCGCATAAACAGCATCCGCGCCATAAGCGAAAGCGTAACGCATATTTTTCAGCGTTCCCGCCGGGGAAAGGAGTTCCGGTTTAAACATGATGTTCTCGTTCTGATGACAGGTCAGATCCGCGTCACGGTGCGCGCGGCAGGGAGGGTTCCCATACTTTTAGGGCGGGCATTGTAGCGCCGGGAGTGAGGGGAGTAAACCCTCGCTCTTTTCCACCCGGCAGGAAGTGATGAGAGTCGGTGTTGAGAAGGACACGGTTTTCACCCTCTCCCGGGGGAGAGGGCTGGGGGGAGGGCTTACGCCATCCGGCACGCATCCGCTTCCCAACGATATCCCACGCCATACACCGCGCGGATAAACGACTGTTCGGCGTCGAGCGCTTCCAGTTTGCGGCGCAGGTTTTTAATATGGCTGTCGATGGTACGATCGGTGACCACGCGATAGTCGTCGTAAAGATGATTCAGCAACTGTTCGCGCGAGAAGACTTTTCCCGGCTCCTGTGAAAGTGTTTTCAGCAGGCGGAATTCTGCGGGCGTTAAATCCAGCAGGCGGTCACGCCAGGAGGCCTGAAAACGGTTTTCGTCGACAATCAGCGGGCTTTGCGCGTCCAACGCCTGAACATCGCGACGCGGTTTGCAGCGGCGCAGGATGGTTTTCACACGCGCCACCACTTCACGCGGGCTGTAAGGTTTGCAGATGTAATCATCCGCGCCGATTTCCAGCCCAAGCAGGCGATCAATCTCTTCGATTTTGGCCGTGACCATCACAATCGGCACTTCAGAGAAGCGACGAATTTCGCGACACAGCGTCAGGCCATCGGTGCCTGGTAGCATGAGATCCAGCAGGATCAGATCCGGCGGCGTATCGTGCACAAAAGGCAGAACCTGATCACCGTGGCTGATAAGTGTGGGCGCGTAATTTGCCGCCAGCAAATAATCAATCAGCAACTGCCCCAGCTTGGGTTCGTCCTCGACAATCAAAATACGCGGGGTGTTTTCATCTATCGGTAACTCAGTCATAACTCTCTCGATGTGTCGCGATCCAGCGGTAGTTCTACTTTAATGCTTACCCCGCCAAAAGGCGAATGCGCGGCATCAAGCCTGCCGCCGTGGGCGGTAACAATGTTTACGCATATCGCCAGCCCCAGGCCGGAGCCGCCGCTGGCGCGGTTGCGCGATCCTTCAGTACGATAAAAACGCTCACACAACATGGCAAGCTGTTCATCGCTGACGCCCGGCCCACTGTCGGCGAATTCAACCGTAATGTTTTGCAGCGTTTTACTGGCGCGAATATGCACCTCACCGCCGCTGTCGGTGTAACGCAGGCTGTTTTCCAGCACGTTATTGAACAGTTGCATCAAACGGTCGCGATCGCCGAAGACCATTGCGCTATCCGGTAAAGAAAGATGCAGCGTTAAGCCACGGCTGGCAAGACGTTCGCGGAACGCTCCGGCGGCAATTTCCAGCAGTGAAACGAGATCTACCGGCGCTTTTTGATACGCCAGCGCGCCTTCGTCAGACATCGAAAGCTGATGCAGATCGTCCACCAGTTTGGTCAGCGTGGCGACTTCCGCCTGAAGCGAGGCGACCGATTCCGGGGTGAACTTACGCACGCCATCCTGAATGGCTTCCAGCTCTCCGCGCAGCACCGCTAGCGGGGTGCGCAGTTCGTGAGAGATATCGGCCATAAAATCGCGGCGCATCTGTTGATTGCGGTCGAGCGTGCTGGCGAGCTGGTTGAAGTCCTGCGCCAGCCTGCCGAGTTCATCGCTGCCGCGCGCGTCAACGCGCGTCGAGAAATCGCCCGCCGCCAGTTTATGCGTGCCTTCCACCAGCCGTTTCACCGGTGCCAGCAAACCACGCGCCAGCGGGAAGGTCGCCAGCGCGGCGAGCAGCGTCGAGAGCGCGACGATCAACCAACTGGTACGGCGCTGCTGTTGGTCGAAATTAATATCCGTGTTACGCGTCAGGCGTTCCACCGGTGAGGCGATAACCGCACCGACTTCCAGCCCATCAACCACAATCGCGCGACGGGTACCGTCAGGTGGAACAGGCTCACGTGGGCCAACCAGCACGCGTTCACGCTGATCGACGACCCAAAACTGTGTTCGCCAGCCATGAGGTGGCATGGATGGCCCCGGTGGCCCTGGCGGGCCGGGGGGACGATGATCGTCACTATTATCGTGCTCAAAAGAGCGCAAGATCTGGAAGATGAAACGATCGTTATTGCGCAGAAAGCGCCAGTTACCGTGCTGCGCATACTGCTCCGCCAGCGCGTCGCTCAGCAGTTCAAGACGCTGTTCGTTACCGTGTTTAATGTAATCAATAAACCCGCGTTCAAAACTGACGCGTACCGCCCAGTGCATCGTGATTAACAGCACGATACAGGTGGCGAAGATGGCGAGGAAAAGTTTTCCGGTGATCCCCGGACGCCATAGTTTCACTGTTCACTCCTTTTTCGTCGGGCGATAACCACGTTTTTGGTGACGTCGTCAGGTACGCGGGCAAAAATCAGGGCGGGCAGGGCGATAATCAGCGCCATGCACAGATAGGTATACATAAAGACATGGTGCGTGGCGGCGCTATCGGCAGCAACATGCTGCTGGCCGAACATGCCCAGCAGTAAGCCTGCTACGGTAACGCCAATACTCATTGAGAGCTGCATGATCATCGACAGCAGGCTATTGCCGCTGCTGGCATGCTCATCGGGCAAATCTTTCAGCGTCAGCGTGTTCATTGACGAGAAGCGGCTGGAGTTGACCATTCCCTGAATAAACAGCACCAGCGGCAGGGCGTAATACCAGCCTGCCAGCGCCGTCGCCATAAACAGCAGGCTCACCAGCGCGAGGCCAATCGTGGTGGTGACCAGCACATTCCGGTAACCAAAACGGTTAACCACCTGCACCACAATCCGTTTCATCCCCATGCTGCCGAGCACCATCGGGATCATCATCAGCCCGGCGTGAAACGGCGAAAATCCAAGACCAATCTGCAAAAAGACCGGCGTCATAAAGGGCAGCATGCCGCTACCGATGCGTCCGGCGAAACTGCCCGCCAGGCCGAGCGAGAAAGTAGGCGTGCGAAAAAGCTTCAGGCTAAACAGGGCGTTGTCATTGCCTTTGGCGTGCCAGAGATAAAACAGGATTGAGGCGACACCAACGGCAACCAGAATCGCCAGCGTAAGGCTTGATATGCCCAGCCCTTTCAGCCCGTCGAGGGCCAGGGTGAGCACCGCCATGCCCAGCGCCAGCACGATAAATCCGCTCAGGTCAAAACGGCGAGTTTGCAACGTGTAGTTGGGCATCAGCATCAGCGTGGCGATCCCGCCGATAATGCCGACCGGAATGTTGATCAGGAAGATCCAGTGCCAGGAGGCGTATTCTACCAGCACGCCGCCGAGCGCCGGGCCCAACAACGGGCCGACCTGACCGGGCAGGGTGACGAAGGTCATCGCCGCCATATACTGTGAGCGCGGGACGATTTTCATCACTGTCAGACGCCCGACGGGCACCATCATCGCACCGCCAACGCCCTGTAATACACGCGCCATCACCAGCTCATTGAGCGTGCTCGCCAGCGAACAAAACAGCGAGCCGGCGGTGAACAGGACAATGGCGGTGAAGAAGATATTGCGCACGCCCACTCTGTCCGCCAGCCAGCCGCTGGCGGGGAGCATCACCGCCACGGTTAGCACGTAGGAGACGATCACCATATGCATATGCAGCGGACTCTCTCCCAGACTTGCCGCCATAGAGGGGAGGGCGGTATTGACGATAGTGGTGTCCAGCGATTGCATAAAGAAGCCGAACGCCACTATCCAGAGTTGCCAGCGCACGCTGGCGGGGAGTTCTGTCATTTTACTCGGTTACCGATTGTCGTGGTTGACGCGAAAAACGCAGGCGCAGACGATCGAAGAACAGATAAACCACCGGCGTGGTGTACAGCGTCAGCAACTGGCTGACCGCCAGGCCGCCGACAATCGTTATCCCCAGCGGCTGGCGCAGTTCTGAACCGTCACCGCTGGAAATCACCAGCGGTAAGGCGCCAAACAGCGCTGCCAGCGTGGTCATCATAATCGGCCGAAAACGCAGCAAGCAGGCCTGGAAAATGGCTTCTTCAGGCGACAGATTGCCGTTTCGCTGCGCGTCCAGTGCAAAATCGACCATCATGATGGCGTTTTTCTTCACAATGCCAATTAATAGCATAATCCCGATAAGCGCGATTAGGCTGAACGGGGCATTGAACAGCTCCAGCGCCAGCAGCGCCCCGACGCCTGCTGAAGGCAAGGTCGAGAGGATCGTGAGCGGGTGGACGTAGCTTTCATACAGGATGCCCAGCACGATATACACCGTCGCAATTGCGGCGATAATCAAAATCACCTGCGAGTTCATCGTCTCCTGGAATACCTGCGCGGTACCGGCAAATGAGCCACGCACCGTGGAAGGCACGCCGAGTTGCGTCATGGCGCGGTCAATCGCGTCACTGGCCTCTGATAACGATTTTCCGGTAGGCAAGTTAAACGACACCGTGGAGGCCGCCGACAGCCCCTGATGGTTCACCGATAACGGTGCATTGGCCGGTTGCCATTTGGCGAAGTAAGAGAGCGGAATCGCTTTGCCTTCGGTGTTAATGACGAACATTTTATCCAGCGCGCTGACGTCCTGGGTATAAACCGGATCCACTTCCATCACCACTTTATACTGATTAAGCGGTTGATAGATGGTTGAAATCTGCCGCTGACCAAAGGCGTTATTTAACAGGCTGTTGGCTGCCTGCACGCTGATGCCAAGGCGCGACATGGTTTCCCGGTCATAGATCAGAGCCATCTCGGCGCCGTTATCTTCCTGATCCGAGTTGACGTCCGCCAGCTCAGGCAGCGCCGCCAGCGCTTTACGAATTTTCGGTTCCCACTCGCGCAGGGCGCTCAAATCGTCAGAAAGCAGCGTGTATTGATAACTGGCGTTGGACTGACGCCCGCCGACGCGGATATCCTGCACCGCCATCAAGAACAGGTTCGCCCCAGGCTCTTTCGCCAGCTTCTTGCGCAGGCGGTCGATCACCTGCTGGGCTGAATCATGCCGTTCATCGCGTGATTTCAGGGTGATAAACATCATCCCGCTGTTGACGCGCGAGCCGCCGGTAAACCCGGTCACGTTGTCTACTGCCGGATCTTCACGGATGATCTTCATGAAGTCCTGCAATTTTCCGCGCATCGCCTGGAAAGAGATGCTCTGGTCAGCCTGAATGCCGCCCATCAGCACACCGGTATCCTGCTCCGGGAAGAAGGTTTTCGGAATAGCAATATAGAGCCAGACGTTCAGCGCAACGGTTGCGAGGAAGACCAGGCCAACCATCCGCGAGTGTTTCAGCACCCAGTGCAGGGATTTGCCGTAGCCCTGTTGCAGGCCAACCAGCAAACGCCCGAGACCTTTTTTCCGGGTGGGGGTATGGGCGGGCTGGCGCTTGAGCATCCAGCCGCACATCATCGGCGTTAAGGTCAGCGATACCGCCAGCGAAATACCAATTGCCACCGACAACGTCACCGCAAATTCGCGCAACAGGCGGCCTGGAAGCCCGTCCATCAGCAATAACGGCAGGAAGACCGCCACCAGTGACACGCTCATCGACAGCACCGTAAACCCGACTTCCCGGCTTCCCTGAAGGGCGGCCTGCATCGGTTTCATCCCGGCTTCGATATGGCGCGAGATGTTTTCCAGCACCACAATGGCGTCATCCACCACGAAACCGGTGGCGATAGTGAGCGCCATCAGCGACAGGTTATTCAGGCTAAAGCCGCACAGATACATGGCGGCAAAGGTGCCGATCAGCGAGACGGGAACGGCGACGGCGGGGATCAACGTCGCGCGACCGGATCGCAGGAACAGGAATACCACCAGGATCACCAGTGCGACGGAAATCACCAGCGTCTGCTCGACCTCTTCGAGGGAGGCGCGAATCGTTGGCGAGCGATCCTGCGCAATTTGCAGGTCAATCGCCGCCGGAATGGTCTGCTGAAGCTCCGGCAGTTCGGCGCGGATGGCGTCCACCGTTTCGATAATGTTGGCTTCCGGCAGTTTACGGATCATCAACAAAATCGCCGGCTTGGCGTTGGTCATCCCGGCGTTACGCACGTCCTGCACCGAGTCCGTCACCGTCGCGACGTCGCTCAGACGTACCGCCGCGCCGTTGTTGTAATGGATGATTAACGGCTGGTATTCCGCTGCCGTCTTCAGTTCGTCGTTGGTCTGAATCTGCCAGCGATGGGCGTTATCTTCCAGCGCCCCCTGCGGTTTACGCACGTTGGCATTGCTGATGGCACTGCGCACATCGTCCAGCGAGACGCCCTGATTAAACAGTGCCTGCGGGTTAAGCCCCACGCGCACGGCAGGCAGGGAACTGCCGCCGACGTCAACATCGCCCACGCCGTCAATTTGCGCGATACTCTGCGCCAGTTGGGTTGAGGCGAAATCATACAGTTCACCCTGTGAATACGTCTCCGAGGTGAGTGTCAGGATCATGATCGGCGCATCGGACGGGTTGGCTTTGCGGTAGGTCGGACGGCTGGGCATACCGCTCGGCAGCAGACTTTGTGCGGCGTTAATCGCGGCCTGCACATCGCGCGCCGCGCCGTTGATATCGCGGTCAAAATTGAACTGCAAAATGATGCGCGTACTGCCAAGCGAGCTGCTGGAGGTCATTTCGCTCACCCCGGCAATGCGCCCGAGCGAACGCTCCAGCGGTGTGGCGACCGACGAGGCCATGGTTTCCGGCGATGCGCCAGGCAGCGAGGCGCTGACCATTATGACCGGGAAATCAACCTGCGGCAGCGGGGCCACCGGCAGCAGCCGGAAACCCAGCACACCGCAGAGGGTAATGGCGATAGCGATTAAAATCGTCGCCACCGGGCGGTAAATGAAGAGGGCGAAAAACTTCATTTACGCCTCCTCCTCATGACGCGGAAAACGTTTTTTCAGATGCAGCGCCAGACGGTCAAACAGCAGGTAAATGACCGGCGTGGTGAACAGCGTCAGCACCTGGCTTACCAGCAGGCCACCAACCATGCCAATCCCTAACGGGCGACGCAGTTCCGCGCCGACGCCGGTACTCAGCATCAGCGGCAGCGCGCCGAGCAGGGCGGCGAGCGTGGTCATCAGAATCGGGCGGAAACGCAGCAGACACGCCTGATAAATCGCTTCGTGTGGCGGCATGCCCTGTTCACGCTCTGCCGCAAGGGCAAAGTCGATCATCATGATGGCGTTCTTCTTCACGATGCCGATAAGCAAAATAATGCCAATAATGGCGATCACATCCAGCTCACTGCCGGCAATCATCAGTGCCAGCAACGCCCCTACGCCTGCGGTCGGCAGAGTAGAGAGGATGGTAATTGGGTGGATAAAGCTTTCATACAGCACGCCGAGCACGATATACATCGCCACGACGGCGGCAACCACCAGCCAGACGGTGCTGCTGAGTGCCGACTGGAAGGCCAGCGAGCTGCCCTGGAATTCGGTACGAATATCCGTCGGGAAACTGAGCGTTTTTTCAGCATTCAAAATCGCATCAACCGCATCGCCCAGTGAATAGTCGCCCGCCACGTTAAACGAAATGGTGGTGACCGGAAACTGATCCAGATGGTTGATAGAGAGCGGGGCAAAACGCTGCTCGACTTTGGCGATGGCTGTGAGGGGCACCACGCCGCCGTCGCTGCTGGTCAGGCGCACGTTATCCAGCGCGGCGAGCCCTGGCGTGGCTTGTGTGTCATGTTCCAGCACCACGCGGTACTGGTTGGCCTGGGTATAAATGGTGGAAATAAGACGCTGGCCAAAGGCGTTATACAGCGCATTGTCCACGTCCGCCATGGAAATGCCCAAACGGCTGGCGCTATCGCGATCAACGTTAACGTATGCCACCAGCCCCTGATCCTGCCAGTCGCTGCTGACGTCAGAAAGCTGCGGGAGGGTTTGCAGTTGCGAGACCAACTGCGGCACCCACAGGCTCAGCGCGTCCAGCGAGTTTGCCTGAAGCGTGAACTGGTATTGCGTGCGGCTCACGGTGGTATCGATGGTGAGATCTTGTGTCGGCTGCAAATAGAGTGAGATACCCGGTACACGATCGACATTCTGTTGCAGGCGCTTAATCACTTTCTGCACGCGGTCGTCGCGCTCATCCAGCGGTTTGAGGTTGATTTGCAAACGCGCGCTGTTCAGCGCCGGGTTGGTGCCGTCCACACCGACGTAGGACGTCAGACTTTCCACCGCCGGATCTTTGAGAATGATTTCGGAAACCTGCTGCTGACGCTGTGCCATGTTGGCAAAAGAGGCCGATTGTGGTGCCTGCAGCGTGCCCTGAATAATGCCGTTATCCTGAATCGGGAAGAAGCCTTTCGGAATAACCACCCACAGAATAATCGACAACGCCAGGGTGCCCAGCGCCACGCTGAGCGTCAGCCACGGATGCTTCAGAACGCGGGCCAGCATATGCCCGTAACCGGCAATGACGCGGTCAAAGAAACGTTCGCTGGCGCGGGAAAAACGGTTCTGTTTACGCAGGGATTCATGGCTGAGCATGCGTGCGCACATCATTGGCGTCAGGGTCAGCGACACAATTGCGGAAATGAGTATCGCCACCGCAAGCGTTACCGCAAATTCACGGAACAGGCGGCCCACAATATCACCCATAAACAGCAACGGAATCAGTACCGCAATCAGCGAGAAGGTGAGGGAGATAATGGTAAAGCCAATTTCGCCTGCGCCCTTCAGCGCCGCTGCCAACGGTTTTTCGCCTTTCTCGATATAGCGCGAGATGTTCTCAATCACCACAATGGCGTCATCGACCACGAAACCGGTGGCGATGGTGAGCGCCATCAGCGTCAGGTTGTTGATCGAGAAATCAAGAAAGACCATCACCGCGAAGGTGCCGATAAGCGACAGCGGTACCGCCACGCCGGGAATAATGGTGGCCGGCACGTTACGCAGGAACAGGTAGATGATCATCACCACCAGGGCTATCGCCAGCATCAGTTCAAACTGCGTATCGGTGACCGACGCACGAATATTGGTGGTGCGATCGGACAAAACTTCAACTTTCACCGATTTTGGCAGACTTTCGGTGAGCTGCGGCAGCATCTGACGAATGCTGTCGGCGGTGGCGATAATGTTTGCGCCGGGCTGACGCTGGACGTTCATCACAATCGCGTGTTTATTGTTAGCCCACGCGCCAAGCCAGCTGTTCTCCGCACCCTGCTCAATGGTCGCAACGTCGCCCAGGCGTACCGGGGAGCCGTTCTGATAAGCAATTATCAGCTTGCGATACTCTTCCGCTGACTGCATCTGGTCGTTCGCGGATAACGTGACGGCGCGAGTTGGGCCGTCGAGGCTCCCTTTGGCCGAGTTAACGTTCGCGCTGGTGATCGCGGTGCGCACCGTTTCGCTGGTCAATCCTAATGCCGCAATGGCCTGTGCGTTCAGCTTCACACGTACGGCAGGGCGCTGACCGCCCGCCAGCGTCACCAGCCCGACGCCGGAGACCTGGGAAATTTTCTGCGCCACGCGCGTTTCCACCATATCTTCCACCTGGGTCATCGGCATGGCGGAAGAGGTAACGGCGAGCGTCATGATTGGCGGATCCGCCGGGTTCACTTTGCTGTAGACCGGCGGGTTAGGCAGGTCGTCCGGCAGCAGGTTGGTGGCGGCGTTTATCGCGGCCTGCACTTCCTGCTCGGCGACATCCAGCGGTAAGGTGAGCTGAAACTGAAGGGTGACCACTGACGCCCCGCCCGAACTTTGAGAGGACATCTGCTTAAGGCCAGACATCTGGCCAAACTGTCGCTCCAGCGGCGCGGTGACCGCAGACGTCATCACGTCCGGGCTGGCGCCAGGGTAAAGGGTGACCACCTGAATGGTGGGGTAATCAACCTCCGGCAACGCGGAGACGGGCAGGAAGCGATAGCCGATGATCCCGGCAATCAGGATCGCCACCATCAACAGAGTGGTGGCGACCGGGCGCATGATAAACAGACGGGAGGGGCCGCCCGTGTTGCTCGGCGGTAAAACGTGCATCAGGAGCGCGCTCCTTTATGGCCCGCGGCGGTCGCGGGTTCAGCCTCTTTCGCCTCGGTGGCGGCGCTGTGTGCTTCCACCACTTCCACTTTCGCGCCTTCGGTCAGACGGTCTATACCGTCCGTCACCACGCGATCGCCCGCGGAGAGCCCGGCGCTGATCACCACTTTCTGGCTATCCTGAATACCTGGAACCACGGTGTGTTTGCTGACTTTATTCTCGCTGTTCAGCACCCAAACGAAGTGCCCGTCATTGCCCATCTGCAGAGCAGCCGCCGGAATCACCACCGCATCCTGTTGAGTATCTACCAGCATCCGCGCGTTAACGAATTGATTGGGGAAGAGGGCGTCATCCTGGTTGTTGAAACGCGCCTTCAGCTTGATGGTGCCGGTGGTGGCGTCAATCTGGTTATCGAGGCTCAGCAATACGCCGTCGCTCAGTTTCTGTTTATTGGTACGATCCCACGCTTCAACGGTCAGGGGCTTACCGGATTTCTGCGCATTGACTACTGTGGCAATGTCATTTTCCGGCAAAGTG
Source organism: Pseudocitrobacter sp. RIT415 (assembly GCF_003057695.2). Classification (NCBI taxonomy): domain Bacteria; kingdom Pseudomonadati; phylum Pseudomonadota; class Gammaproteobacteria; order Enterobacterales; family Enterobacteriaceae; genus Pseudocitrobacter; species Pseudocitrobacter sp. RIT415. The sequence continues at coordinate 42,322 of NZ_QBJC02000001.1, read as the reverse complement.
AACACCAGGTCGATGGGATGGGTTTGCGTTAGAACCACAATTCCTGTGGTATCGCCGCTGGAAATTTGGTTGCCGATATCCACCTGCTTCAGACCTACTCGACCATCGACCGGTGCGGTGATGCGGCTCCAGTCGAGCTGCAACTGCGCGCTGGCGACGGCGGCTTCATCAGCCTTGATGGTGCCCTGTGTCTCGCTGACCAGCGACTGTTGGGTATCCAGTTCCTGGCGCGAAACCAGATTGGTTTTCACCAGTTGTTGATAGCGGGCAAGATCGCGACGGGCGTTAGCAAGCGTCGCTTTGTCTTTCGCCAGTTGCCCCTGCGCCTGAGCGAGGGCGACTTTAAACTGACTCGGGTCGATTTCCGCCAGCAGATCGCCGGCTTTTACCTGTTGACCTTCCTGAAAGTGCAGCGCCATCAACTGACCATCCACCCGGCTGCGCACCGTCACGGTATTGGCGGCGGTGATGGTGCCTAATCCACTCAGATAGCGCGGCACGGCTTCCTGGGTGGCGGTCGCGGCCTGAACCGGTGCAAGGGTTGCGCCAAAACGGCCACCATGACGCCCACCACCTGTCGGGCGTTCTCCCTGAGCGCCGGCTACCGGGCCTGCGGATTCTGGTGTGCGATTCATCAGCCAGTAGCCAGTGACTGCTCCGGCCACAATCAGCAATGCCAGCACAACCAGCCAGCGGGATTTGTTACTGCCTTTCATTTTAATGAGTTTCTCGTCCTGAATCATTTCGCGGAATGATACTAGTTTAGTTACCGGATGGTCGGAAAAAATGGAGGAAATATGAAACACAGGGCCGAATCGTCCGAATCACGAACGCTTTGCGAGGCCGCTCGGGGAATTGACACGCTGGAAGCACAGCACAAGTCGGGTGCGCTAGAGTGCATCCAGAATTGCTGCGTTGCAGAAAAGGCGTTCAGCAGGGGGCTGAAAAGGGAAAGCCCCTCTCGAAGAAGGGGCCTTAAATAAGGAAAGGGTTATGATGAAGCTGCTCATCATACTGGTGATTCTCTTAGTGATTAGCTACCCAGCATACTAAGACACCAGGGGGAGGGGGAAACCTCTCCCTTACCCTCACTCCTTAATTTAGGGTTGCATCAACGGGAAGTCAATCGTGCGCGGCAGACTTTGCGGCGCAGGTAGCAGTTGACGTTTTCCGCTGGAATGATGTCGGGCATTGCAGAAAAGGCGTTCAGCAAGGGGCTGAAAAGGGAAAGCCCCTCCCGAAGAAGGGGCCTTAAATAAGGAAAGGGTTATGATGAAACTGGTCATCATACTGGTGATTCTCTTAGTGATTAGCTTCCAGGCTTACTAAGACACCAGGGGGAGGGGGAAACCTCTCCCTTACCCTCACTCCTTAATTTAGGATTGCCTCCACAGGAAGTCAATGGCTATGCCAGCCACTTTGCGACACGGCGAGCAGTTAACTAAACACCACCTGCGCCCAACGGGCCAACCCGGCGGTGACCGAGCCAAAATCATCGCCACCGGCAATCGGGATCCCCGGCAGTTGCGCCGCCAGCGCCTTTTTGATCAGTGGCGATCGGGCGCTGCCGCCAGTCAGGTAGATGATATCCGGCTTTTCTGCGCTTGCGTTCAGCGCCAGATGCACCTGCTCCATAATGCGGGTCAGCGGTTGATCCAGCGCCGTTTCCAGCCCTTGCTGGGTGATGGCGGTGGCGAGTTCATCGCTGATAAACGGCAAGGTGGTTGCCACTTCCGGGCGATCGGAGAGTGCAATTTTGCTCTCTTCCGCGCAGCGCACCAGGCGATAGCTCAGACGCTGTTGCCACACTTTGTAGAGCAGGGCGACTTTCTCGGCATCGCGCGCGTCGCGAGCCAGGTCGCGCAGCATGCGGCCATTGGCGCTGCTGTAGAAATCGGTCTGCGCCGGAACGTCGTTAATCGCCACGGCATTCCACCAGGGCAGAATCGGCAGGGCGATGCCTTTTTCGGTTTCGCCCCCCATACCGAGTAACGGCATCAGGCTTTTGAAGGCCAGTGCGATGTCGAGGTCGTTTCCGCCGACGCGGCAACCGCTGTGGCCAAGCAGACTTTGCTTCCGATCGTGTTTTTCACGCCACTGCGGGCCCATCAGCAAAACGGAACAGTCCGTGGTGCCCCCGCCGATATCGACGACCAGCACACGCTGCTCTTTATCCAGCGTGGCTTCGAAATCAAGTCCGGCGGCAACCGGTTCATATTGGAACACGATATCGCGGAAACCGGCACGTTTCGCCGCACGTTCCAGAATCCCCTGCGCCTGCGCGTTGGCGTCTTCCCCACCGAGCCCCTGGAAGTTGATTGGCCGTCCAATGACCGCTTGATCAATGCTTTCGGGTAACTGGCGCTGTGCCTGCTGGCGAATGTGCAGCATCATCGCGCACACCAGGTCTTCGAATACAGCCACCTGCTGCGGCTTCAGCCCGCTGGCACCGAGGAATGATTTGGGCGATTTAACGAAGTAGACCTCTTCCGGGTCGTCGATGTACTGGCGCAACGAGGCAAGGCCGAACTGGACGCTGTGGCTCAGTACGTCGATATCTTCATCGCGATTATAGTTGATGGCCCGGCGCAGCAGCGCCTGGGTCTCATCGCCGGCTGCGGGAACCTGATGATGGCGGTAGAGCCATTCGCTGACCGCTTCGCGGGTAGGGGCACAGAGCATTGAAGGAAGCAGCGAGCTGCCGTTTTCCAGAGTGAGCAGACGAGGTTTTCCCTCCTGCATCACCGCCACTGAACAGTTTGCCGTACCGTAGTCAAAACCAATAAACACCTTTAAATCCCCATGCCGGTGAAGAAGGGGGGCGACTTTACTTGCATTTTTTCCTGACGACAAGTCGGAATATGAAAGCAAGGAACAAAAGCGGTTTTGCCGCTATGCTGTAGGCGCAAACCGGGGAGAAATTATGTTCGAATTATCGTGGCAGGCGCCTTACGACTGGCCGTGGATGTGGGGATTTTTACAGGCGCGTGCGGTGACGGGCATTGAGCGTTTCGAGGCAGACAGCTACGCGCGCAGTTTTGAATTCGACGGGCATTGTGGTGTGATCACGATGACGCCAGATGAATCACGCCAGGTGCTGCGCGTCACGCTTTCGGAAGGGTTATTGCCCGTGGCGGAAAGTTGTCTGACGCGCGTGTCGCGTTTGCTGGATCTTAATTGTGAGCCTCAGATAATTAATGACACGCTTGGCGCACTGGCACGCGCCCGTCCAGGGTTACGTTTACCGGGTTCGATGGATGCCTTTGAGCAGGGCGTCAGGGCGATACTTGGGCAACTGGTGAGCGTGTCGATGGCGGCAAAATTAACCGGTAAAGTGGTCGCCGCCTTTGGCGAGCCGTTGCCTGAGTTTCCCGGCTTTTACCTTTTCCCACGACCAGAGCACCTGATGAGTGCCGAACCGCAGCAGTTAAAGGCGCTGGGCATGCCGCGCAAGCGGGCGGAATCGCTTATCTATCTGGCAAAGGCGGCGTCATCCGGTGAGCTGCCGGTCAACGCGCCTGAGGATATTGAGCAGGGGATGAAAACACTGCAAAGCTTCCCCGGGATTGGTCGCTGGACGGCGAACTATTTCGCCCTGCGCGGCTGGCAGGCCAGCGATGTCTTTTTGCCGGATGACTATTTGATCAAGCAGCGTTTTCCTGGCATGACGCCCGCGCAGATCCGCCGTTATGCCGAGCGCTGGCACCCCTGGCGCTCTTACGCGCTGCTGCATATCTGGTATACAGAAGGGTGGGCACCGTAACCGGCTACTCTTTTTGTGAGAAGCGGTTGTGGACGCGCGGCATGGCATCCGGCTGTGCGCTGTATATTGTCACGCGCCCGCGGCCATTGTGCTTTGAGGCATAGCACGCCATATCCGCCTGCGACAGTAAATCGGTGAGATTGGCGTTATGCCGGTCAATAAACGTGATCCCTGCGCTGGCACCGATGTGGTGCGCATGGCCTTCCCAGGTGAAAGGGTAGGCGTCTACGCCATCGACAATGCGCTGGGCGATATCGCGCGCATCTTCTTCCTTACACTCTGGCAGCAGAAGACCGAATTCGTCGCCGCCCAGACGCGCAAGAATATCGCCTTTACGTAACAGGCTCAGCATTAGCGCTGATATTTCACGCAGCAGCGCGTCACCGGCGGCATGCCCGGCGTTATCGTTCACAGACTTAAAGCGATCGAGGTCGATAAAGACCAGCGCATGACGTTCCTGCGCGTTATCAATATTGATCAGATGGCGCTTGAGATGGCTTTCAAAACTCGCCCGGTTCGCCAGATGGGTCAGCACGTCATGCGAGGCGCTGTAGCTGAGCTGGCGCAGCATTTCGCGTGATTCCGTCACATCCTGGATAACCAGTACTGAACCAATATTTTCGCCATTCAACGTGCTGAGTGGCGTAATACTGTACTGAATATCAAAGCTACCGCCATGCCGGCTATGCAGAACCAAATCGTCATCGATATCACTGCGACAGAGGTCGCCCGTCTTGAAGTTGTCTATCAGGGCCCCGTGATCGCCGACGCTGATGTGAAATACTGAAAGGAGCGGTTTGTTCAACGCTTCTTGCTGCGTCCATCCGCTCATTTTTTCCGCCACCGGGTTCATAAAGGTGATGTTCATATTCATGTCGGTACAAACAACCGCTTCGCCGATGGAATCAAGCGTAATATGCAGCCGCTCTTTTTCCTGAAATAGCGCGTCGTTCAGCTCCTTCACTTCCGTCATATCAATATTAATGCCGAGCAGACGTTCCACTTCGCCCTGTTTATTGAGAACACGATTGGCAAGCGAGCGGATATGACGAATTTTGCCTTTAAGCTGGACGCGGAATTCCAGCATCAGCGGCGCGCTCGATTTTAGCGAGTTAAGCACTTTGCGGGTGGCGTTCTCTCTATCTTCTTCGACCAGGCACGACTCCCAAATCTGCCAGGTAGGTTGGACATGTGAAGGGATGCCATAAAGTTCGAACATACGTTTATCCCAACTGATTTTGTTGGGTTTAAGATCCCACTCCCAGATGCCGACACCGCCCGCTTCGTTGGCAAGCGTAATGCGCTCCATCAGACGCTGATTAACCTGCTCCGTTTTTTTCAGTTCGTTAATGTCTTCAATCTGGGCAATAAAATAGAGCGGCGTGCTGTCCGGATTGCGCACTAACGACACGGCGAGCAGCGCCCAAACCACTTCGCCCTGACGGGTGTAATAGCGCTTCTCCATGGTGTAGGTGTTGATTTCCCCGCGTAGCAGGCTGTCGCGCTGATTCAGGTCGGAGTCTAAATCCTCCGCTAAGGTGAGCTCCTGAAACGTCATTTCGCGTAACTCATCCGGGCTGTATCCCAGAAACTGGCACAGGGATTTATTCACCTGCAACCACTGGCCTTCCGTTCCCACCAGCGCCATACCGATCGCTGAGTGTTCCATCGCATTGCGAAAACGCTCTTCGCTTTCAACGATATGCTTACTTTCGGCGCGAAACGCATACATCACCATGGTCATGACGTTCGCCGGAAGCAGAATCATCACAAACGGCATCCATGAGGCGTTGGTGACGGTATAAACGACGGAAACGTGCTGCGAGAGTGTGGCATCTGACATAATCAGCGACACCAGCATCACGGTGCACAGGAAAATCATAAACGCTTCCATACGCGGTAAGCGCACGGCGCTCCACATCAGTAATACGATGATGCAGGTATAAGGCCATGGCATATAAATCATCGACAGTGCGCTTAGCGCAAGCGTCACGGCTAGCGTTAGCAGCGTTTCCAGCAGCAGGCGCGGGTCGCGGTGACGCAGCAGATAATGCGGCTTAAACAGCAGCCCTAATGGCACCAGCGCCAGTGCGCCGATGGCTTCCGAAAGCGTCCAGATAATAAACGACTGAAGCGGGTTGTCGTCTGGCACCAGCAGATACACCATCAACCCGCCGACCAGTGGCGGAATCAGCGCGCCGCCAATGGCGAGGCGGATCCAGTCATGCAGATTTTGCAGTGGGTTATAGTGAGGTAACAGCTTACGCAACAGCAGGCCACCCACGACGGCTTCGATGATGTTAATACCGGAGTAAATCAGATTCAGCTCATGCAGCGGGAAGAGTACCAACGATGCCGCCACATTGCCCAGCGTACAGGCAACGGCGATGGCTGGCCACATTCTGCGGCTGTGGCGATAAAACGCCACCATCATCACCGACGTCGGGAACCAGAGCGGGGCCAGCAGCGCGCCAAGCTGGGTCAGCTCAAGCGAGAAGAGGGTGAAAATGAAGGTCACCAGCCCCAGACTGGCCAGACGAAGCACAGGATGAGCAGGGACAACGAAGACGGGCCGGGCTACTTTATTCATTACCATTTTCGCGAAGAGTGCCGTTGGGCGGGTTTCAGATTTATCTGATAGAAGATGACGTCATGCTAGTACAAGGCATTAATAATTTATAGGGTGGTAGCACATAAATTGATAGCACTGAGACCGGGGTTGCGCAACCTGACGAAAGGGAAAACCTGCGCTGCATCTACCCAGATGCGCGTGCGGCAGAGGAACTTTTCGCTCTCGACCCGTGCAATCCCGTGCATTCGACTGGTATCGCGGGCGTGAAATCCCTATAATTGCCGCGTTTGACGCTCTGGCGTCGTCCTTCCTTATCATCCAGGTTAATCAGGTCGCAAAAATTTATGACTGATAAGTCTCATCAGTGCGTCATCATAGGCATCGCCGGCGCATCGGCTTCGGGTAAAAGTCTTATCGCCAGCACGCTGTATCGCGAATTACGTGAACAGGTTGGTGATGAACACATTGGCGTTATTCCCGAAGACAGCTACTACAAAGACCAAAGTCATTTGTCGATGGAAGAGCGTGTTAAGACCAACTATGACCATCCGAACGCGATGGATCACAGCCTTTTATTGCAGCATCTGCAAATGCTCAAACGCGGCGAACCTATCGAATTACCGGTCTACAGCTATGTAGAACACACCCGCACCGCCGAGACGGTTCATGTCGAACCTAAAAAAGTCATTATTCTTGAAGGTATTCTGCTGCTGACGGAAGCGCGTCTGCGTGAAGAGATGAGCTTCTCTATTTTCGTCGATACGCCGCTGGATATCTGCCTGATGCGCCGCATTAAGCGTGACGTTAACGAGCGTGGCCGTTCGATGGACTCGGTGATGGCGCAGTATCAGAAAACCGTTCGCCCGATGTTCCTGCAGTTTATCGATCCCTCCAAACAGTATGCCGATATTATCGTGCCGCGTGGCGGGAAAAACCGCATTGCAATTGATATTTTGAAAGCGAAAATTAGTCAGTTTTTTGAATAACTCACGCGAATTGTGTAACGTGCAGTAATCGCCCCCGCGTATATGAGAATGGGGGCCGGTTGTACCAAAGGAGAATGGCATGCGTCTGTGTGACCGAGATATTGAAGCCTGGCTGGATGAAGGCCGACTGGCGATTAACCCGCGTCCTCCCGTTGAGCGTATTAATGGCGCGACGGTCGATGTGCGCCTGGGCAATAAATTTCGTACCTTCAGCGGTCATACTGCCGCCTATATTGATTTGAGCGGCCCGAAAGCGGAAGTCAGTGCGGCGCTCGACCGCGTGATGAGCGAAGAGATCGTTCTCGCAGAAGGTGATGCGTTTTATTTGCACCCGGGTGAACTGGCGCTGGCGGTGACGCTGGAATCGGTCACGCTGCCTGCGGATCTAGTCGGCTGGCTTGACGGTCGTTCCTCCCTCGCGCGTCTTGGCCTGATGGTTCACGTGACCGCGCACCGGATCGATCCGGGCTGGTCAGGCTGTATCGTGCTTGAGTTCTATAATTCCGGTAAATTGCCGCTGGCGTTGCGTCCGGGGATGCTGATTGGCGCGCTGAGCTTCGAGCCGCTTTCCGGCCCGGCAGCACGCCCTTACAACCGTCGTGAAGACGCGAAGTACCGTGACCAGCAGGGCGCGGTCGCCAGTCGTATTGATAAAGACTGAGTTGAAGCTGGTCTGGTGAGGATACCATGAGACGTATTTTAACGACGCTGATGATTCTGCTGGTGGTGCTTATCGCCGGCCTCTCGGCGTTGGTTCTGTTGGTCAACCCGAACGATTTCCGCAGCTATATGGTGCGGCAGGTCGAAGCACGTAGCGGCTATCAGCTTCAGCTGGATGGCCCGCTGCGTTGGCACGTCTGGCCGCAGCTCAGCATTTTGTCCGGCAGAATGCGTCTCACCGCGCCGGGCGCGACGGAGCCGCTGGTGCGCGCCGATAACATGCGACTGGACGTGGCGCTGTTGCCGCTGCTTTCGCACCAGTTACAGGTTAAACAGGTGATGCTTAAGGGCGGAGTGATTCAACTTACGCCGCAAAGTGAAGCCGCACCGGTTGAACATGCGCCCGTAGTGCCGAAAGAAAACACCTTACCGTTGGTACCGGAAGATCGCGGCTGGTCATTTGATATCTCTCGTCTTAAGGTGGCCGATAGCGTGCTGGTGTTCCAGCATGCCGATGATGAGCAGATAACGGTGCGCGATATTCGTCTGGAGATGGAGCAGGACGAACATCATCTGGCCACGCTCGATTTTTCTGGTCGCATCAATCGCGATCAGCGTGACTTAGCGCTGGCGCTTACCGCGCGTATCCAGGCCGGAGATTATCCGCACCGTCTGGACGCGCAACTCTCGCAAATCACCTGGCAACTTCAGGGCGCCGACCTGCCTTCCCAGGGCATCAGTGGTGCGGGCAGCGTGAATGCACGCTGGCAGGAAGAGCAGAAAACGCTGAGCTTCAGCGACATCAATTTTACGGCTAACGACAGCTCACTGCGCGGCTCAGGCAGCGTGGTATTGAGCGACCATCCGGTATGGACGCTCGATTTACAGTCTGACAAGCTCAATCTCGATAATCTGTTAACGCGCAGCGCGACATTGACCGACGGCAACGGTGGACAGCAGGCCCAGAGCGCGCCGAAACAGGCACGCCCGGTCATTGCCAACAGCGACAGCGTTCCGCAATACAGCGGTCTGAAAAGCTTTGATGGCACGCTTTCTCTGGTCGCCAAACAGGTGACCTGGCGCGGGATGAACTTTACCAACGTCGCGCATCAGGCGACCAATACGCGTGGTCTGCTGGATATTACCCAGCTTGAAGGCACGCTGGACGGCGGGAAACTCTCACTGCCTGGCCAACTGGATGCCCGGGAAGTCACGCCTGCGGCGGAATTCCACCCGCAACTTGAGAACGTCCAGATTGGCAGCCTGCTGAAAGCCTTTAACTATCCTATCGAACTGACCGGGCGCTTAACGCTGGACGGCGAGTTTGCCGGTACGGCGATTGACGCGGAGAGCTTCCGTCGCAACTGGGAAGGGAAGGCAGATATCTCTCTGAAAGACGTGCGTGCGGAGGGGCTCAACTTCCAGCAACTGGTGCAGCAGGCGGTCGAGCGCAGTGCCGATGTCAAAGCGCAGGAAAGCTACGACAGCGCCACGCGTCTTGATAATCTGACCACCGCGTTCAGCCTGGATCATGGCAAACTGACCCTGAGCAATATGCAGGGCGAGTCGCCGCTGCTGGCGGTTGATGGCAAAGGTGCGCTGGATCTGGTCAAAGAAGAGGGCGATATGCAGTTTAACGTCCGTGTCGTTGACGGCTGGCAGGGGCAAAGCTCGCTGGTGCAAATCCTGAAAGAAACGGCTATCCCACTGCGCGTCTACGGCAAATGGCAGGCACTTAATTATAGCCTTCAGGTTGATCAGGCGTTGCGCAAACATCTGCAAAGCGAAGCGCGCCGTCGCTTGAGCGACTGGGCGGAGAAGAATAAAGACCGCCAGTCAGGGAAGGATGTGAAGCAGTTTTTAGAGAGTCATTAAGACACGTCCGCCTCACCCCGCCCTCTCCCACAGGGAGAGGGAGAAAACCAGCGCAGAACATGTAGATTTGCACACTCTGTCCCCTCTCCCTGCCGGAGAGGGGGCCAACTCTACCACCGCTCCAGCCGTTGTCTCAGCCGTTCGTTTTCCCGCACCAGTCGCGCATTTTCATCCAGTAGCGTCAACGCGACAGCGATCCCCGGCCAGTCCAGCTCCAGCTCATGACGCAGTCTCACTGCGCGATGTACCACCACCGCCGCGTGATCATCAAACAACCACTCCTGGGCCTGAGAGACCTGCGGCTCAATCATCCCCAGCCCGACAATTTCATCCAACTCGTCAGACGAAACGCCCGTGCGCAGACAAAATTCTGTGACGGTTAAGGTTACAGTTACGGTCGTCATTATGCTTTCCCCCAGGTTTTACGCGGGTCGAAGCTGGCCTGACTCTCAGCCAGTTGTTGCCACAGCGCGATCGTTTTCTCATCCGGTTTCGGCGGCATCACGATTTTAATCACCGCAAACAGGTCGCCGGTGACGGTTTTACTGACCAGGCCTTTGCCCTTAATCCGCAACCGTTGGCCGGCCTGACTGCCCGCTGGAATGGTCAGCAGAATGCTCTCTTTGAGCGTTGGTACTTCCACTTTGGTGCCCAGCGCGGCTTCCCACGGTGCTAAAGGAAGAACAATCTCCAGATTGTGGCCGACGATATCAAACAACGGATGCGGCGCGATGTGAATAATCATCCACAGGTCGCCGTTTGGCCCGCCATTTTCGCCCGGCGTGCCCTGGCCTTTGAGGCGAATACGTTGCCCGTCGCTGACGCCCGCAGGGATTTTCACGTTCAGTGTTTTTGGCAGTTCCTGTTCAACCATGCCGAAAACGTTATACACCGGCACCTTATAGCTGATGGTGCGCTGCTGCTCGGCCAGCGTCTCTTCGAGGAACACCGCCACTTCAATTTCCAGATCCTGGCCGCGTGAGGCGCGCTGACGGCGGGCGTGATGCGCCTGCTGACCAAACATCGAAGAGAAGATATCGTCAAAATCTCGCTGATTGTAGCTCTGTTCATGGCCCTGCTGCTGGCGGCCAAAATGCGGATCGTTACGATGCGCCCAGAGCTCGTCATATTCAGCGCGCTTCTGCTCGTCTTTCAATACTTCCCAGGCTTCGGCGAGATCTTTAAAGCGGGCTTCGGCATCGTTTTCTTTGCTGACATCGGGGTGATATTTGCGCGCCAGGCGGCGGTAGGCGGTCTTGATGGTCTTCAGATCGTCCGTTGGTTTAACCCCCAGAATCGCATAATAATCCTTTAATTCCATAATGTTATCTCATTAATGAATGCGGTGGTCATGGCCCACCTGAAAAAAGGGCTCGTGTATAAGCGTAGGGCAAATGTGCGCGGTGAGGCAGAAGAAATGTGTGGGAAAATTGATAGAAGACAAGAAGAGTAAAGGGCTGATTAATAATCAGCCCTTATAGGCACTACACCTCGTAGTTCAGTTCATCCTCTTCCTGTGGCGGTGGGATTATCTGTACTTTTTGCACGCGGTGACTTTCAACCTGCAACGTTTTCAGCGTGAAGGGGCCAATTTGCACCTCTTCACCCGCTTTCGGTACGCGTTGCAAATGTTCCATTAGTAGCCCGGCAATGGTGTGATACTCACGTTTGTCGTCCAGCGGCAGCGGAATGTACTGCACCAGATCCTCCAGTGGCATATGGCCGTTTGCCGTCCAGGTGCCATCCGGGTTGCGCTGGATATCGTGGCGGGCGTCAATCTCTTCCACTTCGTTCGGCAGATTGCCGGCGATGGTTTCCATAACGTCACTGAGTGTCACAATGCCTTCCACTGAACCAAATTCATCAACCACGAACGCGAAGTGGGTACGCGCGCTACGGAACTGTTCCAGTGCCGAGAGCAGCGGCAGCGTTTCCGGAAAGACCAGCGGCTGACGGATGAGCGCACGCAGATCCAGCGGCTCGTTGCGCAGAGACTGTTGCAGCAGGTCAATGACGTGTACCACGCCTAACAGCTCTTCTTCATCATCGCCGCCGGTAATCACCAGACGCGTGTGCTGGTTTTTCTCCAGCAGCGCGCGGATTTCGTTTTCCGGAGCGCTGAGGTCGATGTGCTCGATGTCGTGGCGCGAGGTCATAATGCTGCTGACGGTACGCTGATTGAGGTTGAGTACACGCTCAATCATCATCCGTTCCTGCGGCTCGAAGATGGGATCGTCCCGGTTATCGGCAATCATGGATGCGCTATCGGCATCCAGTTCGGCGTCCTCTTTGCGACCGCTCAGCAGGCGCATTACCGTTTCAGTGGTACGCTGACGCATCGTCAGGTTTGCCGACAGAAAGCGGCGGCGGTTAAAGATCGCCAGCTGATTAAGGGCTTCAATCATCACCGAGAAGCCAATCGCGGCATACAGGTAGCCTTTCGGGATGGCGAAGCCAAAACCTTCGGCAACCAGGCTGAAACCGATCATCAGCAGGAAGCTGAGACAAAGAATAACGATAGTCGGGTGACTGTTGACGAAGCGGGTGAGGGCTTTACTGGCGAGCAGCATCAGGCTGATGGCAATAATCACCGCCGCCATCATGACAGCCAGATGATCAACCATCCCGACCGCCGTAATGACCGAGTCTAGCGAGAAGACCGCGTCCAGCACCACAATTTGTGCGACGACGCCCCAGAAACGCGCGCCGCGCCGCTGGGTGGGGTTATCGCTGTCTTTACCTTCAAGCCGTTCGTTAAGTTCGACGGTGGCCTTAAAGAGAAGGAAGAGGCCGCCGAACAGCATAATGAGGTCACGCGCGCTGAAGCTTAAATCGCGGAACACAAAAAGCGGTTTGGTGAGCGTAACCAGCCAGGAAATTGAGGCCAGCAGCACCAGACGCATCAACATTGCCAGAATCAGGCCGGTGACACGGGCGCGGTCGCGCTGCGCCGGAGGCAGCTTTTCTGCGAGGATGGCGATAAACACCAGGTTATCAATCCCGAGAACGAGCTCGATGACGACAAGCGTGATAAGACCCGCCCAGATTGAGGGATCGGCAATCCATTCCATACGTTGTTTAATACCTTAAGTCATATGACATTTGTCACACTTCGATCATGGATAAAGCCGGCGCAAATTGCAATGTTTCCCTGAGATTTGTCCGACTAAAAATGAGAGTCTCACAGAAATAAAACCTTATGGTTACTCCTGTTTATTATAAAAATACTCAATGGGTGAAGATAGCGCTATTCAGATATTATTAACTATTCCCGTATGTCAATATAAATAAAATCCTAAAAAATTGTTTTTGTGGTGCTTAATATTATTCTTAAAAACTATTTTTAAGGAGACGTTACCTTGCCTGCTGTTTGCATTGCTGCAACAATTCTTCCGGCATTGAATGATAAAAGGTATGGGAACGTATCCGGCGGGTATTTATCGGCCAGAAGTTTTAATGCCAGGAATAATCTTTATTCAATGCTGAAAATGTTGACCTATTTCTAACATTCTGAATTTTAGGTGATTTGGTAGCTTAAAGCCAAGGGCGGTAGCGTGCCTGAAGGCGAGATAATCAGCCTCGATTATTCTGTCAATAGCCTGCGGATGAATACGATCTTTTTTAGGATATATGCCATTTATATTCACGCACGATTAAATGCATTCTGAATGCTCAGGTAATGGAGATGTTCGGGTTTATTTAATTCGCACAGGATAATTTCTCTGCCAAAGTGATAAATAATCAATGATGAAATCCAAACTAAAATTGATGCCATTATTGGTGTCGGTAACCTTTATGAGTGGTTGCACCGTCTTTCCTGGCAGCAATATGTCTACCTACGGGAAAGATGTCATTAAACAGCAAGACGCTGATTTTGACATCGACAAGATGGTGAATGTTTATCCGCTGACCCCGCGACTGATTGAACAACTGCGTCCGCGTCCAAATGTCGCACAGCCAAATACTTCGCTGGATCAGGAGTTAAGCAATTACCAGTACCGCGTGGGGCCGGGGGATGTGTTGAACGTCACCGTCTGGGATCACCCGGAACTCACCACCCCGGCTGGCCAGTATCGCAGCTCAAGCGATACCGGGAACTGGGTGCAGCCTGACGGCACCATTTTCTACCCCTACGTCGGCAAAGTTGACGTAAAAGGCAAAACCCTCTCTGAAATCCGGCAGATTGTCAGCCAGCGTCTGGCCGCCTATATCACGGATCCACAGGTAGATGTGAACGTCGCCGCCTTCCGCTCGCAAAAAGCCTATGTGTCTGGCCAGGTCAACAAGTCCGGCCAGCAGGCGATTACTAACGTGCCGCTGACCGTTCTGGATGCCATCAACGCCGCAGGCGGCCTGACCGATATGGCGGACTGGCGCAACGTGGTGCTGACGCATAACGGACGCGAAGAGCGTATCTCGATTCAGGCGCTGATGCAGAACGGCGACCTGAAACAGAACCGGTTGCTGTATCCGGGCGACATTCTCTTCGTGCCGCGCAACGACGACCTGAAAGTGTTCGTGATGGGCGAAGTGAAAAAACAGAGCACCCTCAAAATGGACTTCAGCGGTATGACGCTGACCGAAGCGTTGGGCCAGGCGGAAGGGTTGGATCTCACCTCTTCGAATGCCAGCGGTATCTTCGTGATCCGTCCGACCAAAGAGGGCAACAACGGCAAGATGGCGAACGTTTATCAGCTTGATATGTCCGATGCGACCTCGCTGGTGATGGCGACCAACTTCGTACTGCAGCCGTATGACGTCGTGTACGTGACGACCGCGCCGGTAACGCGCTGGAACCGTCTGATCAATCAACTGTTGCCGACCATCAGTGGCGTTCGCTACATGACGGACACGGCAAAAGACATTCACACCTGGTAAGCGGCCATGTTTAACAAAATTCTGGTGGTATGCGTGGGGAACATTTGTCGTTCCCCAACGGGAGAGCGTCTGCTGAAAAGCCATTTGCCGTCACTCACCATTGCGTCTGCGGGTCTGGGCGCGCTGGTGGGGAAGGGGGCGGATGCCAGCGCGGTGAGCGTGGCAGCAGACCATCAACTCTCGCTTGACGGGCATTGTGCCCGCCAAATTTCCGGCGCGATGTGCCGGGAGTATGACCTGATTCTGGCAATGGAACGCCGCCACATCTCGAAACTGCATGACCTCGCGCCGGAAATGCGCGGCAAGGTGATGCTGTTTGGGCACTGGGATGATGAACGCGACATTCCCGATCCCTATCGCAAAAGCCGCGAAGCCTTTGAAGCGGTATATCAGTTACTCGACCGGTCTGCTCAACAGTGGGCGCAGGCACTGAAAGCTCAGCAGGGATAACAATGACAGAAAAAGTAAAACAGATAGCCCCGCAGACCACGGGCAGTGATGAAATTGATATTGGTCGCCTGGTGGGCACGGTCATCGAAGCGAAATGGTGGGTGCTGGGTATTACCGGCGTGTTTACGCTGGTTGGCATTATCTACACCCTATTTGCGACGCCGATTTACAGTGCCGATGCGCTGGTGCGTATTGAACAAAATCAGGGCAGCGCGCTGGTGCAGGACATCAGCAGCGCGCTGAGCAATAAACCGCCAGCGTCCGACGCGGAGATCAGAATGATCACCTCACGTCTGGTGCTGGGCAAAACCGTCGACGACCTTGACCTCGATATTTCGGTTGAGAAAAACACTTTCCCGCTGATCGGTGCAGGATGGGATCGCCTGATGGGGCGTAAAAACGAAACGGTCAAAGTCACCACCTTCAATCGCCCACAGTCGATGGCGGAGAGCACCTTTACGCTGGATGTGCTGAGCCCGACGCGCTATCAACTGAGCAATGACGATGGTTTCAGCGCGCAGGGCGAGGTGGGTAAACCGCTGGAAAAAGGTGGCGTGTCGCTGCTGGTGACGGCGATTGCCGCTCATGAAGGCGCATCGTTTACCCTGACGCGATTCTCCACGCTCGGCATGATTAACTCACTGCAAAACAGCCTGAGCGTCACGGAAGATGGTAAAGATTCCGGCGTGCTGACCCTCAGCATTACCGGAGAAGATAAAGAGCAGATCCGCAAGATCCTCGATAGCATTGCGCGTAACTACCTCGAACAGAACGTGGCGCGTAAATCTGAAGAAGCGGCGAAGAGTCTCGCCTTCCTCGATAAACAACTGCCGGTGGTGCGCCACAATCTGGACGTCGCAGAAAATAATCTCAACGCCTATCGCCAGCAGAAAGACTCGGTTGACCTGCCGCTGGAAGCGAAATCCGTGCTCGACTCAATGGTTAACATTGATGCGCAGCTTAACGAATTGACCTTCAAAGAAGCGGAAATCTCCAAGCTCTACACCCGTATTCACCCGGCTTACCGCACGCTGCTGGAAAAACGCCGGGCGCTGGAAGAAGAGAAAGCGCGCCTGTCGAAACGGGTGACCGCGATGCCAAAAACCCAGCAGGAAATAGTGCGTTTAACGCGTGATGTGGAATCCGGCCAACAGGTTTACATGCAATTGCTGAATAAACAGCAGGAGCTGAAAATCACCGAAGCCAGCACCGTGGGGGATGTGCGCATCGTCGACCCGGCGATTGCTCAACCGGGCGTGGTGAAGCCGAAGAAAGCGCTGATTATTCTCGGCAGCCTGATCCTCGGCCTGATGCTCTCGATTGTTGGCGTGCTGCTGCGTTCGCTGTTCAACCGCGGTATTGAAAGCCCGCAGGTGCTGGAAGAGCACGGTATCAATGTTTATGCCAGCATCCCGCTGTCGGAATGGCAAAAAGCGCGTGACAGCGTGAAAACGGTGAAAGGCGTTAAGCGCTATAAACAGAGCCAACTGCTGGCGGTGGGTAACCCAACGGATCTGGCGATCGAAGCGGTGCGCAGTCTGCGTACCAGTCTGCACTTCGCCATGATGCAGGCGGGCAATAAAGTGCTGATGATGACCGGCGTCAGCCCGTCGATCGGTAAAACCTTTGTCTGTGCCAACCTGGCGGCAGTTATCAGCCAGACCGGCAAACGCGTGCTGATGATCGACTGCGATATGCGTAAGGGTTACACCCACGAACTGCTGGGCACCAGCAATGACAATGGGTTATCGGAAGTGCTGGTGGGCAAAGCGGATATCGCGTCCAGTGCCAAACGCACATCCATTACCAACTTCGACCTGGTGCCGCGCGGTCAGGTGCCGCCGAATCCGTCGGAGCTGTTGATGAGCGAGCGATTCAGTGAACTGATGGCCTGGGCCAGCGCCAACTATGACCTGATCCTGATCGATACACCGCCTATTCTGGCCGTCACCGATGCGGCCATTGTGGGTCGCCATGCTGGTACCACCCTGATGGTGGCGCGCTATGCGGTTAACACCCTGAAAGAAGTGGAAACCAGCCTCAGCCGCTTTGAGCAGAACGGCATCAATGTGAAAGGGGTGATCCTGAACTCAATCTTCCGTCGCGCGACGGGCTATCAGGATTACGGCTACTACGAGTACGAATATAAATCTGATTCTAAATAAGGTGTGTTTGCCCTCACCCTAACTCTTTCCCGCAGGGAGAGGGGACTGGTCGGTGCTGGTTTTCTCCCTCTCCCTGAGGGAGAGGGCCGGGGTGAGGGGAAAAATGCCATGACTTTGCTTCTCCGGGGGATCCTCATGACCACAGAAAATCCATTGATCTCTATCTATATGCCGACCTGGAATCGCCAGCAGTTGGCTATCCGCGCCATCAAATCGGTGCTGCGCCAGGATTACCCAAACTGGGAGATGATTATTGTTGATGATTGTTCCGAATCCTACGAACAGCTTCAGCAATTTGTGAGTGAACTGAACGATCCGCGCGTGTGCTACATCCATAACGATGTGAACTCCGGCGCGTGCGCGGTGCGTAACCAGGCCATTATGCAGTCGAAAGGCCAGTTCATCACCGGTATTGATGACGACGATGAATGGACGCCAAACCGTTTGTCGGTGTTTCTCGCACAAAAGCATCAACTGGTGACCCACGCGTTTCTGTATGCCAACGACTATCTTTGCCAGGGGGAAGTCTACTCGCAGCCCGCGAGCCTGCCGCTGTATCCGAAATCGCCGTTTTCCCGCAAGTTGTTCTACAAACGCAATATTGTCGGCAACCAGGTGTTTAGCTCGGCGTGGCGTTTTAAAGAGTGCCTGTTCGATACAGAACTGAAAGCGGCACAGGATTACGACATTTTCCTGCGGATGGTAGTGGCCTACGGTGAGCCGTGGAAAATCGAAGAAGCCACGCAAATCCTGCACATCAACCACGGCGAGATGCAAATCACCAATTCGCCGAAAAAGTTTTCCGGCTACTTCCATTTTTACCGCAAACACAAAGACAAATTTGACCGGGCAAGCAAGAAGTACCAGCTCTTCACCCTGTATCAAATCCGCAATAAACGCATGAACTGGCGCACGCTGTTGACGCTGTTTTCTGTGCGCAACGGCAAACGCCTTGCCGACGGGCTGCGGGGGAAATAATCATGCTGGAAGATTTGCGCGCGAACAGTTGGAGTCTGCGCCCGTGCTGCATGGTGATGGCGTATCGTATCGCCCATTTTTGCTCCGTGTGGCGTAAGAAAAATGTGCTCAACAATCTGTGGGCCGCACCGGTGTTGCTGCTCTATCGCTTCGTGACTGAATGTCTGTTTGGCTACGAAATTCAGGCCGCCGCGACGATTGGTCGCCGCTTTACTATTCACCACGGTTATGCCGTGGTTATCAATAAGAACGTGGTGGCGGGCGATGATTTTACCATTCGCCACGGTGTCACCATCGGTAATCGTGGCCCGAACAGCCTGGCGTGTCCTGTGATTGGCAATGGCGTGGAACTCGGGGCCAACGTGGTGATTATCGGTGACATTACGATTGGCAATCAGGTCACCATCGGCGCAGGCAGCGTCGTGCTGGATAACATTCCCGACCATGCGCTGGTGGTGGGTGAGAAAGCGCGGGTGAAGGTACTGAAATGAATATTATGCAATTTAACGTTCGCCTGGCTGAAGGCGGCGCGGCGGGCGTGGCACTGGATCTCCATCAGCGCGCGCTACAGCTGGGAATGAACTCGCAGTTTATCTACGGCTATGGCAAAGGCGGCAAAAAAAGCGAAAGCCATGACCGCTACCCGAATGTGATTAAGCATACGGCGCGCGCCACCTCAATAGCCAACCTGGCGCTATTTCGCCTGTTGAATCGCGATCTGTTCGGCAATCTGAACGGGTTATATCGCACGGTGGTACAGACTACCGGCCCGGTGGTGTTGCATTTTCATGTGCTGCATAGCTACTGGCTCAATCTGGCAGAGGTGGTGAAATTTTGCCAGCGCGTAAAAGCGCATAAACCGGACGTCACCTTCGTCTGGACGCTGCACGATCACTGGAGCGTTACCGGTCGCTGCGCGTTTCTTGACGGCTGTGAAGGGTGGAAGCACGGCTGTGCGCAATGCCCGACTCTCAGTAATTACCCACCGGTAAAAGTCGATCGTGCTCATCTGCAGGTTGATGAGAAACGCGCGCTGTTTCGCCAGATGCTGACGCTGGGCTGCAACTTTATTTCACCCAGCCATCACGTAGCCGATGCCTTTAACACCCTTTACGGTGCGGGGCGCTGTCTGGTGATTAACAACGGCATTGATGTGGCGACGGAAACCATTTTGGCCGATCTTCAGCCAAAAGCGGCAAACTCACAGCGTCCCAAAATTGCCGTGGTGGCCCATGACCTGCGCTACGACGGGAAAACCAATCAGCAACTGGTGCAGGCGCTGATGGCCCTTGGCGATAAAGTGGAGGTGCATACGTTCGGCAAATTCTCACCGTTTAATGCCGATAACGTGGTGAATCATGGCTTCCTTACCGATAAGCGCCAGTTGATGAGCCAACTTCACGGTATGGATGCGTTGCTGTTCAGTTCACGTGTCGATAACTATCCGCTGATCCTGTGTGAAGCGCTGTCGATTGGCGTGCCGGTTATTGCGACTCACAGTGATGCTGCGCAGGAGGTGCTGAGCAAATCGGGTGGACATACGGTCGATGACAGCGACGTTCTGCGTCTTGCGCAGTTGCCGAAAGCAGACATCGCTCAGGCGATTTTCGGCACCACGCTTGCGCAGTTTAGCGCTCGTAGCCGCCAGGCCTACAGTGGTCAACAGATGCTGGAGGAGTATGTCTCGTTCTATCAGAATCTGTAGCTATCTCCTGCTACCGTTAATCTACCTGCTGGTTAACGTCAAAATCGCCCAGCTCGGTGAGAGCTTTCCCATCACCGTTGTGACCTTTTTGCCGCTGCTGCTTTTACTCTACGTTGACCTGATTAACCTGAAAAAGTTGATGATTGCACTCGGCGCGGGGGCAGGGTTGACGCTGTTTAACTATCTGTTCGGCCAGTCTTACGATGCCAGTAAGTACGTTACCTCGACGATGCTGTTTGTCTATATCGTGATTATTGTCGGTATGGTATGGAGTATTCGCTTCAAGGTTATCTCGCCACATAATCACCGCAAAATTTTGCGTGGCTTTTATATGGTGATTGGCGTCATCGTCATGCTGGCCGCTGTCGAGATGCTGCAAATTATCGTCTCCGGAGGCAGTAGCCTGATGGAGACAATTTCGAAATATCTTATATACAGTAACAGCTATGTTCTGAATTTTATCAAGTTCGGCGGCAAGCGTACCACGGCACTTTATTTCGAACCGGCATTCTTCGCTCTGGCGTTAATCTCAATTTGGCTCTGTATCAAACAGTTCGGTATCAAAACCCCTAAAGCAGATGCTATGATTCTGGCAGGGATTATTCTTTCAGGATCATTTTCCGGGGTAATGACGTTTATTCTGTTCTATTTGCTGGAGTGGGCTTTTCAGTATCTGAACAAAGACGCCATTAAGAAAAAACTGCCGCTGGCAATTATCTCGTTGGCTGTATTTTTGGTCGGTTTAGTGTTTGCTTTTCCGTATATATCTGAGCGTCTGGGCGATCTGGGGACGGAAGGATCATCATCCTATTACCGTATAATAGGCCCACTGGTAATGGTAGGTTATTCGTTAACCAATATTGATGGTATTGTGCGTTTCGGTTCTCTTTATGAATATGTGGCATCATTCGGAATCTTTAACGGTGCGGATGTCGGAAAAACAATAGACAATGGTTTGTATCTGCTCATTATTTATTTTTCGTGGTTTGCAGTGATATTGACGGCATGGTACATGATTAATGTCGGAAAGATGACAATTAACGCTTTTGGGAATAATCGCAATTTCCGCGTGCAGTTGTTTCTTTTTACGCCAATATCGCTGTTTTTTACCGGTTCGATATTTAGCCCGGAATATGCATTTTTAATTGTCTGTCCCTTTATTTTGCGTAAAGCGCTCAATATGGCCGACAACGGATAAGGTGGAAAAAACAATGCTGCTGAGTGTCATTACCGTCGCGTTTCGTAACCATGACGGCATCGTCAAAACCTGGCGTTCACTGGCGCATCTGGCGAACGATCCGAGCATTCAGTTTGAGTGGATTGTGGTCGACGGCGGGTCGGCTGACGGCACGGCGGAGTTTCTGGAAAAACGTAACGGACAGTATAACTTACGTTATGTTAGCGAGCCGGATAACGGCCTGTATGATGCGATGAATAAAGGCATCGCGATGGCGAAAGGCAAATTTGCTCTGTTCCTGAATTCCGGCGATGTGTTTCATCAGGACGTCTCACAATTCGTCCGTCAACTGCGTAATAAAAAAGATGATGCGATGTATCTGGGTGATGCGATGCTCGATTTTGGCGATGGTACACAACTCACCCGTCGGGCAAAAAGTGGCTGGTATATTTATCACAGTTTACCCGCCAGCCATCAGGCAATCTTCTTCCCCTGCGTGGGGTTGAAACAAAATCCGTATGATATGCAATATCGTGTTTCATCTGATTATGCACTGGCCGCCAAAATGTATAAAGCAGGCTATGCCTTTAAACGCATAAAAGGGTTGGTGTCTGAATTTTCGATGGGCGGGGTATCAACCACTAATAATTTACAGTTATGTCAGGATGCAAAGAATGTTCAGCGAGAAATATTACGCATGCCAAAGCTTCTGACAGAATTGTCTTATTTATTACGTCTGCGCACCACCGGCAAAACAAAAGCCCTGTATAACAAATCCTGAATATAAGGGAAAGGTATGCAAGATTTATCGGGATTCTCTGTGCCGAAGAATTTTCGCGGGGCGGGGGGAATTAAAGTGCAATTATGGTGGGCGGTGCAATCAACACTTTTTGCATGGTCACCGCAGATACTCTATCGCTGGCGTGCATTTTTGTTACGTCTGTTTGGTGCAAAAATAGGAAAAAACGTAGTCGTTCGCCCGTCAGTGAAAATTACCTATCCATGGAAATTAACCCTTGGTGATTATGCCTGGGTGGGTGATGACGCAGTGTTATATACGCTGGGCAATATTACCATCGGCGCAAATTCGGTGGTGTCACAGAAGTGTTATTTATGTACCGGAAGTCATGACTTCCAGAGTCAACATTTTGATATTACCGCCACACCGATTGTGATTGGCGAAAAATGCTGGCTGGCGACGGATGTCTTTGTTGCTCCCGGCATTGAAATTGGCGACGGCACCATCGTTGGTGCGCGAAGCAGCGTTTTTAAATCGCTTCCGGCAAACGTGATTTGCCGTGGCAACCCCGCAGTGGTGATACGCGAACGCGTTGAAACTGATTAATTTCTGATAAGTACAGAGGATAAAAACATGTCAAAAGTCGCTCTCATCACCGGCGTAACCGGCCAGGATGGTTCTTACCTGGCAGAGCTTCTGCTGGAAAAAGGCTACGAAGTGCATGGCATTAAGCGCCGCGCTTCCTCTTTTAACACGGAACGCGTTGACCACATCTATCAGGATCCGCACAGCAGCAACCCGAAATTCCACCTGCACTACGGTGACCTGACCGACAGCTCGAACCTGACCCGTATTCTGCAGGAAGTGCAGCCGGATGAAGTGTACAACCTGGGCGCGATGAGCCACGTGGCCGTTTCGTTTGAATCTCCGGAATACACCGCCGACGTGGATGCCATGGGTACGCTGCGTCTGCTGGAAGCTATTCGCTTCCTCGGTCTTGAAAAGAAAACCCGTTTCTATCAGGCGTCCACCTCTGAGCTGTACGGCCTGGTTCAGGAAATTCCGCAGAAAGAGACTACGCCGTTCTATCCGCGCTCTCCGTATGCGGTAGCAAAACTGTACGCCTACTGGATCACCGTCAACTACCGCGAATCCTACGGCATGTATGCCTGCAACGGCATTCTGTTCAACCATGAATCCCCGCGCCGTGGCGAAACCTTCGTCACCCGCAAAATTACCCGCGCGATTGCCAATATTGCGCAGGGGCTGGAGTCCTGCTTGTATCTCGGCAACATGGATTCCCTGCGTGACTGGGGCCACGCCAAGGACTACGTGAAAATGCAGTGGATGATGCTGCAACAGGACAAGCCGGAAGATTTCGTTATCGCCACCGGCGTGCAGTACTCCGTGCGTCAGTTCGTCGAAATGGCGGCGGCTCAGCTGGGCATCAAGCTGCGCTTTGAAGGTACCGGCGTGGAAGAGAAGGGCATTGTGGTTTCTGTCACCGGCCATGATGCGCCGGGCGTGAAACCGGGCGATATCATCATTGCCGTTGACCCGCGCTATTTCCGTCCTGCGGAAGTGGAAACCCTGCTGGGCGACCCGACCAAAGCGCACGAAACGCTGGGCTGGAAACCGGAAACCACCCTGCAGGAAATGGTTTCGGAAATGGTTGCCAAAGACCTCGAAGCGGCGAAGAAACACTCTCTGCTGAAATCCCACGGCTACGATGTGGCGATCGCGCTGGAGTCCTGAGAATGACCAGACAACGTATTTTTGTGGCGGGCCACCGGGGAATGGTCGGTTCGGCCATTGTCCGCCAGCTTGAGCAGCGAGAAAACGTGGATCTGATTCTGCGTACTCGCGATGAGCTCAACCTGCTCGACAGCAATGCAGTGAACGAATTTTTTGCCACCGAACAGATTGACCAGGTTTATCTGGCGGCGGCAAAAGTGGGCGGTATTGTGGCGAACAATACCTATCCCGCCGATTTCATCTACGAAAACATGATGATTGAAAGCAACATCATTCATGCTGCACATGTGCATAACGTGAATAAGCTGCTGTTCCTTGGCTCATCCTGCATCTATCCGAAGCTGGCGAAGCAGCCAATGGCCGAAAGTGAGCTTCTGCAGGGTACGCTGGAAGCGACCAACGAGCCCTACGCGATTGCCAAAATTGCCGGGATCAAGCTGTGTGAATCCTATAACCGCCAGTACGGTCGTGACTATCGCTCGGTGATGCCGACGAACCTGTACGGGCCGAACGATAACTTCCACCCCAGCAATTCGCACGTCATTCCTGCGCTGTTGCGCCGCTTCCACGAAGCCGCCCAGCAGAATGCATCGGATGTGGTGGTGTGGGGCAGCGGTACGCCGATGCGCGAGTTCCTCCACGTGGACGACATGGCGGCTGCCAGCATCCACGTGATGGAGCTGGATCGCGACGTATGGCAGGAGAACACCCAGCCGATGTTGTCGCATATCAACGTCGGCACCGGCATCGACTGCACCATTCGCGAACTGGCGCAGACGCTGGCGAAAGTGGTGGGCTTTAAGGGACGTGTGGTCTTTGATGCGTCCAAACCGGACGGCACGCCGCGCAAACTGCTCGACGTCACCCGCCTGCATCAACTGGGCTGGTATCACGAAATCACCCTGGAAGCTGGCCTTGCCAGCACCTACCAGTGGTTTTTGCAAAACCAGCAGCGTTTCCGGGGGTAACCGATGTTTCTGAGCACGCAGGATTTTGCCACCGTAGTGCGTTCTACACCGCTTATCTCAATTGATTTGATTGTGGAAAACGCGCAGGGCGAATATCTGCTTGGCAAACGCACCAACCGTCCGGCGCAGGGGTTCTGGTTTGTTCCTGGCGGTCGCGTGCAGAAAGATGAAACGCTCGCCGACGCCTTCGCCCGCTTAACGCAGGCGGAGCTGGGCCTGAGCCTGCCGATATCGGCAGGCCAGTTCTACGGCGTCTGGCAGCATTTTTATGACGATAACTTTTCCGGGGCGGATTTCTCTACCCATTACATCGTGCTGGGTTTCCGTCTGCGCGTAGATGCAAGCGATCTGACGCTCCCGGATGAACAGCACAATGATTACCGCTGGCTGACGCCGTCGGCGCTGCTGGCTGCGGACAATGTGCATGCCAACAGCCGCGCCTACTTCCTCGATGAGAAGCGGGCCGAGGTGCCAGGGTTATGAAGATATTGGTTTATGGCATCAATTATTCACCCGAGCTGACCGGTATCGGCAAATACACCGGCGAAATGGTCGAGTGGATGGCAAGCCAGGGGCATGAAGTTCGGGTGATCACCGCGCCGCCGTACTATCCGCAGTGGCAGGTGGGCGAGCACTACTCCGCCTGGCGCTATCGTCGGGAAGAGGGGGCCGCCACCGTCTGGCGTTGCCCACTGTATGTGCCGAAACAGCCCTCCACGCTGAAGCGCCTGATCCATTTAGGCAGCTTTGCCGTCAGCAGCGTCTTCCCGCTGCTGGCCCAGCGTCGCTGGAAGCCGGATCGCATTATCGGCGTGGTGCCAACGCTCTTTTGCACGCCGGGTATGCGCCTGCTGGCAAAACTCTCCGGTGCGCGCACGCTGCTGCATATTCAGGATTATGAAGTGGACGCGATGCTCGGCCTGGGCATGGCAGGTAAAGGCAAACCGGGCAAAGTGGCGAAGCTCGCCAGCGCCTTTGAGCGTAGCGGCCTGCTTAACGTCGATAATGTCTCAACTATCTCACGCTCAATGATGAATAAAGCCCGTGAGAAGGGCGTGCCGGAAGAGAAGATCATTTTCTTCCCAAACTGGTCGGAAGTGGCGCGTTTTCGCGATGTGAACAGCACCCATGTTGCGGTTTTACGCGAACAGCTTGGCCTGCCAGCCGACCGCAAACTGATTCTTTACTCCGGCAATATCGGCGAGAAGCAGGGGCTGGAAAGCGTGATTGAGGCCGCCGCCTTGCTGCGTGACAAACCGTGGCTGTTTGTGATTGTCGGCCAGGGTGGCGGGAAAGCGCGGCTGGAAAAACTGGCGGCAGAGCGCAGGTTAGACAATGTGCGCTTCTTCCCGTTGCAATCTTACGACGCACTGCCCGCGCTGCTTTCGATGGCCGACTGCCATCTGGTGATTCAAAAACGCGGCGCGGCGGATGCAGTACTGCCGTCCAAACTGACCAATATTCTGGCGGTGGGCGGTAATGCGGTGATTACCGCGGAAGCTGAAACCGAATTAGGGCAGTTATGCCTCAATGAACCGGGGATTGCCGTGTGCGTCGAGCCGGAATCGGTTCCGGCGTTAATGGACGGTATTGAACAGGCACTCTTGATGCCGAAACGCAACGCGCAGGCGCTGGCCTACGCGGAACGCACGCTCGAGAAAGAGAACGTGCTGAGTCAATTTATTGCTGATATTCGGGGTTAAACGATGAGTCAATCAACACTTTTTCCGGTAGTGATGGCCGGTGGCTCCGGCAGCCGTTTGTGGCCGCTGTCCCGAGTGCTTTATCCCAAACAGTTCCTGTGCCTGAAAGGCGAACTGACCATGCTGCAGGCGACGATTAATCGTCTGCACGGCGTGGAGTGTGAAAGCCCGGTGGTTATCTGCAATGAGCAGCACCGCTTTATCGTGGCCGAGCAACTGCGCCAGATGAATAAGCTGACCGAGAATATTATTCTCGAACCTGTGGGGCGGAATACCGCCCCGGCGATTGCCCTTGCGGCGCTGGCGGCGGTGCGTCGTGAAACCGGCTGCGACCCGCTGATGCTGGTGCTGGCGGCAGACCACGTTATTCAGAATGAAGACGCGTTCCGTGAGGCGGTGCGCAATGCGACACCGTACGCGGAAAGCGGCAAACTGGTCACGTTTGGTATCGTGCCCGATCTGCCGGAAACCGGCTATGGCTATATTCGTCGTGGTGATGTTTCACCAGGCGAAAAAGACGCGGTGGCCTTCGATGTGGCGCAGTTTGTCGAAAAACCGAATCTCGATACCGCCCAGGCGTATGTCTCCAGCGGCGAATATTACTGGAACAGCGGTATGTTCCTGTTCCGTGCCGGACGCTTCCTGGAAGAGCTGAAAAAATATCGCCCGGATATTCTTGAAGCGTGCGAGAAAGCCATGAGCGTCACCGACCCGGATCTTGATTTCATCCGCGTCGATGAAGCCGCGTTTCTCGCTTGCCCGGAAGAGTCTATCGATTACGCGGTAATGGAACAGACCGCCGACGCGGTGGTGGTGCCGATGGACGCAGGCTGGAGCGACGTGGGCTCCTGGTCTTCACTGTGGGAAATCAGCAACCATACGCCGGAAGGCAACGTGCATCACGGTGACGTGATCAGCCACAAAACCGAAAACAGCTATGTGTACGCCGAATCCGGCCTGGTGACGACCGTCGGTGTAAAGGATTTGGTGGTGGTGCAGACCAAAGACGCGGTTCTGATCGCCGATCGCAGCGCGGTTCAGGACGTCAAAAAAGTCGTCGAGCAAATTAAAGCCGAGGGGCGTCATGAGCATCATATTCACCGCGAAGTGTATCGCCCGTGGGGGAAATATGACTCGATTGATGCTGGCGATCGCTATCAGGTGAAACGGATCACCGTGAAACCGGGCGAGGGGCTTTCACTGCAAATGCATCACCACCGGGCAGAACACTGGATTGTGGTGGCGGGCACCGCCAAAGTCACCATCAACGATGACATCAAGCTGCTGGGTGAAAACGAATCTATTTATATCCCGCTTGGCGCGACTCATAGCCTTGAGAATCCCGGCAAGATCCCGCTCGATTTAATTGAAGTCCGCTCCGGTTCGTATCTGGAAGAGGACGATGTGGTGCGCTTTGCGGATCGCTACGGGCGCGTGTAGCGCTCACGCATAAATAACGACAACGAAAAAATGGCCATTTTGGTCAGGGCCAACTGTTGCCTGAAGAAAGGTAAAAACATGAAAACATTAACCTGTTTTAAAGCCTATGACATTCGCGGCAAATTAGGCGAAGAGCTGAATGAAGATATCGCGTGGCGTATTGGCCGCGCCTATGGCGAATTTCTGAAACCGAAAACCATTGTGCTGGGTGGCGATGTGCGTCTGACCAGCGAAGCGCTGAAACTGGCGCTGGCACGCGGTCTGCGCGATGCGGGCGTTGATGTGCTCGATATCGGGCTTTCTGGTACTGAAGAGATCTATTTTGCGACCTTCCATCTGGGGATTGATGGCGGCATTGAAGTCACCGCCAGCCATAATCCGATGGATTACAACGGCATGAAGCTGGTGCGCGAAGGGGCGCGTCCAATCAGCGGTGATACCGGGCTGCGCGATGTGCAGCGTCTGGCGGAGGCTAACGACTTCCCGCCGGTGGATGAAAGTCAGCGCGGCAGCTATCAGAAAATTAACCTGCGCGATGCGTATATTGATCACCTGTTGCAGTACATCAACGTCAAAAACCTGACGCCCCTCAAGCTGGTGGTGAACGCTGGCAACGGCGCGGCAGGGCCGGTGATTGATGCGCTCGAAGCGCGCTTTAAAGCGCTAAACGTGCCAGTGACGCTGATTAAAGTGCACAACACCCCGGACGGCAATTTCCCCAACGGTATTCCTAACCCGCTGTTACCTGAGTGCCGCGACGACACCCGCAACGCGGTAATCGAACACGGCGCGGATATGGGTATCGCGTTTGATGGCGATTTCGACCGCTGCTTCCTGTTCGATGAAACCGGGCAGTTTATCGAAGGGTATTACATCGTCGGCCTGCTGGCAGAAGCGTTCCTGGAGAAAAATCCGGGCGCCAAAATTATCCACGACCCGCGTCTTTCCTGGAACACGGTAGATGTGGTGACAGCGGCGGGCGGCACGCCGGTGATGTCGAAAACCGGCCACGCTTTTATCAAAGAACGCATGCGCAAAGACGACGCCATCTACGGCGGCGAAATGAGCGCCCATCACTATTTCCGCGATTTTGCCTACTGCGACAGCGGAATGATCCCGTGGCTGCTGGTAAGCGAACTGCTGTGCCTGAAAGGGAAAACGCTGGGCGAACTGGTGCGCGATCGGATGTCTGCCTTCCCGGCAAGCGGCGAGATCAACAGCAAACTGGCCGAGCCTGCTGCGGCAATTGCCCGCGTAGAGCAGCACTTTGCTCACGAGGCGCTGGAAATTGACCGTACCGATGGCATCAGCCTGGCGTTTGCCGACTGGCGCTTCAACCTGCGTTCCTCGAACACCGAACCGGTGGTGCGTTTGAACGTGGAATCGCGTGGTGATACCCCGCTGATGCTGGCACGAACGCAGGATATTCTGGCGCTGCTTAAGCAGTAAAAGCCCCCCTCACCCTAACCCTCTCCCTGAGGGAGAGGGGACAGATCATGCACAGGCTTAACATCTGCGCGGGTTTTCACCCTCTCCCTCAGGGAGAGGGCCGGGGTGAGGGTGACTGGTGATGAAAAAGGAACAACGATGACGACTCTAAAAAAGCGCGAGCGAGCCAAAACGAATGCATCGTTAATCTCAATGGTGCAGCGTTTTTCGGATATCACCATTATGCTCGGCGGGCTGTGGGTAGTGTGCAAAGCCGCGGCGCTGCCGTTTTTGTATCTCCATCTGCTGATGGCGCTGGTGACGCTGGTGGTGTTCCAGATGATCGGCGGGATCACGGATTTCTATCGTTCATGGCGCGGCGTGCGCATAACCACCGAACTGTTGTTGCTGCTACAGAACTGGACGCTGAGCCTGGTATTCAGCGCCGGACTGCTGGCGTTTGACGACGATTTCAGCACCCATATCAGCGTCTGGCTGAGCTGGTATTTACTGACCACCTGCGGCATGTTGGCCAGCCGGGCGTTTATTCGTTATGGCGCCGGCGTGCTGCGCAATCATGGTTACAACAAACGCTACGTCGCGGTAGCGGGCGATCTCCCGCAGGGGCAGGCGCTGCTGGAGAGCTTCCGTAATCAGCCGTGGATCGGTTATGAAGTGGTGGGCACCTATCATGACGCTAAACCGGGTGGCGTCAGCGCCGACTGGGCGGGCAATATTCAGCAACTGCTGGACGACGCGCGCGCGGGCAAAATTCATAACGTCTATATCGCCATGTCGATGCAGGAAGAGGGGCTGATTAAAAAACTGATGCGCGAGCTGGCGGATACCACCTGCTCGGTGCTGATTATCCCCGATGTGTTTACCTTCAACATTCTTCATTCGCGTATTGAAGAGGTCAACGGTGTGCCGGTCGTGCCGCTGTACGACACGCCGCTCTCTGGCGTCAACCGCATCATTAAACGGCTGGAAGATATCGTGCTCGCCAGCATGATCCTGCTGCTGATTTCGCCTGCGCTGTGCTGCATCGCGCTGGCGGTGAAACTCACTTCCGCCGGGCCGGTCATTTTCCGCCAGACCCGTTACGGCATGGACGGTAAGCCTATCAAAGTGTGGAAATTCCGTTCCATGAAGGTGATGGAAAACGACGCGGTGGTCACTCAGGCGACACAAAACGACCCGCGCGTGACGCCGGTTGGAAACTTCCTGCGCCGTACCTCGCTCGATGAACTGCCGCAGTTTATCAACGTGTTGACCGGCGGCATGTCGATCGTCGGCCCGCGTCCTCATGCGGTGGCGCACAACGAACAGTATCGCCAGTTGATTGAGGGTTACATGCTGCGCCACAAAGTGAAGCCAGGCATTACCGGTTGGGCGCAAATCAACGGCTGGCGCGGCGAGACCGACACGCTGGAAAAAATGGAAAAACGCGTCGAGTTCGACCTGGAATACATTCGCGAATGGAGCCTGTGGTTCGATATCAAAATTGTTTTCCTGACGGTGTTCAAAGGCTTCGTCAGTAAAACGGCGTATTGAGGAACGGGTATGAGCCTGAGAGAAAAAACCATCAGCGGTGCGAAGTGGTCGGCCATGGCGACTGTCATTATCATTGGCCTGGGGCTGGTGCAGATGACGGTGCTGGCGCGCATCATCGATAACCACCAGTTCGGTCTGCTGACCGTGTCGCTGGTGATTATCGCGCTGGCGGATACGCTATCTGATTTCGGTATCGCGAACTCGATTATTCAGCGTAAAGAGATAAGCCACCTTGAACTCACCACCCTGTACTGGCTGAACGTCGGGCTGGGCGTGGTGGTGTGCGTGGCGGTATTTGCCCTGAGCGGGGCGATTGCCAGCGTGTTACATAACCCGGATTTACAGCCGCTGATCCAGACCTTATCGCTGGCCTTTATTGTGATCCCCCACGGGCAGCAGTTTCGCGCGCTGATGCAAAAAGAGCTGGAGTTCAACAAGATTGGCCTGATTGAAACCAGTTCGGTGCTGGCGGGCTTTACTTTCACCGTGGTGTCGGCGCACTTCTGGCCGTTAGCCATGACCGCGATCCTCGGTTATCTGGTCAACAGCGCAGTGCGTACGCTGCTGTTTGGCTACTTTGGCCGCAAAATTTATCGCCCGGGGCTGCATTTTTCGCTGGCGAGCGTGTCGTCTAACCTGCGTTTTGGCGCCTGGCTGACGGCGGATAGCGTGATTAACTATGTGAACACCAACCTTTCGACGCTGGTACTGGCGCGTATTCTGGGGGCGAGCGTCGCGGGCGGCTACAACCTGGCCTACAACGTGGCGGTGGTGCCGCCGATGAAACTGAATCCGATTATCACCCGCGTGCTGTTCCCGGCATTTGCCAAAATACAGGACGACACGGCCAAACTGCGCGTCAACTTCTACAAGCTGCTTTCTGTGGTCGGCATTATCAACTTCCCGGCGCTGCTCGGGCTGATGGTGGTGAGCAACAACTTTGTGCCGCTGGTTTTTGGTGAGAAGTGGGTGAGCATCATTCCGGTGCTGCAACTGCTGTGCGTGGTAGGGCTACTGCGGTCGGTGGGGAATCCGATTGGTTCGCTGTTGATGGCGAAAGCACGCGTCGATATCAGTTTTAAATTCAACGTTTTTAAAACCTGCCTGTTTATCCCGGCGATCATCGTCGGCGGTCAGTTGGGCGGTGCGATTGGCGTCACGCTGGGCTTCCTGCTGGTGCAGATTATCAACACCATTCTGAGCTATTTCGTGCTGATCAAACCCATTCTGGGCTCCAGCTACCGTGAATACATTCTCAGCCTGTGGCTACCGTTTTACCTCTCTTTGCCTACGCTCGCGGTGAGCTACGGCCTGGGGTGGGCGCTGAATGGTCAACTGCCGCTGGCGTTACTGTTGGCAACACAGATTGCCGCGGGCGTACTGGCTTTTGTGGCGATGATTGTGCTCTCCCGCCACCCGCTGGTGGTGGAGATGAAGCGCCAGCTGTGCCGTAACGAGAAAATGAAAACGCTGCTTCGCGCAGGCTAATTTTTGAGGTCATTATGAAATTATTGATTCTTGGCAACCACACCTGCGGCAACCGTGGCGACAGCGCCATTCTGCGCGGGCTTTTAGATGCCATCAACACGCTCTCGCCTGAGGCTGAAGTGGATGTGATGAGCCGGTATCCGGTGAGTTCCTCCTGGCTGCTCAATCGCCCGGTGATGGGCGATCCGCTCTATTTGCAGATGAAAGCGCATAACAACGCGCCGGGCATGGTCGGGCGAGTAAAAAAAGTGCTGCGTCGTCGCTATCAACACCAGGTGCTGCTCTCGCGCGTAACCGACAGCGGCAAGCTACGTAATATCGCCATTGCTCAGGGCTTTACCGATTTTGTGCGTCTGTTGTCCGGTTATGACGCGATTATCCAGGTGGGCGGCTCGTTCTTCGTCGACCTGTATGGTGTGACGCAGTTTGAGCACGCGCTGTGTACCTTTATGGCGAAAAAACCGATTTATATGGTCGGCCATAGTGTCGGGCCGTTCCAGGCACCGGCGTTTAACCAGATGGCAAACTATGTCTTCGGACATTGCGACGCCCTGTTCCTGCGCGAGTCGGTCAGCCTTGATTTGATGAAACGCAGCGATATTGACACCTCGAAAGTGGAGAAGGGCGTTGATACCGCCTGGCTGGTGGATCATCACAATGACAGCTTTGACGCGAGTTACGCCGTACAGCACTGGCTGAATGTCGCGCAGCAGCAGAAAACCGTCGCCATTACCCTGCGTGAACTGGCGCCGTTTGATAAGCGCCTCGGCACCACGCAGGAAGCCTACGAAAAAGCGTTTGCAGGCGTGGTCAACCGCATTATCGCCAGCGGCTGGCAGGTGATGGCGCTCTCTACCTGTACGGGCATCGACAGCTATAACAAAGATGATCGCATGGTGGCGCTTAACCTGCGTAAACATATTCAGGACCCATCGCGCTACCACGTGGTGATGGATGAGCTTAACGATCTCGAAATGGGCAAACTGCTGGGCGCCTGTGACCTGACGGTCGGTACACGTCTGCATTCAGCGATTATCTCCATGAACTTCGGAACACCGGCGATTGCGATTAACTATGAACACAAATCGGCCGGTATTATGCAGCAACTGGGTATGCCGGAAATGGCGGTGGATATTCGCCATCTGCTGAACGGCGACCTGGAAGCGATGGCGGCGGACACATTAGGCCAGCTTCCGACACTGGTACCGCGCCTGAACGAAGCGGTGGCACGTGAGCGTGCGGCGGGGCGGGCGATGGTGGAATCGGTATTAACGCGCATCGGGGAGGGGAAATGAAGGTTGGTTTCTTCTTGCTGAAATTCCCGCTGTCGTCTGAAACCTTTGTGCTCAATCAGATTGTGGCCTTTATCGAAATGGGCCACGAGGTCGAAATTATCGCTCTGCAAAAGGGCGATATGACCAACACTCACGCGGCGTACACCCAATATAACCTGGCCGCGAAAACCCGCTGGCTGCAGGATGAACCCACGAGTACGGGGGCGAAGTTTCGCCACCGTGCGATGAGTACACTGCGCGGATTGCATCGCCCGGCGACCTGGCAGGCGCTGAACATGAAGCGTTACGGTCACGAAGCGCGCAACCTGATCCTCTCGGCCATTTGTGGCAATAACCCTCAACCGTTCCGCGCCGATGTGTTTATCGCTCACTTCGGCCCGGCGGGCGTCACGGCGGCGAAACTGCGCGAACTGGGTGTGATACGCGGCAAAATCGCCACCGTTTTTCACGGCATTGACATCTCCAGCCGCGATGTACTGAATCACTATACGCCGGAGTATCAACAGCTTTTTCGGCGGGGCGATCTGATGTTGCCGATCAGTGACTTATGGGCGAAACGCTTGCAGGGAATGGGCTGCCCGAGTGCAAAAATCGCTGTCTCGCGGATGGGTGTCAATATGGATCGTTTTGCCCTGCGTCCGACCAAAGCGCCAGGTGAGACATTGCAAATTATCTCCGTCGCCCGCCTGACCGAGAAAAAAGGGCTGCATGTAGCGATTGAAGCGTGCCGTCAGTTGAAAGAGCGTGGCGTGGCGTTTCATTACCGCATCCTTGGTATTGGCCCGTGGGAGCGCCGCCTGCGCACGCTTATCGAACAGTATCAACTGGAAGGGTGCGTGGAGATGCCGGGCTTTAAGCCCAGCCACGAGGTAAAAGCGATGCTCGATGAGGCGGATGTCTTTCTGCTGCCGTCGATTACCGGCGCGGATGGCGATATGGAAGGCATTCCCGTCGCGCTGATGGAAGCGATGGCGGTAGGTATTCCGGTGCTCTCCACCGAGCACAGCGGTATTCCGGAACTGATAGACGCCAATGCGTCCGGCTGGCTGGTGGCGGAAAACGACGCCCACGCACTGGCAAACAAACTCAGCGAACTGCGCCATCTTGATGAGCCGACGCTGCGCCCGGTGCTGCAACGCGCCCGCCAAAAAGTTGAAACCGAGTTCAATCAGCAGGTGATTAACCGCCAGCTTGCGAGCCTGCTGCAAACCCTTTGCTATTGAGGTTGCATGGATAAAAAATTCTCCCGACGACGCTTCCTGTCGGCAGGCGTTACGCTTGCCGCCATTCCTCTGCTACACACCCCCGCTGCGCGCGCGCTGGGGCGTAATGATGCAGTCGATATCCGCAACTATCTGGTCGGTAATGACTGGATCCGCGCATTTCGTCAGGCGTTTGACGACGCCGATATTATCGACGTTCCTAAGGGCGTGGTTTGCGACAATATCAACACCGGTATCATCATGCCGCCGGGTAAAACGTTGCAGGTTAACGGTAGCCTGAAAGGCAATGGTCGTGGGCGTTTTGCGTTGCAGGATGGGTGTAAAGTGGTGGGGGAGGGGAGACTCAATAATATTACCCTCGACGTTCGCGGATCTGACTGCACCATCGAAGGGCTGGAGATGAGTGGTTTCGGCCCGGTGGCGCAAATATACATCGGCGGCAAACAAAAAAGGACGATGCGCAATCTCACTATCACACGCATCAATGTTAACCAGGCTAACTACGGCATTTTACGCCAGGGATTCCATAATCAACTCGACGGCGTAAAAATCACCCACAGCAAATTTAGCCACCTGCAGGGTGATGCCATTGAATGGAACGTCGCGATTAACGATAAGAATATCCTTATCTCTGACCATGTGATTGACCATATCGATTGCACCAATGGCAAGACCAACTGGGGCATCGGCATTGGGCTTGCGGGCAGCACCTACGATAACGACTACCCGGAGCACCAGGCGGTGAAAAACTTTGTCGTGGCCAATATCACCGGCAGCCACTGTCGACAGTTGGTTCACGTCGAAAACGGTAAACACTTTATTATTCGTAATATTAAAGCACGAAATATCACCCCGGAATACAGTAAGAAAGCCGGAATTGATAACGCTACGGTAGCAATATATGGCTGTGATAATTTCGTTATCGATGGTGTGGATATGGTTAATAGTGCGGGTATGCTAATTGGCTATGGTGTTATCAAAGGGAAATATCTGTCGATACCGCAGAATTTCAGGCTGAATAATGTGCGGATGGATAATCGCCAATTAACGCTGAAACTGCGGGGAATACAGATTTCATCGGGCAATGCGCCGTCGTTTGTGGCGCTGACTAACCTCGACCTGAACCACGCATCATTGGAGATTCACAACAAACCACAACACATTTTTATGCGTAATATCAAAGTGATGCAACCCAAAGTGCGCGGGCCCGCGTTACAACTTCACTTCGACTTACGCAAGGATGTTCGCGGAAAATTTATGGCCAAACACGAGACGCTGCTCTCAATGTCAAATATTCAAGCAATCAATGAAAATGGCCAGCAGTCTGCGGACATTGACCTTATTGATCAGCATGTTGTCAATGTCGATGCGCTGAATTTTACCCTACCCAAACGCTGAATTTTTAGCCGAACCCACCTCTTCAGACGCATTCTCGGATTGTATCCAGAGATTTAGTGGTCTTTACCCGATACTATGAGAAAACATAGTGGATCAAACATCGTTAATAGCTATAATTCATCAACCGTATATAGGTGGACACGAAAATGGTTAATTTGAAAGCAGTCATTCCGGTAGCCGGGCTGGGCATGCATATGCTCCCTGCCACCAAGGCCATTCCTAAAGAGATGCTACCAATCGTTGACAAGCCGATGATCCAATACATCGTCGACGAAGTTGTTGCTGCAGGGATCAAAGAAATCGTCCTGGTCACCCACGCTTCTAAAAATGCCGTGGAAAACCACTTCGACACCTCCTACGAACTGGAAGCTCTGCTTGAGCAGCGCGTAAAGCGTCAGCTACTGGCAGAAGTTCAGTCCATTTGCCCGCCGGGCGTAACCATTATGAACGTCCGCCAGGCACAGCCGCTGGGCCTGGGCCACTCCATTCTGTGCGCGCGTCCGATCGTTGGCGATAACCCGTTCGTGGTTGTTTTGCCGGATATCATTCTCGATGGCGCGACTGCCGACCCATTGCGTTATAACCTTGCTGCCATGGTGGCGCGTTTCAACGAAACAGGCCGCAGCCAGGTGCTGGCGAAACGTATGCCGGGCGATCTTTCTGAGTACTCTGTTATTCAGACCAAAGAGCCGCTAACCGTAGAAGGTAAAGTGAGCCGTATCGTCGAGTTCATCGAAAAACCAGACCAACCGCAAACGCTGGATTCCGACCTGATGGCCGTAGGGCGCTATGTGCTTTCCGCTGACATCTGGGCCGAACTGGAAAAAACCGCGCCGGGCGCCTGGGGCCGTATTCAGCTGACGGATGCTATTGCCGAGCTGGCGAAGAAACAGTCCGTTGACGCGATGCTGATGAGCGGCGACAGCTACGACTGCGGCAAGAAAATGGGTTACATGCAGGCATTTGTTCAGTACGGGCTGCGCAACCTGAAAGAAGGGGCGAAGTTCCGGAAAGGGATTGAGAAGTTGCTTTCTGAGTAAATCGTCTTAGCATCAAGATATGTTAGATTTTTAACACAACGGCAGATGATTGTGAGTGAGGTTTATTTCATTTCACAGCAACTGCCGTTTTTGCTATTAAAAACAACAACTAAAATTAGTGATCGCGCGGCTTTTTTTGATAAAAAATGCCGGATTTCTCCTTGTCTTACACAAGGTTTGAGCCCAAAATAGTGGGCTAAATTGTTGGGCGAGATTCATCTCAACCGCGAAGGTTTGCGTGAACTGGCCTACGACATACTGATTTTTGTGCAGTGCACTGGTAGCTGTTGAGCCAGGGGCGGTAGCGTGCCTAATATTATTAAATATGGTTAGAATTATTGACCTATATTTAATCTCTCTATTTTCCGAATATAGTTAAGAGCGAAATAAACGTGAAAATTTTGGTTACTGGCGGCGCAGGTTTTATTGGATCTGCCGTTGTTCGACATATTATTAATAATACTCTGGATTCAGTCGTCAATGTCGATAAATTGACGTATGCAGGTAACCTCGAATCATTAGTAGAGGTTGATAACAGTGACCGCTACAGTTTCGAACATGCAGATATTTGTGACGCTGAAACGATGGCGCGCATTTTTGTAGAACATCAGCCTGACGCGGTCATGCATCTGGCGGCGGAAAGTCACGTTGACCGCTCAATTACGGGGCCAGCTGATTTTATCGAGACTAATATTGTGGGTACCTATGTTCTTCTGGAAGCCGCTCGCAAATACTGGTCGGAACTGGATGCTGATAAAAAAGCCGCTTTCCGCTTCCATCACATTTCCACTGACGAAGTGTATGGTGACCTGCCTCATCCGGACGAAGTGGCTGCAGGTAGTGAACTGCCTCTGTTTACTGAGAAAACAGCGTATGCGCCAAGCAGCCCTTATTCTGCATCGAAAGCGTCTAGCGACCATTTAGTTCGGGCGTGGCTGCGCACGTATGGCATGCCAACCATGGTGACTAACTGCTCGAACAACTATGGCCCGTATCACTTCCCAGAAAAGCTGATCCCACTTGTTATTCTGAATGCCCTGGAAGGGAAGGCGCTGCCGATTTATGGCAAGGGCGATCAGATTCGCGACTGGCTGTATGTTGAAGATCATGCACGCGCGTTGTACACGGTTGTTACTCAGGGTAAGCCGGGTGAGACCTATAATATTGGCGGACATAACGAGAAAAAAAATCTCGATGTTGTGCACACCATCTGCGACCTGCTGGATGAGATCGTGCCTAAAGACACCTCCTACCGTGAACAGATCACCTATGTTGCCGATCGTCCTGGCCATGACCGTCGCTATGCGATTGATGCTGCGAAGATGAGTCGTGAGCTGGCATGGAAACCCCAGGAGACATTCGAATCAGGGATCCGCAAAACGGTTGAATGGTATCTGGCAAACACCCAATGGATCGAGAATGTGAAGAGTGGCGCTTACAAGACCTGGATTGACCAGAATTACGGAGCGCGTAGCTAATGAATATTCTGTTATTTGGCAAAACAGGGCAGGTGGGTTGGGAACTACAGCGTGCGTTGGCTCCACTAGGGGATGTGACTGCGTTGGATTTCCATTCGACAGATTACTGCGGTGATTTCAGTAATCCTGAAGGCATTGCCGAAACTGTTCTGCGAATCAAACCTGATGTCATCGTCAATGCAGCAGCACATACGGCAGTTGATAAAGCAGAAACCGAACGTGAACTCTCAGAGTTGTTGAATGCGCGTAGCGTAGAGGCTATTGCTAAAGCGGCAGCCAGTATTAACGCATGGGTTATCCATTATTCTACCGATTACGTTTTCCCTGGCGATGGTGATACGCCATGGCGTGAAACGGATGCTACGGCACCGATGAATGTTTATGGTGAAACTAAACTTGCTGGTGAACAGGCGCTTCAGCAATACTGTGCGAAACATCTTATTTTTCGTACCAGTTGGGTCTACGCGGGTAAGGGGAATAACTTCGCAAAAACGATGCTGAAACTGGCAACAGCTCGTGAAGAATTATCTGTAATCAACGATCAATTTGGCGCGCCAACTGGGGCAGAATTACTTGCAGATTGTACTGCGCATGCCATCCGTATTGCGATGGCGAAGCCAGAAGTGTCGGGACTTTATCACTTGGTTGCAGGTGGGGTTACCACATGGCATGACTATGCTGCATTGGTGTTTGATGAGGCACGCAAAGCAGGGATTGAGCTTGCACTGACAAAACTCAATGCTGTGCCAACAAGCGCATATCCTACACCAGCTAAACGCCCCTCCAATTCACGTCTGAACACAGAAAAATTTCAGAAAAACTTTGGGTTAACACTGCCTTCCTGGGAGAAGGGTGTTAAACGCATGCTGGAAGAGCTGTTCACAACAACGTCAATCTAACATTTCACATTTAATGCCCCGCAGGGGCATTTTCTGTTTGAGAATAAGCAAAATGAAAACTCGTAAAGGTATTATTCTGGCTGGTGGTTCGGGTACGCGTCTTTATCCGGTAACGATGGCGGTAAGCAAACAACTACTGCCAATTTATGATAAACCAATGATTTACTATCCGTTATCTACGCTGATGTTGGCCGGAATACGCGATATTTTGATTATTAGTACCCCTCAAGACACACCTCGCTTCGAACAACTTCTGGGTGATGGAAGCCAGTGGGGACTGAACTTGCAATATAAAGTTCAGCCAACTCCGGACGGTCTTGCTCAGGCTTTTATTATCGGTGAAGATTTTATTGGCACTGATGATTGTGCGTTGGTACTCGGTGACAACATTTTTTACGGACATGATCTGCCAAAACAACTTGCTGCAGCCGTTGATAAAGATGGTGGAGCAACAGTATTTGCCTATCATGTTAACGACCCTGAACGTTATGGTGTTGTTGAGTTTGATAAAAATGGTACAGCCATCAGTCTGGAAGAAAAACCTGAAGAACCTAAAAGTAATTATGCAGTCACAGGTTTATATTTTTATGACAACGATGTTGTGGCCATGGCAAAAAGCCTCAAACCGTCACCTCGTGGCGAACTGGAAATTACGGATATTAACCGTCTTTACCTTGAGCAGGGCCGCCTCTCTGTAGCTATGATGGGCCGAGGTTATGCATGGTTGGATACCGGTACACATCAAAGCCTGATTGAAGCAAGTAACTTTATCGCAACGATCGAAGAACGGCAGGGTTTGAAAGTATCTTGTCCGGAAGAGATTGCATATCGTAAAGGGTTTATTGATGCGGAGCAGCTTTGTGAACTTGCACAATTACTCAAAAAAAATAATTATGGTAAGTATTTGTTGAATGTTATTAATGGCAAGATCTAAATAATATTCCTGCAAAGTTGCATGACAAATAATAGTTGGTATTATAAGATGAAGAAAATCATAACGTTTGGTACATTCGATGTTTTTCATGTAGGGCATATCAATATCCTCGAACGGGCCAGAGCACTAGGGGACTACTTAATTGTTGGTATTTCATCTGATGCCTTGAATTTTAGTAAAAAAAATAGATACCCAATTTACAGCGAAAAAGATAGAGTAAAAATAATCTCTAGTCTTAAGTTTGTTGATGAAGTATTTATTGAAGAATCTCTGGATCTCAAACTGGAATACGTTAAAAAATATAATGCTAATGTTTTAGTGATGGGGGACGATTGGCTTGGTAAGTTTGATTGGGTAAAACCCGCATGTGATGTAATTTATCTGCCTAGAACTCCGTCAATCTCCACTTCAGAAATTATTGAAGTAGTGAGACAAATGTAATTTTATGAAAATATTGCATGTAATACGCACACATAAATTAATCAAGAACACTTTTAGCTTGTTTTTGGTCCAATTAGCAAATTTTGCCGCTCCATTGTTAG
Organism: Pseudocitrobacter sp. RIT415; assembly: GCF_003057695.2. NCBI lineage: Bacteria > Pseudomonadati > Pseudomonadota > Gammaproteobacteria > Enterobacterales > Enterobacteriaceae > Pseudocitrobacter > Pseudocitrobacter sp. RIT415. The sequence continues at coordinate 1,229 of NZ_QBJC02000001.1, read as the reverse complement.
TTCTTCCCTATCTTTCAAGAGTTTTAGGAGTTGATGGTTTCGGAAAGACAATGGTTATTTTGTCAATTTGTTCATTGGGTCTTATTTTTACTGACTTTGGGTTTAATTTATCGGCTTCTTATAAAATTGCAAAGAGTAAAGGTGAGGTGTTACATGGTTATATTAACTCAGTAATACATGCAAAAATTTTTCTGGCAATATTCTTTTTTGTGGGTGTTTATTTATATAATTACTACGTGTTAAAAACACTTTCCTTCAATGAGATATTGTTCATTTTGTCCATTATACTTGCGCAAGCTTGTTATCCCACATGGTTTTTCCAGGGGATGGAGAAAATGCGTGCTATAACTATATATATGATGTTAACGAAGTTTTTGTACATCATCTTTATTTATGTGTTCGTTCGTAACGAAGGGAGTGTCGAACAAGTAATAGCATCATATGCGCTGAGCTGTATTATTGGAGGGATAGCAGGTATCTATCTAATGTACAGGGAGGGGGTAAGGTTTATTAGGGTTGAAACGAGAGAAATATATTTTCGCTTAAAAGAAAGCTTTATTTTCTTTATCTCAAGAGCTTCCTATTCAATGTATACTACTGCGAGTACTTTTATTGTTGGTGCTATAGCAGGTATGCAACAGGCTGCTTTCTATAGTGCAGCAGAAAAAATTTATCAGGCCCTCCAGGCGTTAACATCACCTGTAACTCAAGCTCTTTATCCATATGTCGCGAAGAGAAATGATCACAAAATGGTGCTTCGAGTTATATTAATACTGGGTGTGCCTATGCTGATTGTAAGTTTTATTGGTTATCTTTTAGCTCCTGCATTTATTAAAATTTTTTATGGTAGTAGTTTTTTAGAGGCAACACCTATATTTAATGTCTTCATCGTATTAACTATCGTGACTTTTATTAGTGTAAACTTTGGTTATCCGGCATTTGCTGCGATAGATAAATTGAATGTTGCTAATTATACAGTTATATGTGGGGCGCTAATTCAAGTTTTTGGAATCTTAATCCTGTATATTACTGAAAATATTCATGCGATTTCAGTGGTATATATGGTTTTAATCACTGAATTGGTAATTATGACTTTAAGAGTAGGCTTGTTCTTGTATTATAAAGGAATTAAAAAATGCTAAGCAAAAATAAGAGAATCGCAAAATTTCTTGGCTGTATTTATTCCTTTGCATCAGCATTATGCAAAAAAAACCAAAAAAACATTATTT